>NZ_JAPMLV010000001.1:1818127-2121148 GCF_026420145.1 Enterobacter pseudoroggenkampii
AATTTTATGACGTACCTTAGCTGTACGTCTTATAAAAAATAAGACTACGGCCACTCGGATCTTTGCAAACTTCTTAGTCCATTATCTGCTGAGCACTTTTCATGGTGACATTTTTGTTTGCAATTTCTCTTGCGGCCTCTTTAAGGGCTATATTCATCGCCACCGTTGTTACTGGCTTTGCAACGCCTTTTACGCGATTTGATTTACTCTGAAAAACATAGATATCCAGGGGGTTAGCCAGCTTTCTTTTATTAAATAATTGCCGCAGTATCTTGCACAGTCTCACTGTCCGCGACTCAAATTTTGGTGTTGCCGCGAGATACAACAGATCATCGTTAATATCACTGTATTTTATGTTTACAACCCGGCAGCTTTCAGTACGTAAAAAAAATAACGTCAACCATAAATCACCCCACGTCTTTGAAATTCGGTACAACTTCTGATGAATGACCATGAATTCATCAGTGGTTATAGAATCAGTTTTCGCCATTGAAAACGCCTGCATCAAGCTTTAGCATGCCTTAACATAACATTAACTATTTAAATATTTATTCAACGCCTGTGCTGTCGCCTCCTGAAGCCAGGCGTGGCTGAATAAGCCGCTCGGTTTAATGATAAAAGTCATGAAAAAGAGATGTATTTTAGAGAAAGGCATCAGCGAGGTTTTAGAGTAAGGAAAAAAGTTATATATTCCAGTCCGTTAATTCCACATATTCCTTCTGAGTTCAGAGGCTTCTTCATGTCATGGCAATTCTTCAAACAGACTTACCTGGTTAAGTTCTGGTCACCTGTTCCGGCCGTTATCGCGGCAGGCATTCTCTCTACTTATTATTTTGGCATTACCGGTACCTTCTGGGCCGTAACCGGCGAATTCACCCGCTGGGGTGGCCAACTGCTGCAACTCGCTGGCGTACATGCCGAAGAGTGGGGCTACTTTAAACTCATTCATCTGGACGGTACGCCGCTCACCCGCATCGACGGGATGATGATCATCGGCATGTTCGGCGGCTGTTTCGCGGCGGCGCTGTGGGCAAACAACGTTAAGTTGCGTATGCCCAAAAGCCGGATCCGCATTCTGCAGGCGATTATCGGCGGCATAATTGCCGGATTCGGCGCGCGCCTGGCGATGGGGTGCAACCTTGCCGCCTTCTTTACCGGGATCCCTCAGTTTTCTCTTCACGCCTGGTTCTTTGCTGTCGCCACGGCCATTGGCTCTTACTTTGGTGCAAAATTCACTCTACTGCCGCTGTTTCGCATTCCAGTGAAAATGGTAAAAGTCAGCGCAGCGTCTCCGTTAACCCAGAAGCCCTCTCAGGCACGCCACCGTTTCCGCCTCGGAATGCTGGTCTTTTTCGCCATGATCGCATGGGCGCTCTGCACCGCTCTGAATCAGCCCAAACTCGGTCTGGCGATGCTGTTCGGTGTGGGTTTTGGTCTGCTCATTGAACGCGCGCAGATCTGCTTCACCTCCGCGTTTCGCGATATGTGGATCACCGGGCGCACGATGATGGCGAAGGCGATTATCGCCGGGATGGCGGTCAGCGCCATCGGCATCTTCAGCTATGTTCAACTGGGCGTCGAACCAAAAATCATGTGGGCCGGTCCTAACGCGGTCATTGGCGGCCTGCTGTTCGGCTTCGGGATCGTGCTGGCTGGCGGGTGTGAAACCGGCTGGATGTATCGCGCCGTCGAAGGCCAGGTGCATTACTGGTGGGTGGGTCTGGGAAATGTGATTGGTTCTACGATCCTGGCGTATTACTGGGATGACTTGTCTCCCGTCCTGGCCACCAGCTGGGACAAGGTCAACCTGCTGAATACCTTCGGGCCTCTCGGCGGCCTGTTGGTCACCTACGCCCTGCTGTTGGTCGCTTTTTTACTGGTCGTCGCACAGGAGAAACGCTTCTTCCGCCGTGCCACTGTCAAACCTGAAACGCAGGAGAACGCCGCATGAAAGAGATCGTGCCTGATTACCGTCTGGATATGGTCGGTGAGCCCTGTCCTTATCCGGCGGTTGCTACGCTTGAAGCACTACCGCAGCTTAAGAAAGGTGAAATTCTGGAGGTAGTCAGCGACTGCCCGCAGTCCATCAACAACATACCGCTGGATGCGAAAAACCACGGTTATACGGTGCTGGATATCCAGCAGGATGGCCCCACCATTCGCTATCTGATTCAAAAATGATCGTTAAGGGCCTCGTAAGGGGCCTTTATCGTATTGAATTATAAGACATCTTGATCCACGGCAAAAACGCAATTTTCGACTTAAGTAAAATCTCATTTCCCTTTTGAAGGAGGTTTTCGCGGTTTGATGTATTTACGAGCTTTACTGGTTTTCGCCTTATTGATTCCCTTCCATGCGCTGTCCCTGAATTTCTCTTCTACCTTCCTGCGCCTTAATTGTCCGCAAAGAGGACTTGTCGAGGTTATTCTTCACGTTTATGACCACACCCAGGAACGATGGCACGGTCATTTTGAAACCGGCGCGGGGCACAAACGTGCGGGTGATACCGAAATTATCCCGTTTGCCAACGGCGATATTCTCTTCCATTCCCTGTCGAGCGACGCTTTCAGCTATTTATATGATGGGGAAACGATCCTGAGGCATTGCGTAAAGCTTGATGAGCGGCCGGTTTATCCGTCGTTTTGAAGTGAGCAAAGCAAACTGGCCACCCTGTGGCCAGTTTGACGGCGGATCAGAAACGATAACCCGCAGAGAACATGAACACCCACGGATCCAGGCGAGTATTGATACTTTGCTGCTGACCGCCCGCCTTGAAGCGTACGTCCGTATCAATATCCATGTACCAGACCGAGGCGTTGATCAGCCAGTCGCGATTAATCAGGTAATCCAGACCGACCTGTCCCGCCATGCCCCACGAATCTTTCAGGCTGAGATCCGTCAGGCCCGCCTCTTTACCGGTATCGTTGAATTTCTCATCAAAGAAGGTGGTGTAGTTCACACCGGCACCAATATAAGGGCGCACCTTGCTGCTTGAGTCACCAAAGTACCATTGTGCCATCAGCGTTGGCGGTAAATGGTGAACCGTGGCGATATCACCGGTCGGCCCGAGACCCACGCGATGACGGAACGGCGTTGCTGCCAGAAGCTCAACACCAACATTATCCGTCGCCATATAGGTGAACGTTAAACCTAACTGGGTGTTATTACTGACGCTAAAACCGCCCATACCCAGCACGTTATCCGATCCTTCAGTTGGGCGAACCGTAGCCGAACCGGCACGAATAAAGAATTCGCCTGCTTCATGCGCATACGCGCCGCCAGAGAGACTGCTTAATACAAGGGCTGCCACCGCTAATTTTTTCATATCCGCTCCATCGTTGTGGTTTTAATCGCGGGTGAGAATATACTCACAAAAGGGTAATAAGTGATCTGCCACAGATCACATTAAAACCAGTAACTTAACATTCATTGATCTGGATTAATTTTTTGTTACGCATCCAAAACCAATAAGTTGTTTCCATGTCAATTTTTGGCATTTCACGGTTACAAAATTTTCCCTTTTCCCCCTCTTGCTCTTCCTCTGGCGGCTGGATAATTTATCGCTTCACAAGTTGATTTGATGCGTTCTTCTTTTGCAGGTGTGCCATGAGTGATATTAACCCGTGCATGACGTGCGGAGCCTGTTGTGCGTATTTTCGAGTCTCTTTCTACTGGGCCGAAGCCAGCGATGGCGGCGGTAGCGTTCCGGTTCATCTTACCGAGCCGTTAACCCCCTTTCTGCGCTGCATGAGCGGCACAAACCAAAAGCAGGTCCGCTGCGTCGCGCTACAAGGCGAGCCTGGGGTCTCTACCCGGTGTTCTATCTATGAGGATCGCCCCAGCCCGTGCCGGGAATTTGCCATGTCGGGGGAAGATGGGCAGGTCAACGAAGCCTGTAACCGCGCCCGCGCCCGCGTTGGATTACCGCCGCTTTACAAAGATATGCTTTTCCATACAAGCCTTGATGCTGCCACAGCAGGTGCATCCGGTGTACAATTGCCGGCTAATTAACACCTGCAATACTCAAGGAGAGTGCATGTCTATCACGGCGAAGTCTGTCTACCGTGACACGGGAAACTTTTTCCGCAATCAGTTCATAACCTTTTTACTGATCGCGTTGCTATGTGCCTTTATCACGGTGGTGCTGGGCCATGCCTTCTCACCGAGTGAAGAACAGATTGCCAGCCTCAGCCAGGGCGACCACCTTGCGGGTAGCGTGGGGTTGTTTGAACTGGTGCAAAACATGACGCCTGAGCAGCAGCAAATTCTGCTGCGCGCTTCTGCCGCGTCCACGTTCTCAGGCCTGATTGGTAATGCAATTCTGGCGGGCGGCGTTTTGCTGATGATTCAGCTGGTATCGGCGGGTCACCGGGTCAGCGCCTTGCGGGCGATTGGTGCCAGCGCGCCGGTCTTACCTAAGCTGTTTATTCTGATCTTTTTGACCACCCTGCTGGTGCAGATGGGGATTATGCTGGTCGTGGTGCCGGGTGTATTACTGGCTATCGTGCTCTCATTTGCGCCGGTGATGATCGTGCAGGATAAAATGGGGATTTTTACCGCGATGCGCAGCAGCATCCGACTGGCATGGGCTAATATGCGTCTGGTGGCGCCCGCCGTGATCGGCTGGCTGCTGGCCAAAACGCTGCTGTTATTGTTTGCGCCGAATTTTGCGGTATTAACGCCCAATGTTGGCGCGGTAGTGGCGAATACGCTGAGCAATCTGATTTCAGCGGTACTGCTGGTCTATCTGTTCCGCCTGTATATGTTAATTCGTCAGTAATCCCGAGGCGGGGGGCATCGCTGTCTCCCGCCCCGCTCAGAAGATGGAATCACAGAATGAAGCAGTTTCTTGATTTTTTACCGCTCGCGGTTTTTTTCGCTGTCTATAAGTTGTACGACATTTTTGCTGCAACAAAAGCATTAATCGTTGTGACCGCCGTTGTGCTGATCTATAGCTGGATTCGCTATCGCAAAGTCGAAAAAATGGCGCTTATTACGTTCATCTTGGTGGCGGTGTTCGGTGGATTGACCATTGCCTTGCATGATGTTGAATTTATTAAGTGGAAGGTGACTGTTATTTATGCGTTGTTTGCAGCAGCATTACTGTTCAGTCAATGGTTCATGAAAAAGCCCCTTATCCAGAGCATGTTAGGTAAAGAACTAACGCTGCCGCAGGTAGTCTGGTCGCGTCTGAATACTGCCTGGGCAATCTTCTTTATTCTCTGTGGTCTCGCTAATATCTATATCGCCTTCTGGCTGCCGCAGGATATCTGGGTCAACTTTAAGGTCTTTGGTCTGACTGCGCTGACGCTTATCTTCACGCTGTTAAGCGGTGTATACATCTATCGTCATATGCCGCAGGACGACAACCACTGATTACTGACTGACCAGAACGTCAACGACAGGTGTTCTGGTCTATTCTCTCCGCTGTGAAATCATAGTAGCATCCCGCCTGAAGTCTTCCGTTACGAGTTAAAACAATGACAACAACTAACGCCCCTCAGGGCGAACTGGTTTTACGCACACTGGCAATGCCCGCTGACACCAATGCCAATGGCGATATTTTTGGCGGCTGGCTGATGTCGCAGATGGATATGGGCGGCGCAATTCTGGCAAAAGAGATCGCCCACGGGCGCGTGGTGACGGTGCGGGTGGACGGCATGACCTTCCTGCGCCCGGTTGCGGTAGGGGATGTGGTTTGCTGCTACGCGCGCTGCGTGAAACGCGGCAATACCTCCATTTCCATCAACATCGAAGTCTGGGTGAAGAAAGTCTCTTCTGAGCCGATTGGGCAGCGTTATAAGGCCACTGAAGCGCTGTTTATTTATGTCGCAGTGGACAGCGAGGGTAAACCTCGTCAACTTCCACAAGCCTGATCGACAGGCAAAAAAAAAGCCTCCTTTCGGAGGCTTTTTTTATTCCATCTGCGCCCCGCCGTTCAGGCGGAAAACGATATTAACGATCAATCCGCTGCCCGGCTTGCCTGGCTCATAGCGCCATCTGCGCATGGCAGATTTCACTTCGCGCTCAAACATATTAGAAGGCTGAGCAGACAAGATTTCCACGTTATCCACGCGGCCATCCGCAGTGACATCAAATTTCACCCGTACGCGGCCTTCAATACGCAAGGCCTGAGCTCGCGCCGGATACTGAGGCTGATTGCGGCTTACGGCTCGCGGGCCCGCCGGTGCGGTAACCGTTGGCTTTGAAGTCGTTGCCGTATTGTTCATCACCGGACGTGAAGGCGCTGCATTTTCGACCGGCTGGGTCGCGCGCGGTTCAACCGGACGTTCCTCGCGTTTCGGACGCTCTTCGACCTTCTTCACCGGTTTTGGCTTCGGTTCAGGCTTGTGGATCACCACCGGGGCTTCCTTCGGTGGCGCCGGAACAGGCTCGGGTTCAGCCACCGGCTGTGGCGGCGGAGGGGCAACCTGCGGCGGTTCAAGATCCGCTGGCGAGACCATCGTCACCGAAATCGGCTGCGCGGGCGCTGGCATTTCAATAACCTGATGAACCGAGGTATACAGCAGACCCGCCACAACGGCACCGTGAATCACGACAGAAAGCAGCGTCGGCCAGGGAAAGCGGCGAGGTAAATCAAGGGTCATCGAAGTCATAGTCATCAACGTTAAAAAACCGAACACTGATTTTAAATGCAAATAGCAATCATATTCAATAAGACACTTTGTTCTGACGCAACTTTAGCGCATGAGAGGCCAAAAAAGGCGCATTCAGATCAGGGTATTAACATTGTTTTTATTTTACATTGCAGTCGTTTGCCCTTTCACATAACGTAACTGACACTTTTACCGGTTAAGGAGCTTCGCCGTGTTTTACGTGATTTACTCTGAAGATGTTGCTGATTCGCTCGAAAAACGCCAGGCTGTGCGCCCTGCGCATCTGGCACGTTTGCAGTTGCTTCAGGATGAAGGTCGATTACTGACCGCCGGCCCTATGCCTGCAGTAGACAGTAACGATCCGGGCGCCGCCGGTTTTGCCGGCTCTACGGTTATTGCTGAGTTTGAATCCCAGGAAGCCGCTCAGGCCTGGGCTGACGCAGATCCGTATGTTGCAGCAGGTGTGTATGCGAAGGTGACGGTTCGACCGTATAAGAAAGTGTTCTGATACCAAAGCGGCTCCGCAAGGAGCCTTTTTTATAGCGCCGGTTGTGCGTCTTTATACCGGGTAAACTGCTGCTCTGTAATCAGGCTTCCCCACTGGTCGCCTTCCCACTCTTTTACCAGCGTAAACCCAAACGACTCGTACAGACGCCGGGCGGCGGTCAGCTTATTGAATGTCCAGAGGTGCACGGCTGAAAAACCGGCGCTGTCGCAAAAACGCATCGCTTCATTCAGCAGTTTTTTCCCCACGCCGTGTCCCCGGCAGCCATCATCAAGAATAAACCAGCGAAGATGGGCTTCACCCGGTGCCAGATCCTCGCCATCGATCGCCACTGACCCCACTATCCTGCCGTTCATCATTGCCAGCCAGATCTGGTTGCACGGCTTATCCAACCGTTCACTAAATTCTGCGAGTCCTGTCGCCACTTTGGCCTCAAAAAAGCGGCCAAAATGATGTTCACGAGCGTAATAACTCCCGTGCATTTCCGCTATACGGCCAATCATGCCGGGGATATACCCCTGCACTATCGTAAGCTCGTCTGGGTGCGTCTCGTTGCCCGACTCACGGCATGCCTGCAGCGCATTGGCATAAAGGGTGAGCCCCTCCGAAATGGTCTGCTGCTGGGCAGGAGCAAGGCATTTTATTGCTGAGACCACGCGCTCATTGCTGAAGGCATTAATTTTGCTGACCGTCTCGTGACCTTTCTCGGTCAGCCTGAGGCTCTTTGCTCTCGCGTCCTCAGTAGAAATAACTTCCTCGAGTTCGCCTGCGGCAATCAGGCGAGACAGCATCCGGCTGACGCTGGACTTTTCCAGGCCCAGCAGTTGCACCAGCTGACTCGCCGTCATCTGTTTGCGTAAGGCGATTTCGACCAGGGTATGGACGGCCGAAGGTGAGTAGCTCGTTGAGGCCAGGGTTGAACCCATAAAACCTAACTCTCGCACCATGAGGCGCGAGGAACGTCGAATAACGCTGACTACCGGGGTTTCGCTGTGCATGTTCTGTCCTCATCATTTAGTTGTACTATACAACTAAATGATGAGGGATTGTCAAACAGAATAAAAAGGCTCCCGCAGGAGCCTTTCATTCATCAATGCAGCGACGCTAACCTCGCCGCAAACCCGACAAACAGCAGCCCTATCAGCCCGTTCCCCAGCTTTGCCAGTTTCTTTTTCGTTTTGAGATAACGCGTGACAAACGCACCGGAGAAGATCAGGAAGCTCATGTACATGAAGCTTATCAACTCAAGCGTCGTCGCGAGGATAAGGAAAGAGGTGCCGGTGCTCTGTGCGTTCACGTCAATAAACTGAACGAAGAACGATACGTAGAACAGAATCGCTTTTGGATTGGTCAGGCTCAATACCAGCGAACGTTTCATGATCATACTGGCAGGTTCGGGGCCGCTCTCATGCGCGTTTTTCTGACGGTTCACCACCGACCAGAGCATTTTGCCCCCCAGCCACAGCAGATAAAAGGCGCCGAGATAGCGCACGATGTTAAACAGCACCGGCGTGGTCTGGATTAATGCTGCGACACCCGCCCAGGCCAGAAACATCAGAACCGCATCACCGATAAATACGCCTGTGGCGGCGAGATACCCTTTTTTAACGCCGTGTCCAATCCCGGTTTTCAGCACAAACAGGGTATTCGGCCCCGGTACCAGCACGATAAAAAACGCGCCAACAACATACGTCCAGAAATTCAGTACGCCAAACTCCGCAAACACTTCTTCTCCCTCCTTTTGCTCAATACAGCAGGAATAGCGCTGCAAATACGCTACTCCTAAAAATCAGACGCTATAAAATCAGCGGGCACCATTACGGTGCCCTCATGGTACTCAGATATCCTGGACTGCGAACAGCAACGCGTTGCGATGCCGGGTCATTCCACATTTTCTGATGGCGTGAATACGCATATTGCGGCGGGATTGTGCTTCCAGCCAACGAGCCTTGCGACGACTCACCTGTCGCAACATGCGCCAGCGCCCTACTTCTGTTCTACTGCGCTTCATGTCTACAACTCTTTCTCTAACACTTTTTCTCTAAAAGAAAGACCATTATAAACCCAACCCTGCGGCAAACCAGCGCTTTTACCTGGCGTTTTTATTTGCCAGATGAATCCTGATGCGTACACTCATAACAATACGCTTTCAAAAGGATTTTTTTACCTATGACAACCTTCTACACCGTGGTGAGTTGGCTGGTCATTTTGGGATACTGGCTGTTAATCGCAGGTGTGACATTACGCATCCTGATGAAGCGCAGAGCCGTTCCCTCTGCCATGGCCTGGCTTCTGATAATTTACATCCTCCCGCTGGTGGGAATTATTGCCTATCTCTCTTTCGGCGAGCTTCATCTGGGTAAACGCCGCGCAGAGCGGGCCCGTGCAATGTGGCCCTCAACCGCAAAGTGGCTGAACGACCTAAAAGCCTGCAAACATATCTTTGCCGAGGAGAACAGTAGCGTCGCCTCGTCACTGTTTAAGCTGTGCGAGCGCCGTCAGGGGATTGGTGGCGTTAAGGGCAATCAGCTCCAGCTGCTGACCTCGTCCGACGACGTCATGCAGGCATTAATCCGCGATATCCAGCTGGCGCGTCATAATATCGAGATGGTTTTTTATATCTGGCAGCCCGGCGGGATGGCTGACCAGGTCGCTGAATCGCTGATGGCCGCGGCGCGACGCGGCATTCACTGCCGTCTGATGCTTGACTCCGCAGGCAGCGTGGCATTTTTCCGTAGCCCCTGGGCGGGCATGATGCGTAATGCTGGGATCGAGGTGGTCGAGGCGCTGAAGGTCAATCTCCTGCGCGTGTTTCTGCGCCGGATGGATCTCCGCCAGCATCGCAAAATGATCATGATCGATAACTATATTGCCTACACCGGCAGCATGAACATGGTTGACCCGCGCTTCTTCAAGCAGGACTCTGGCGTGGGCCAGTGGGTGGATTTGATGGCGCGAATGGAGGGGCCGATTGCCACCTCGATGGGCATCGTTTACTCCTGCGACTGGGAGATAGAAACCGGCAAACGCATTCTGCCGCCACCGCCGGACGGCAATATTATGCCGTTTGAAGAGGCCAGCGGTCACACCATTCATACCATTGCTTCCGGGCCGGGCTTCCCGGAGGATTTGATTCATCAGGCGCTGCTGACGGCAACGTACTCGGCGCGTGAATACCTGATCATGACGACGCCCTACTTTGTTCCCAGCGATGACCTCCTTCACGCGATCTGTACCGCGGCGCAGCGCGGCGTCGATGTGAGCATTATATTGCCGCGCAAAAATGACTCCCTTCTGGTGGGCTGGGCCAGCCGGGCCTTCTTTAGCGAACTGCTGGCCGCAGGGGTGAAGATCTACCAGTTTGAAGGTGGATTGCTCCACACCAAAAGCGTGCTTGTCGACGGCGAGTTAAGCCTGGTGGGAACGGTCAATCTGGATATGCGCAGCCTGTGGCTCAACTTTGAAATCACGCTGGTTATTGATGATGCCGGCTTTGGTGGCGATCTCGCCGCGGTGCAGGATGATTATATCTCCCGCTCGCGGCTGCTGGATGCCAGACTGTGGGTAAAACGTCCGCTGTGGCAGAGAATTGCCGAACGACTGTTTTACTTCTTTAGTCCGTTGCTGTAAAACGTGCCCAACGATGTTTAACAGGTAGTCATCATGGAAATGGATCTGAACAATCGCCTGACCGAAGACGAAACGCTCGAGCAGGCCTATGACATTTTTCTCGAACTGGCGGTTGATAACCTCGATCCCGCAGACGTGATCCTCTTTAATCTGCAGTTCGAAGAGCGCGGCGGCGCTGAATTGTTCGACCCTTCAGAAGACTGGGCTGAACATGTGGATTTCGATCTGAATCCTGACTTCTTTGCCGAAGTGGTCATCGGACTGGCCGATGAAGACGGTGGCGAGATTAACGATATTTTCGCTCGCGTCCTGCTCTGTCGAGAGAAAGACCACAAGCTGTGCCATATTCTCTGGCGCGAATAATAAAAAAGGCTGCGATTGCAGCCTTTTTTATTTACTCCGGCAACGCACTTCCGCAGCGGTTACAAAACCGCGCGTTAAGGTCATGTTCACCCTGGTGACATGCCGGACATTTGCGCTGCTGCTTGCGGCTCTGAAATGCGCTGCTCATGTGCGTGGTAATAAGCCCGGTCGGAATAGCAATAACCGAATAGCCAATCAAAATCAGCACTGAGGCTACAATGCGGCCCAGCGGCGTATGGGGCGTTATATCACCGTACCCCACGGTCGTCACGGTTACTATCGCCCAATAAACGGACGCATTGAGCGTCGTGAAACCATATTTCGGCCCCTCTATCAGATACATCAGCGCGCCAAAAACGATCATGACGATGGCAATAAACGAGTAGAAGAGAATAAGCTGATGCCGCGCGCTGACAATTGCGCTCCAGAACACGCGCAGTGAGGGCATAAAACGCAGTAATTTCAGAATACGTAATACCCGAATCACGCGCATCGCCCGCCAGGCAAAAACATAGCTCAGGCTGATTTCCGGCCACAGCCACATGACGTAGAGCGGCAGAATAGTGGCTAAATCAATAAATCCCCAGAAGCTGAAAACATATCGGGCCGGGTTGGGCCACGCAATTACTCTGAGCAGATATTCAGCGGTAAAAACCAGGGTAATCGCCAGCTCAAGCCAGACAAAGACATGCCATTCGTCAAACGTCAGGTGGTATTGCGTCCCGGCACCCGATTCAATAAAAATGACCACCACGCTGAGGAGCGCAAATAACCCACAAAGACCTTCGAATCGTCGTCCGGATACCGTTTCAGGATCGAATAAAACATGATAAAGCCGCCGACGGGCTGACGTGAATAAACGCGACACAGTAACCTCGCAAAAAATAAGGGCTGACATCATGTCAGCCCTTGCGATTATAACGGGTCTACTTTCAGGCAGGAAACCGCATGTCGGAAACTGCCTTCGAGAACCGGTCGCGTTTTTGCACATTCCGGCCCGGCCATTGGGCAGCGCGTGCGGAAGACGCAGCCCGACGGCGGGTTAATGGGTGAGGGTAATTCCCCTTCCAGAAGCTGGATAGTCTTATTCTTTTCCAGATCGGGATCGGGGATCGGTACCGCGGACATCAGCGCTCTGGTATATGGGTGCAATGGATTGTGGTACACCTCGTCATAGGTGCCCAGCTCCACGGCGTGACCCAGGTACATCACCAGCACGCGGTCAGAGATGTGTTTCACCACGGCCAGGTCATGCGCGATGAAGATCAGCGACAGCCCCATTTCGCGCTGCAGCTTCTGCAGCAGGTTAACCACCTGCGCCTGAATGGACACGTCGAGCGCGGAAACCGGCTCATCACAGATAATCAGCTTCGGTTCGAGGATCAGGGCGCGCGCAATACCAATACGCTGACACTGACCGCCTGAGAACTCGTGCGGATAGCGGTTGATGAGGTTAGGCAACAGGCCGACTTTCAGCATCATCGCCTTAACGCGATCGCGCACTTCCTGACGGGACATCTTCGGATGATAGGTCCGCAGCGGCTCGGCAATAATCTCACCGATGGTCATACGCGGGTTTAATGACGCCAGCGGATCCTGGAAGATCATCTGGATATCGCTGCGCACCTCGCGCCACTCGTCGGGTTTCATGCCCAGCAGATCTTTACCCAGCCAGGCCACTTTACCGTCGGTGGCTTTCACCAGACCGATAATGGCGCGCGCAAAGGTCGATTTACCGCAGCCGGACTCGCCCACCACGCCCAGGGTTTCCCCTTCATACAGGCGCAGCGTGACGCCGTCCACCGCTTTCAGGGTCTTCGACGGCTGCCAGAACCACTGTTTGCCGTCTTTGATGTCGAAATGCACCTTAAGGTCAGCAATCTCGAGCAGCACATTGCGTTTTTCATCTAATGCGTTCATACCAGCTCCTCCTGCGGCTTAAAGCAGGCGCGCAGACGGCCTGGTGCAAACTCTTCCAGCGGCGGTGCGCTGTTGCAGATTTCCATCGCGTGCGGACAGCGCGGCTGGAACGGACAGCCTTTCGGCAGGCGCAGCAGGTTTGGCGGGTTGCCCGGAATGGTGAGCAGGGATTCCCCTTCCGCATCGAGGCGCGGTACCGCGTTCAGCAGGCCAATCGAGTAAGGATGAGCAGGCTGATAGAACACGTCACGCGCTTTGCCGTATTCCATGGTACGACCGGCATACATCACCAGCACTTTGTCACAGATGCCCGCCACCACGCCCAGGTCGTGGGTGATCATGATAATCGCCGTGTTGAACTCACGCTTCAGCTCGTTCAGCAGGGTCATGATTTGTGCCTGAACGGTAACGTCCAGCGCGGTGGTCGGTTCGTCGGCAATCAGCAGTTTTGGTCGGCACAGCAGCGCCATCGCAATCATCACGCGCTGGCGCATACCGCCAGAGAACTCGTGTGGGAACATACGCATGCGCTTGCGCGCTTCCGGCATTTTCACCGCATCGAGCATTTTGACCGACTCTTCGAAGGCTTCCGCTTTACCCAGGCCTTTGTGCAGCATCAGAACTTCCATCAGCTGCTCGCCGACGCGCATGTACGGGTTCAGCGAGGTCATCGGATCCTGGAAAATCATCGAGATCTGCTCGGCGCGCAGCTTGTTCAACTCGTGCTCCGGCAGGTTGAGGATTTCGCGACCGTTGAATTTCGCGGAACCGCCAATCACACCGTTAGCGGCCAGCAGGCCCATTAGCGCAAAGGCGGTCTGGGATTTCCCGGATCCGGATTCACCCACGATGCCGAGCGTTTCGCCCGCTCGCAGGTTGAAGTTGAGATCGTTCACGGCGGTCACATCACCGTCCGGGGTCTTAAAGGTGACGCGAAGATCTTTTACGTCCAGCAGAAGGTCGCTCCGCTGCTGCGCCTGTGGCGCGGTTGCCGTTTCAATGATTGTCATGACGGCGCTCCTTAACGGTCTTTCGGGTCGAGGGCATCACGCAGGCCATCGCCGATAAAGTTAAAACAAAACAGGGTAACGACCAGGAAACCCGCCGGGTATAACAGCAGCCACGGTGACACTTCCATTGAGTTTGCACCGTCACTCAGCAGCGCGCCCCAGCTGCTCAGCGGCTCTTGCGTACCCAGACCGAGGAAGCTCAGGAAAGATTCAAACAGGATCATGCTTGGCACCAGCAGTGAGGCATAGACCACCACCACGCCCAGCACGTTAGGAACGATATGGCGAACCACGATATTCCCGGTAGAGACACCGCCGACCTGCGCGGCTTCGATAAACTCTTTGCGTTTGAGGCTCAGGGTCTGGCCGCGGACAATACGCGCCATATCCAGCCAGGAAACCATCCCGATGGCCACGAAGATCAGCAAAATATTCTGACCGAAGAAGGTCACCAGCAGGATGACGAAGAACATAAACGGGAAGGAGTTCAGGATTTCCAGCAGACGCATCATTACCGAGTCTATTTTGCCGCCAAGGTAGCCGGACAGTGAGCCGTAGAGCGTACCCACGATCACCGCCACCAGCGCGGCAGCAATACCGACCATCAGTGAGATACGGCCACCGATAGCGACACGCACCAGCAGATCGCGTCCTGAGGAGTCCGTGCCAAAATAGTGGCCTGATTCCATATCCGGCGCGCTGGACATCATGCCCCAGTCGGTGTCGAAATAGGTAAATTGCGACAGCATCGGCGCCAGGGTCACAAACAGCGCGATGATCACCAGAACAACCAGACTGGCAACCGCCGCACGGTTGTGCATGAAGCGACGGCGCGCGTCCTGCCAGAGGCTACGACCTTCTACTTCCAGTTTTTCACTGAAGTTTTCCAGCGCCTCGCTGTTTTTCTTACTCAACATCATGGCGTGCTCCAGTTAGTAACGGATTTTCGGGTCGATGACGGCGTACAGCACATCGACGATTGCGTTAAAGAGAATGGTCAGCGCACCGACGAGAATGGTCAGGCTCAGTACCAGCGAATAGTCGCGGTTGAGCGCGCCGTTAACGAACAGCTGACCAATGCCCGGCAGGCCGTAGATTGTTTCGATAACCATCGAGCCGGTGATGATCCCGACGAATGCCGGTCCCATGTAGGAGAGCACGGGCAACAGCGCCGGTTTGAGCGCGTGGCGGAAGATAATCCGACGCATCGGCAGCCCTTTAGCGCGCGCGGTACGAATGAAGTTCGAGTGCAGCACTTCGATCATTGAACCACGGGTAATACGCGCGATACTGGCGATGTACGCCAGAGATAATGCCACCATTGGCAAAATCATGAACTTCAATGCCCCGCCGTTCCAGCCGCCACCCGGCAGCCACTTCAGCGTGATGGCAAATATCATCACCAGTAATGGCGCAACAACGAAGCTGGGTATCACTACCCCGGTCATTGCCACCCCCATTACGGCATAATCCCATTTGGTATTTTGTCTGAGCGCGGCGATAACGCCTGCGGTGACCCCGAAAACGATGGCCAGAATGAATGCCGCAGCCCCCAACTTAGCCGAAACCGGGAAGCTGGACGCCACAAGGTCGTTAACGGAATAGTCTTTATATTTAAATGACGGTCCAAAATCACCGTGAGCCAGCTGCTTCAGATAATTGAAGTACTGGGTGGAGATGGGATCGTTTAAGTGGTATTTCGCTTCGATATTCGCCATGACTTCTGGCGGCAGCGTACGTTCACCGGTAAATGGACTTCCCGGCGCAAGGCGCATCATGAAGAAGGAAATCGTGATGAGAATAAATAGCGTTGGAATCGCTTCAAGACAGCGACGTAGGATAAATTTCAACATTGCCCGTACCTTCTGGCGTGTGCCTATATTATGTGACGTTGGTTAGACACCGTGGGGCGAGCACGCCCGCCCCACTCATTGCCATTAATGCTTGATAATATACAAGTTTTTAACGTAGATATTATCCATCGGGTCTTTACCGGTATACCCACCTACCCATGGTTTCACCAGACGGGCGTTAACGTAGTAGTAAACCGGAACGATCGCGGAATCTTTATCCAGCTGCTGCTCGGCCTTAGAGTACAGTTCCGTACGCTGTGCTTCGTCAGTGGTTTTCAGCGTGTCGCCAATCAGCTTGTCGAACGCCGGGCTCTTATAGTGCGCGGTGTTGTTCGAGCTGTCGCTCAGCATGGTATTCAGGAAGGAGGTCGGTTCGTTATAGTCCGCACACCAGCCAGCACGTGCCACATCAAAGGTGCCCTGATGACGGCTGTCGAGGAAGGTTTTCCACTCCTGGTTCTCCAGCTTCACGTTCGCGCCCAGGTTTTTCTTCCAGATCGAAGCGACGGCGATAGCCAGTTTTTTGTGCAGATCGGAGGTGTTGTACAACAGGCTGAAGGTCAGCGGCTTATCTGCGGTATAGCCCGCTTCGGCCAGCAGTTTCTTCGCTTCTGCGTTACGCTGTTCCTGCGTCTGTTTGAACCAGTCTGGCTCGGTCAGTTTTGCACCATCGGTGTATGGAGGGGTATAGCTGTATGCCGGCAGATCGCCCTGGTTTTTCACTTTGTTTACGATGATATCGCGATCCAGAGCCAGCTTCAGCGCGGTACGTACACGTACGTCGGTGAACGGTGCTTTCTGGTTGTTGATTTCATAGTAGTAGGTGCACAGGTACGGATCGACGTGAACTTCTTTAGGGATCTCTTTCTTCAGTTTCTGGAACAATTCAATCGGCATGTTGTTATAGGTCATGTCGATTTCACCGCTGCGGTAGCGGTTAACGTCAGTCACTTCGGACGAAATTGGCAGGTAGGTCACCTGATTAATGACGGTTTTCGCGTTGTCCCAGTATTGCGGATTACGCTCAAGCACCATACGCTCGTTGACCACCCAGTCTTTCAGCTTATAGGCACCGTTGGTCACGATATTGGCAGGCTGCGTCCATTTTTCACCAAATTTTTCCACGGCGGATTTTGGTACCGGGGAGACGGACGGGTGAACCAGCAGCTTATAGAAGTACGGAACAGGTTCGCTCAACGTCACTTCAAAGGTATTCGCATCAATCGCTTTTACGCCCAGGTCGGTAACAGGTTTTTTACCCGCGATGATGTCATCAATATTGGCGATGTGGCCATATTGCAGGTAGCTCGCATACGGAGAAGCGGTTGTTGGGTTCGCCAGACGCTGCCAGCTATAAACGAAATCTTCGGCCGTGACCGGTGTACCGTCGGACCATTTCGCATCTTTACGCAGATGGAAGGTCCAGACTTTGAAATCTTTGTTTTCCCATTTTTCGGCTACACCCGGCGCCGGGTGGCCGTCTACGTCTGTCACCAGCAGGCCTTCGAACAGGTCGCGGTTAACGTTAGACTCAGGAACACCTTCAATTTTGTGCGGGTCAAGAGACTGAACTTCCGCACCGTTGTTACGCACCAGCGTTTGCTTCTCAGCCAGTTGAACACCTGCAGGAACGTCCGCAGCCATTGCAGCGTTGCCCGCGATTAGCGCAGTTAAAATCCCCGCCGCTACCAGATTTTTTTTTGTGATGATGGACATTGTGTTGGTACTCCACTCATTATAATGACTGGCCTTCGCCAGCTGTGTAATCCCCTGTTGGGGCCTGTACAGCGCAGGAGTTTTTTTTTGCTGCTGTCAGGTTCTTCTTTTACTGCTTGCTATCACCGACTTTTTTATTACTGACCGCTCGTATGGCCGTCTTGCGTCGATTCTTTACAGGCCACCCTGTTTGAGACCTGCGTTGGATATCTGAGAAGAGAACCATATGAAAATAATTCTCATCTGTTTGTTTTATGCTGCAAAATATTAGGCCGGAAAGTATCAAATGGCGTAAACGTGCGCCAATACATTTTGCAAATTTGTTAAGCAATTCTCTTTTACGGTGAGTACCGCATCGTTGAGGGCAGCCCTGCCGGACATCGAACATCAATTAAAAAACATGATATTCAACAAGATAGAGAAATTTTTCTCTACAAGCGCGTCGCTGCGCTATCATCGAGTGACTTTGTACAAAAATTTAACAACTGGTTATTATTTAGCACATTCATCTAGGGGAATGTTGAAATTACTAATATCATTTCGGTTATCTCTCAGCAAGCCCCAGAGTATCATGTGAGTAAAATAACAGAGCGATCGAAGATTTTCTGCGCAGGCGGGTTTGAGGGGAATTAATAACTTGTTGAAATACAAGCAATGAACATTATTAGTAGAATTTATTATGATATGTGAGCATTTCAACTTTAGTTATAGGATTTACTGATAATGATGTAAAAAAACGGAGCCGTGGCTCCGTTCTTTCATATGCAATATCAGTGCAGCAAACCGGGGAAAATGCTTTTAATACCTGTAACGATAAATTCAATCCCTAACGCCATCAGCAGCAGGCCCATGATACGCGTTATGACGTTAATGCCCGTCTGACCCAGTAAGCGCACCAGCCAGGGTGCCATGCGGAACACGCCCCAACAGCAGAGCGCGAAAATGGCAATCGCCACTGAAAAACCAATCAGGTGCATCAGGCTATGATAGCGCGTCCCCCAGACAATGGTTGAACTGATGGCACCAGGACCGGCCATCAGCGGTAAGGCCAACGGCACTACGCCAATGCTTTCGCGGATAGCGGTTTCTGACTTCTCTTGTTTATTCTGCTTATCCTCGCCCAGCTTACCGCTGATCATGGACATGGCGATGGTCACCACCAGGATCCCACCCGCAATGCGGAAAGAGTCGATCGAAATCCCGAAGAGCTGGAGAATGGCGTCACCCAGAAAAAGAGAGGTGAGCAATATGATCGCCACTGACAGGTTAGCGGTCAGGTTGGTCTTGTTCCTGGCCGCCGCCGTCTGGTAACTCGTCATACTAATGAAGACAGGAATGATCCCCACCGGGTTGACCAGGGCAAACAAACCAATAAAAAATTTAAAGTACGTTGGAAAATCAAAGAGCGTTTGGATCACGTTTTGCTCCGCTTATACACATGCCCTGGACTGACAATTCGTCATGAGAAATCGCGCTGAAGATACCCTTTTTATTAGCATACTTCACTCGAAATCTGTGCCAAAACGTTATCATTTCAGGATGTTAAACATATGTATAATCAATGATAGCGCCGCTTCCAATACTTACGTAATTATTTAACACTGGAAAAATCAGCACGAAATAACCCTGCTGAAAGGTATCAGCTTGGGGGAAAATTGACACAGATCATGATTTCCGTACTCAGAAGTGAGTAATCTTGGTTACACCCCCAGGGAGATCACCTGACAAAAGGGATGATGCCAAGGTAAGGCTCTTTTAGTAAATTAGTGTGCTGACGCAGAAAGTAACTCTTTGTTTTACTTTGTGTTACGCAAGTCGTATCGGCTCTGTCTATACTGTGTGACGTATCGAGCGCTGGTTTACTAAAAGAGTTTAAACATTATCAGGAGAGCATTATGGCTGTTACTAATATCGCTGAACTGAACGCCCTCGTCGAGCGCGTTAAAAAAGCCCAGCGTGAATATGCCAATTTCACCCAAGAACAGGTTGATAAAATCTTCCGCGCGGCCGCACTGGCTGCTGCAGATGCTCGAATCCCTCTCGCTAAAATGGCCGTTGCCGAATCCGGCATGGGTATCGTGGAAGATAAAGTGATTAAAAACCACTTCGCTTCCGAGTATATCTATAACGCCTATAAAGATGAGAAAACCTGTGGCGTGCTGTCCGAAGACGACACCTTCGGTACTATCACCATCGCTGAACCTATCGGCATCATCTGCGGTATTGTTCCGACCACTAACCCAACGTCTACCGCTATCTTCAAATCGCTGATTAGCCTGAAGACCCGTAACGCAATCATCTTCTCTCCACACCCACGTGCGAAAGACGCGACCAACAAAGCTGCGGATATTGTCCTGCAGGCGGCGATCGCTGCTGGCGCACCAAAAGATCTGATCGGCTGGATCGACCAACCTTCCGTTGAGCTCTCCAACGCCCTGATGCATCACCCGGACATTAACCTGATCCTGGCGACCGGTGGTCCTGGCATGGTTAAAGCGGCATACAGCTCCGGTAAACCAGCCATCGGTGTGGGCGCCGGTAACACCCCTGTTGTTATCGACGAAACCGCTGACATCAAACGTGCCGTTGCGTCTGTACTGATGTCTAAAACCTTCGATAACGGTGTGATCTGTGCATCTGAACAGTCTGTTGTTGTTGTTGACTCCGTGTACGACGCCGTTCGCGAACGTTTCGCCAGCCACGGCGGCTACCTGCTGCAGGGCAAAGAGTTGAAAGCAGTTCAGGACATCATCCTGAAAAATGGCGCGCTGAACGCCGCTATCGTGGGTCAGCCAGCGTACAAGATTGCTGAACTCGCAGGCTTTACCGTTCCGGCAACAACTAAAATCCTGATCGGTGAAGTAAAAGTTGTCGACGAAAGCGAGCCGTTTGCACATGAAAAACTGTCTCCAACGCTTGCAATGTACCGTGCGAAAGATTTCGAAGACGCGGTAGAAAAAGCCGAGAAGCTGGTTGCCATGGGTGGTATCGGTCACACCTCTTGTCTGTACACTGACCAGGATAATCAGCCAGAGCGTGTTGCTCACTTCGGTCAGATGATGAAAACTGCCCGTATTCTGATTAACACCCCTGCTTCTCAGGGTGGTATCGGTGACCTGTACAACTTCAAACTCGCACCTTCCCTTACTCTGGGTTGTGGTTCCTGGGGTGGTAACTCCATCTCTGAAAACGTTGGTCCAAAACACCTGATCAACAAGAAAACCGTTGCTAAGCGAGCTGAAAACATGTTGTGGCACAAACTTCCGAAATCTATCTACTTCCGCCGTGGCTCACTGCCAATCGCGCTGGATGAAGTGATTACTGATGGCCACAAACGTGCGCTCATCGTGACTGACCGTTTCCTGTTTAACAACGGCTACGCTGACCAGATCACCTCTGTGCTGAAAGCGGCTGGTGTTGAAACTGAAGTGTTCTTTGAAGTTGAAGCTGACCCTACCCTGAGCGTTGTGCGTAAAGGTGCTGAGCTGGCTAACTCCTTCAAACCAGATGTGATTATCGCACTGGGTGGTGGTTCCCCAATGGACGCCGCGAAAATCATGTGGGTCATGTACGAACATCCTGAAACCCACTTCGAAGAACTGGCGCTGCGCTTTATGGACATCCGTAAACGTATCTACAAGTTCCCGAAAATGGGCGTAAAAGCGAAAATGATCGCGGTCACCACCACTTCCGGTACCGGTTCAGAAGTCACGCCATTCGCGGTAGTAACGGACGATGCGACAGGTCAGAAATACCCGCTGGCTGACTATGCCCTGACCCCAGACATGGCTATCGTCGATGCGAACCTGGTCATGGATATGCCGAAGTCACTGTGTGCGTTCGGTGGTCTGGATGCGGTAACTCACGCCCTGGAAGCTTACGTTTCTGTACTGGCGTCTGAGTTCTCTGACGGTCAGGCTCTGCAGGCTCTGAAACTGCTGAAGGAAAACCTGCCAGCGTCCTATAACGAAGGGTCTAAAAACCCGGTAGCACGTGAACGCGTTCACAGTGCAGCAACCATCGCCGGTATCGCGTTTGCGAACGCCTTCCTGGGTGTTTGCCACTCTATGGCGCACAAGCTGGGTTCACAGTTCCACATTCCTCACGGTCTGGCGAACGCCCTGTTGATCAGCAACGTTATTCGTTATAACGCTAACGACAACCCAACCAAGCAGACTGCTTTCAGCCAGTACGACCGTCCGCAAGCACGTCGTCGTTATGCTGAAATCGCAGACCACCTTGGTCTGAGCGCACCGGGCGACCGTACTGCTGCGAAGATTGAAAAACTGCTGGCATGGCTGGAAAGTCTGAAAGCTGAGCTGGGTATTCCTAAATCTATCCGTGAAGCGGGCGTACAGGAAGCTGACTTCCTCGCTCATGTAGATAAGCTGTCTGAAGATGCATTCGATGACCAGTGTACAGGTGCCAACCCGCGCTACCCACTGATCTCCGAGCTGAAACAGATTCTGCTGGATACTTTCTACGGTCGTGAGTTCAAAGAAGGTGACGTTGCCGCTGTGAAAACAGAAGTTCCGGTCATCAAAGCTGACAAGAAAGCGAAGAAAAGCGCTTAATTGACAGCAAATGAAAAACCCGCCTTTATGGCGGGTTTTTTTATGTCTGAATAACAAAGCTGACGTTATTTTCTGTTGTCGTGCTGAATCGCCGTCAGCGAGCCTACAGACAGCGCTTCTTTATAATGCTTACGACAGACCGATACATAGCGTTCATTACCGCCTATAACCACCTGCTCACCATCTGCATAAGGTTTTCCTGCCTGGTCGAGACGAAGCACCATACTGGCTTTGCGACCGCAGAAGCAGATCGTTTTTAATTCGACGAGTTTATCCGACCAGGCGAGCAAATACTGACTCCCGGCAAAGAGCTCACCGCGAAAATCCGTCCGCAGCCCATAGCACAGAACAGGGATATCAAGCTCATCAACCACCTCGGAAAGCGCGTGAACCTGTTCACGCGTCAGAAACTGGCTCTCATCGACCAGGACACAGTGAATAGGCCGCTCAGCATGTTCCGTGCGAATGTCCTCAAACAGATCGGTTTTCGGGTTAAACAGCCTGGCAGGTGACGAGAGTCCTATTCTGGAGCTCACCTTCCCTGCGCCAAAGCGATCGTCAATCTCAGCCGTATAAACAACGGTACGCATCCCGCGCTCCTGGTAATTGTACGAGGATTGCAGCAGCGCGGTGGATTTACCGGCATTCATCGCCGAATAGTAGAAATACAGTTGTGCCATTGGCCGTAAAACCCTAATCAATGTGTAATATTCCCGATGAGTCATTGTACCATATTTTGTCAGGTCATCAGCGATACAGCGCACAGAGGATGTAGTTCAGCGCGGCGTTCAGAACCTTCTGTTTTCGAAAATAATCCGTTAAAACATGAAGTAAACGCATGCAGCCAGGCCAATATGTTATATGTTAAGCCCAACATAACACTTGTTTTTATAGTGGAATCACCGTTCATTAAAATTCACCATTTATTAACTATTTCAGCCTTAACATCACGGGGGGGTACTAATACAAAAGGCTGATATTTATCCGCCGCAACTATAATTCCTGCGGTAAATGTCACAAAAAAAAGAGGCAATCAACCGGACAAAGCAGGTTGATGTGATAACAAGCGAGACTGTCGGGTGATGAAATTTAAGTTAGCGTAATTAATAATAGTGAGACGATTTAGTATTTTTTGAATTCCTTACATTCCTGGCTATTGCACATATGAATTTATGGCTCTATTATTAGGTCAACAAACCACCCCCCCATTATAAGTTTGAGATTACTACAATGAGCGAAGCACTTAAAATTCTGAACAACATCCGTACTCTTCGTGCGCAGGCAAGAGAATGCACCCTCGAAACGCTTGAAGAAATGCTGGAAAAATTAGAAGTTGTAGTTAATGAACGTCGCGAAGAAGAAAGCGCTGCTGCTGCTGAAATCGAAGAGCGTACTCGTAAACTGCAGCAATATCGTGAAATGCTGATTGCTGATGGTATCGATCCAAATGAATTGCTGAACAGCATGGCTGCGGCTAAAACCGGTACCAAAGCCAAGCGTGCTGCTCGTCCTGCTAAATATAGCTACGTTGACGAGAACGGCGAAACTAAAACCTGGACTGGCCAGGGTCGTACTCCTGCTGTTATCAAGAAAGCCATGGATGAGCAAGGTAAACAGTTGGATGACTTCCTGATCAAGGATTAATCACGGCACATTCAGAGAAATCCCGCATATTGCGGGATTTTTTTTAACCTAAATTTGTCCCAAACATCCTCTTACACTCTGTCATAAAGCATTATTTAACAACTTTATCGACTGTACTTTCAGACAGGTTTTCGGGAGTGGTACAGGCATAAAAAAACCGGTGGGCAGCGCCTCACCGGTTTCGAACATTTACAACCGTGGCTTATTTCTTAATACCTACGCTCTCTTTGAGCCAGGTTTTAAATTCTTCGCCAAGGGTATTGTGGCGGATACCATATTCAACAAACGCCTGCATATAACCGAGCTTATTACCGCAGTCATGGCTCTTACCTTTCATATGGTAGGCCTCAACGGTCTCTTTCTCGATCAGCATATCGATGGCATCCGTCAGCTGGATCTCATCACCCGCTCCTGGAGGCGTTTTAGCCAGCAGAGGCCAGATTTCAGCACTCAGGACATAGCGACCTACAACAGCAAGGTTTGAAGGGGCTACATCGGCTTTAGGCTTCTCTACGACGCCAACCATTGGCACACTTTCACCCGGCTCAAGGTTAACGCCTTTACAGTCAACCACACCGTATGCCGTTACGTCTTCAACAGGCTCAACCATAATCTGGCTGCTGCCGGTTTCGTCGAAACGTTTGATCATTTCAGCCAGGTTATCCTGAGAAAGATCGGATTCGTATTCGTCCAGAATAACGTCAGGCAGAATTACCGCTACAGGCTCATCACCCACAACAGGATGCGCGCACATAACAGCGTGACCCAGACCTTTAGCCAGCCCCTGACGAACCTGCATAATGGTGACGTGTGGAGGGCAAATAGACTGAACTTCTTCTAACAGCTGACGCTTAACACGCTTTTCCAGCATGGCTTCAAGTTCAAAGCTTGTATCGAAATGGTTTTCGATAGAGTTTTTAGATGAATGCGTAACCAGCACAATTTCAGTGATGCCGGCTGCAATGCATTCATTAACGACATACTGGATTAATGGCTTATCAACCAGAGGCAACATCTCTTTAGGAATCGCCTTAGTTGCTGGTAACATCCTGGTCCCCAATCCCGCTACCGGGATAACGGCCTTTCTGACTTTCGAATTTAGGGCAGCCATTCAAATTCTCCTGAGCTGTTCAAGTTTTGAACTTTTATGCAATAAATAACGCGTTGAGTATATCAGCCTCGCCCCGCAGTCCGGGTCTGAAAAGAACGCGTTGCCGATCAATTAGGATAAATACGCATGAAACCGGGCAGCGATAGTAGCACTCCCCGCAAAACACAGGTAAAGCAATCTTAAAATTACGATCCAATTGCTTATTCCGTGGACAACATTAAGCGTAGCCGTCCCCCGGCGCCCCAAATTTGGCACTGCCAGGAGGAACAGCGGTGGCTAATTTGATTAAGATACGCCGTTCCCAATGTCCCAAGCGGCACACCGTTACTCACCTGAATATGGTGTTCACCGGTATTCAGTGATGCATTGAGACCGGCTGAAACGAGGATCAGATTCTTTAAACCGCTGTGGTAATAGCCGACCAGCAGCGGGAACTGTCCTGGCAAATTGGCCTGACGAAAAAGCTGGTTTACCTGTTTGAGTAAACTGCCTAACTCCGGCAACCGTTGCCCCTGATGGGATAACTGTTCCTGCAACAAGCCATTAAATAGCGCACGAAGAAGTAACGCGGCTAATACACCGTTATCCCCCGCCCGGGTGACATCCAGAGAATAAAACGCAAGGTCGGAATCTGACAGTGGTGCAATATCAAGCACCAGTCCTGGCTGATCAGCGGCCACCAGCTGGCGATAATTTACACGGCAGTGTGAAATAGTTTGCTGGACGGGCGGCTGGAGTTCTTGCAACAGTTTCGCCGCAGCAGGCGGATTACTCACCAGAGCGTCCCAGTCCTGGAAAAGACGCTCCTCTTCCTCTACCCGGGAATTAAACATATTCGGATAAAGGCACGCTAAGACCGTTTCCCGCAATCTATGCAAATCCTTGACTGGTTTGAGCAGAATATCCTGTACCCCAAGACGTAATGCTTTGGCGATATCCGCCATGTTCTCGGTGGCAGAGATCACCAGAATCGGCGTCTGATTACCTTCGTTACGCAGATGTTCAACCAGCTTCAGTCCATT
This sequence comes from Enterobacter pseudoroggenkampii, assembly GCF_026420145.1. Classification (NCBI taxonomy): domain Bacteria; kingdom Pseudomonadati; phylum Pseudomonadota; class Gammaproteobacteria; order Enterobacterales; family Enterobacteriaceae; genus Enterobacter; species Enterobacter pseudoroggenkampii. The sequence continues at coordinate 1,844,093 of NZ_JAPMLV010000001.1, forward strand.
CATGCGCGGCATCGCAATGTCGCAAATCATCAAATCGGGCGTAATGCTAATCATTTTTTCCAGGGCGTCGATGCCATCTTCAGCCAGTGACGTCATTGCGCCCAGCGAGGATAACCACGAATCCAGTAGCGATCGGAAAACGGGCTCGTCTTCAACAATCAAAATGTGTTTTCCGGCCAATGGCTGCGTCATGGTTCCTCCCCTGGCTGACAGTAACTAAATAGTGGCATGCGATCGGCACTATCGCCTGTCAGATTTTGCTGAAGTAGTCAAAAAAAGGTGCTTAACGTGCGGTCTGCACAAAAGGCAACAATTCGTCCATTTTCTTTTCGACGGCTAACGAGCCCGCTGCGATGGCGGCCTCAGCCCGATGGAAATCAAGGGTAGAGATTTGCGGACAGTACGGCTGAATAAGAATATCCGGAGGATCGCCTGCCATACGGTTACGTTTAAGGCGGTTCTCAAGTACCTGAATTGACGTGGTCATGATTTCTATCGCCGTCGGTGCGGTAACCGAGCGACGTGCGGCCATACGCCCGATTCTTCCGCGCAGGCGTTCATGCCAGGCCAGTTTCTCGCCCTCAACATCTTCGCTCTGGAGATTGACCGGCATGAGATCCTGCTGCATCAGGTGGGCGTCGTGCTGCAGGTCGACGGCAATCACGATATCCGCCCCCATTGCGCGCGTCAGAGAGATGGGAACCGGGTTAACGACGCCACCGTCGACAAGCCAGTAACCGTTGTGTGGGACAGGCGCCATGAGCCCCGGCATACTGCAGGAGGCACGCACGGCAAGATGGATATCCCCTTCGGTGAGCCAGAGCTCGCGTCCTGTACTGAGGTTCGTCGCGACGGCGCCGAAAGGCATCTGACAATCGGTGAAGTCTTCGAGAGGCATAACCTGGCGGAACTGGTTAAACACGCGTTCGCCGCGCAGCAGCCCACCACGCTGCCACGAGAGGTCCATCAGACGCAGCACGTCCCAGTAGCTGAAGGAGCGCACCCACGTCTCGAGTTCCGGAAGCTTCCCGCACGCGTAAGCGGAGCCGACAAGCGATCCTATTGAACACCCTGCGACAATATCAATGTCAATGCCCATCTTGTTCAAGGCATTAATTACGCCGATGTGTGACCACCCCCGGGCTGCACCTGAGCCCAGCGCCAGTCCAATTTTAACCTTTCTCATTAGCCCTGTTTTACTTCCCCTGGATTCCTGACATAGCGTCAACGCAACAGCTCAGTTAACATAGTGCTACCCGAAGCGTTTAACGCCTTTATTTTTTGTTCCAGGAAGAGAATCGTGTCTCAACTCTGCCCCTGTGGTAGCGCTCTGGAGTATAGCCTATGTTGCCAGCGATATCTGTCTGGCGATCAGGTTGCACCAGACCCGTCACACCTCATGCGTTCACGGTACACTGCTTTTGTGATCAAGGACGCAGACTACCTGATTAAAACCTGGCATCCATCCTGCCGCGCAGCCGATTTCAAACAGGACATCGAAGCCGGGTTCGCGAACACGCAGTGGCTCGGCCTTACCGTCTATGAATCCGCAACAGGCAGTCATGTTGACGAAGGTTACGTCAGCTTTGTTGCCCGTTTTAGCGAGAATAATAAACCGGGTGCCATTATCGAGCGTTCCCGGTTCTTAAAGGAAAGCGGGCAATGGTATTATATTGACGGAACGCGCCCACAGTTTGGTCGTAACGATCCCTGCCCGTGTGGTTCAGGTAAAAAATTTAAAAAGTGTTGCGGGCAGTAATGCCTGACAACCCAGACTTCGCAAATACAAACAGGATTTCCCGGCGATGCAATCATTACAACGTAAAGTTCTGCGCACCATCTGTCCCGATCAAAAAGGACTGATCGCACGAATTACCAACATTTGCTACAAGCATGAACTGAATATCGTGCAGAACAACGAGTTCGTTGACCACCGTACCGGTCGCTTCTTTATGCGTACCGAGCTGGAAGGTATTTTCAACGACACCACCCTGCTTGCCGATCTGGACAGCGCGCTTCCGGAAGGTTCCGTGCGCGAACTGACCCCAGCGGGTCGACGCCGCATCGTGATCCTGGTGACCAAAGAAGCACATTGTCTGGGCGACCTGCTGATGAAAGCCAACTACGGCGGTCTGGACGTTGAAATTGCTGCCGTTATTGGTAACCATGAGACGCTGCGCACGCTGGTCGAGCGTTTTGATATTCCGTTCGAGCTGGTGAGCCACGAAGGCCATACCCGTGAAGAACACGACGATCTGATGGCGCAGGCCATTGAAGCGCATAACCCGGACTACGTGGTGCTGGCGAAATACATGCGCGTGTTAACGCCATCCTTCGTAGCGCGTTTCCCGAACAAGATCATCAACATTCACCACTCGTTCCTGCCAGCCTTTATTGGTGCGCGTCCTTACCACCAGGCGTACGAGCGCGGCGTGAAGATCATCGGTGCGACCGCGCACTACGTGAATGACAACCTGGATGAAGGTCCAATCATCATGCAGGACGTCATTCATGTGGATCACACTTACACTGCTGAGGACATGATGCGTGCGGGTCGTGACGTTGAGAAGAATGTGTTGAGTCGTGCGCTGTATCAGGTGCTGGCGCAGCGGGTCTTCGTGTACGGCAACAGGACCATCATTCTTTAATCTTTCGGAAAATGAATTGATTAGCTTTGCGCCTTTACGGATAAAAAGCAGGCAAACGACTTCATTTCCCTAAAGGAATGCTTTACAGGGGCGTCTCATTTGATATGATGCGCCCCGCTTCCAGCAGGAAGTAGGCCAGTAAAAAAGCATTACCCCGTGGTGGGGTTCCCGAGCGGCCAAAGGGAGCAGACTGTAAATCTGCCGTCATCGACTTCGAAGGTTCGAATCCTTCCCCCACCACCATCTCTCAGCACGACCTCAAAATTTGAATTACCCCTGGTGGGGTTCCCGAGCGGCCAAAGGGAGCAGACTGTAAATCTGCCGTCATCGACTTCGAAGGTTCGAATCCTTCCCCCACCACCATCACTTCCAAACGACGCTAAACCTTCTGTTCGCACCAGGCATCATGTATTTCCGTAACGGGGAAGGATGAGAAGCTTCGACTAAGGTTCGATTCGAGCGTAGCGAGAAAGCGTTGCCGCAGGCAACGACCCGAAGGGCGAGGCGCATCGCGCCGAGTCATCCTTCCCCCACCACCATCACTTTCCCAACATAAAAAACCGAGTCCGCCTTCGTAGGCCGGGTAAGGCGCAGCCGCCACCCGGCGACAGAAACCTACATCGGCGGCAAACGGCGCTTCACCGGCGAGCTCTTCACAATCGACGTATTACACTGGGCATGTTCCGCCAGGCCGTCCAGCAGCGCATCAAGCTGTTCGATTGACCGCACCACCAGCCTAATCACAAAGCAATCTTCCCCGGTGACTTTGTCGCTCTCAATACACTCCGGCATCGCCTGAATGTACTTATCCACCTTATGCAACAGCCCCGGCAAAGGCCGCACGCGCACCAGCGCCTGCAGCGTATACCCCAGCGCCGCCAGATTCACCCGTGCACCATAACCCTGAATCACACCGCGTTCTTCCAGCCTCTTCAGGCGTTCTGCCGTGCTGGGGGACGTCAGACCGATGCGGCCGCTGAGCACCTTCAACGACATGCGCGCATCCTCAACCAGACAGGCTAAAATTTGTCGGTCGATATCATCGATAAGGCATTCCATTCTTTTCACCTAATTTTAAAAAGTCATTTACCTTTTCAACCTTATATCACCCCTGTAAAACCCGACAGCGATTTTCGACAATAGCGTCATTAATCAGGAGGTGGATGATGCGTGATTTACATAAAGGCGTCTGGCAAATGAGCCTGGCGATGTTAATTTCCGGCTCTATCGGCGCGTTTGTTTTGCTCTCCGGTCTGCCGGTGACGGAAGTGGTGTTCTGGCGCTGTCTTATCGGAGCTATGGCGCTTTTTATTTTTATCCGGGTAAGTCAAAAGCCCTTCAGTCCCCTCACCCGCACCACGCTGCTGCTGGCTATTCTCGGCGGCGCGGCATTAGTGGTGAACTGGCTGCTGCTCTTCGCCGCCTATGAGCGGATCTCTATTGGTCTTTCTACCGTGGTGTATAACACCCAGCCGTTTATGCTGGTACTGATGGGGATGTTTTTAGGTGAACGCGTCAGCCTGGTGAAATGGGGCTGGCTGTTCCTCGCCTTTGGCGGCGTGGTGATACTGCTCTCCAGCGAGCTGACCGGCGCGCATGGCGGTGAATGGCTCGCCGGAATCGGTCTGGCGATGGCCGCGGCCTTCTTCTATGCGGTCACGGCCATTATTGCCCGCAAGCTCAGATCCGTTGCGCCGCAGCATATTGCCTTTATCCAGGTACTGACGGGCGTCGTGATGCTTTTGCCGTTTGCCAGCCTGCCGTCATTTTCCGGTGATTTCCCCTGGCCGATCCTGCTGACGCTGGGCATTGTCCATACCGGCATTATGTACCAGCTGCTCTACAGCGCGATTCAGAAGCTGCCTACGCCCATTACCGGCTCCCTGTCGTTTATCTATCCGGTGGTGGCAATTGTTGTTGATAATCTGGTGTTCGGGCACGCGCTGAATCTGACGCAGCTGGCGGGCGGCGCGCTGATCCTGTTTGCTGCCGCTGGGAACAACCTGGGCTGGTGCGAAAAAAAACCCCGCGAGTGCGGGGTTGGTATCAAAACGGCAAATTAGCGACGGGCGCGTACTATCTGGTATTTGCGCGTCAGGTACTCCACCGGCGCGCTCCAGATATGCACCAGACGAGAGAACGGGAACAGCACAAACAGCGTCATCCCCAGCACCAGGTGAACGCGGAAGATAAAGGCCACGCCGTCCAGGTGCGCGGAGGCTCCGCCGTGGAAGGTCACCACGGACTGTGCCCAACCCACCAGCTTCATCATTTCGCTCCCGTCCATATGCTGCGCCGAGAATGGAATGGTCAACAGACCCAGCGCACACTGCACCATCAGCAGGGAGAGGATCAGGATGTCCGCTGCAGTCGTGGTCGCACGCACGCGCGGGCTGAACAGACGACGTTTCAGCAGCAGCAGGCCACCGACCAGGGTCATCACGCCGCAGGCACCGCCGGCGATCATCGCCATCTTCTGCTTCACCTCAATCGGTAGCCACGTTTCATACATCCAGTGCGGCGTCAGCATTCCCAGGAAGTGACCGGCAAATATCCCCAGAATACCGATGTGGAACAGGTTAGAGCCCACATGCATTCCCTTACGATCCAGCATCTGGCTGGAGGCAGCACGCCAGGTGTACTGACCGTAGTCATAACGCAGCCAGCTTCCCACCAGGAACACGGTGCCCGCGATATACGGGTAAATGTCAAAGAAGAACATATTCAGGAAGTGCATTAGTGCCGTCCTCCGTTAGAGATATTCAAATATTGCGGGGCAACCGCGCCGGCAAAACGACGCTGGTGAGCGGAGATTTCAGACTCGCCGCAGTTCTGGTCAGCAAAGAATTTCACCTGCTCTTCTTCCCAGACCGCATCCAGCGCTTGTGGCGTATCATCGCGGGCTTCATCCGCAATTTTCTCCGCCACTTTTTCACTGTCGACCGCGGCGTTGGCCAGCTTCACCAGCAGATCGAACAGAACCGCATAGCGGCTCTCGCGCTGCTGAAGACGCGCGCCGAGCAGCGCCAGGATCGGCGCGATGTCCTGCAGACCGCCCAGCGCCTCTTCTTTCGGCAGCTGCGCCAGATACTCCAGATACAGCGGCAGATGATCCGGCAGCTCGCGGCTGTCGAGCTGCAGGCCGTGCTGTTCATACTGTGCCATCAGATCCACCATCGCCTGACCGCGGTCGCGGGACTCACCGTGAACGTGTTCAAACAGCAGCAGGGACGTTGCACGTCCACGGTCAAACAGCTGGCTGTAGTCCGACTGGGCATCCAGAAGGTCGCGCGCCAGCAGGTCGCGGAGGAAAACACCCAGCTTCTGGGCATCGTCCTTATCCAGGTTTTCAGATGACGCGAGTGCATCAAAGAGTTCCTGCTGATGCTGCGCAAGCGCAGCATCCGGATACTCGAGCAGACGCGAAACAATGACGAGTTCAATCATTGGTGCGGCTCCGTTTTGCTGGTCACATCCATGGCATCAATGCGGCGGCTGTTGAACAGGTTGAATTTGCTGTCTGACCCGTGGCAACCGTCGCCAAAGGTAAAGCCACAGCCATTTTTTTCCGGGAAGGCTTCGCGGGCCAGCTCACGGTGGCTGCTCGGCACCACGAAACGGTCTTCGTAGTTAGCGATCGCCAGATAGCGGTACATTTCCTGCGCCTGCGCTTCGGTCAGACCGACCTCTTCCAGCGCGCGGGTATCGGTTACGCCATCCACGGTTTCGGCACGCTTGAAGTGGCGCATCGCCAGCATACGCTTCAGCGCCAGCAGTACCGGCTGGGTATCGCCTGCGGTCAGCAGGTTTGCCAGGTACTGCACCGGGATACGCAGGCTCTCCACGTCCGGCAGAATGCCGTTGCTGCCCAGCTCACCCGCGTCAGCCGCAGACTGAATCGGCGACAGCGGCGGCACGTACCAGACCATCGGCAGAGTGCGGTATTCCGGGTGCAGCGGCAGCGCCAGCTTCCAGTCCATCGCCATTTTGTACACCGGCGACTGCTGCGCGGCGTCAATCACGCTCTGCGGAATGCCGTCCTTCAGCGCCTGCTCAATCACCTTCGGATCGTTCGGATCGAGGAACACGTCCAGCTGACGCTGATAGAGATCTTTCTCGTTCTCGGTGCTCGCTGCGTTTTCAATCGCGTCCGCGTCGTACAGCAGCACGCCGAGGTAGCGAATACGGCCTACGCAGCTTTCGGAGCAGACGGTTGGCATCCCGGCTTCAATACGCGGATAGCAGAAGATGCACTTCTCGGATTTGCCGCTCTTCCAGTTGAAGTAGATCTTTTTGTACGGGCAGCCGGTGATGCACATACGCCAGCCGCGGCACTTGTCCTGGTCGATCAGCACGATGCCGTCTTCTTCACGCTTGTAGATGGCGCCGCTCGGGCAGGTCGCCACGCACGCCGGGTTGAGGCAGTGCTCGCACAGGCGCGGCAGATACATCATGAAGGTATTTTCGAACTGGCCGTACATCGCCTTCTGCATGTTCTCGAAGTTCTGGTCTTTGGCGCGTTTCTCGAACTCGCCGCCCAGAATCTCTTCCCAGTTTGGACCGCTGGTAATTTTGTCCATGCGCTGGCCGGTGATCAGCGAGCGAGGACGGGCGATCGGCTGGTGTTTGCCTTCCGGCGCGTTGTGCAGGTTCTGGTAGTCGTAATCAAACGGCTCGTAGTAATCATCGATGCCCGGCAGATGCGGGTTAGCGAAGATTTTTCCCAGAAGCCAAGCGCGGTTACCCATGCGCGGCTGCAGCTTGCCGTTGATTTTGCGGATCCAGCCGCCCTTCCACTTCTCCTGGTTTTCCCAGTCGGTCGGGAAGCCGGTGCCCGGCTTGCTTTCCACGTTGTTGAACCAGGCGTATTCCATACCTTCACGGCTGGTCCAGACGTTTTTACAGGTGACCGAGCAGGTATGGCAGCCGATGCATTTATCCAGATTCAGCACCATGCCGACTTGTGAACGAATTTTCATTTTACGCTCTCCTGTACCTGGTCATTACCTTCGCCGTCTAACCAGTTAATATTCTTCATCTTACGTACCACCACGAACTCATCGCGGTTCGATCCTACGGTGCCGTAGTAGTTAAAGCCGTAGGCCAGCTGCGCATAGCCACCGATCATGTGGGTCGGCTTCGGCGTAATGCGGGTCACGGAGTTGTGGATCCCGCCGCGCTGCTCGGTGATCTCTGACCCCGGCAGGTTAACGATACGTTCCTGCGCGTGGTACATCATGGTCATCCCGGCCGGTACGCGCTGGCTCACCACCGCACGCGCCGTCAGGGCACCGTTGCTGTTGAACACTTCGATCCAGTCGTTATCTTCAATACCCAGATCTTTGGCATCCGTTTCGCTCATCCAGACAATCGGACCGCCGCGCGACAAGGTCAGCATCAGCAGGTTGTCACTGTAGGTGGAGTGAATACCCCACTTCTGGTGCGGCGTCAGGAAGTTCAGCGCCTTCTCAGGGTTACCGTTCGATTTCACCCCCATCACGGCTTTCACGGAGCGGGTGTCGATTGGCGGACGGTACACCAGCAGGCTTTCACCGAAGTCGCGCATCCACTGGTGATCCTGATACAGCGACTGGCGGCCTGACAGGGTGCGCCATGGGATCAGCTCGTGAACGTTGGTGTAGCCCGCGTTATAGGACACATGCTCATCTTCCAGGCCTGACCAGGTCGGGCTGGAGATAATTTTGCGCGGCTGGGCCTGAATATCGCGGAAGCGGATTTTCTCTTCCTCTTTATTCGTCGCCAGGTGGGTATGGTCGCGACCGGTGAACTCGCTCAGGGCCGCCCAGGCCTTCACCGCGACGTGGCCGTTGGTTTCCGGGGCCAGGGTCAGGATCATCTCTGCGGCATCAATAGCCGTGTTGAGCATTGGCTGGCCTTTGGCCGGACCGTCCGCTTTGGTGTAGTTAAGCTTGCGCAGCAGGTCCATCTCGCTCTGGGTGTTCCAGGCGATCCCTTTCCCGCCGTTACCGATTTTCTCCATCAGCGGGCCGATAGAGGTAAAGCGTTCGTAGGTTGCCGGGTAGTCGCGTTCAACCGGAATAATGTGCGGCGCGGTCACGCCCGGGATCAGGTCGCACTCGCCTTTTTTCCAGTCCTTCACGTCCAGCGGCTGCGCCAGTTCGGCGGCGGAGTCGTGCTGGATGGGCAGCGTCACCACGTCGGTCTCTTTGCCGAGGTGCCCCACGCAGACTTCGGAGAATGTCTTCGCGATGTCTTTGTAGATTTCCCAGTCGCTTTTTGATTCCCACGCCGGGTCAACGGCCGCAGACAGCGGATGAATAAACGGATGCATGTCCGAGGTATTCATGTCGTCTTTTTCGTACCAGGTGGCGGTAGGCAGCACGATGTCGGAGTAGAGGCAGGTGCTGGACAGGCGGAAGTCGAGGGTGACCACCAGATCCAGCTTGCCGTCGAGACCGTTGTCTTTCCACTCCACCTCTTCCGGCTTCACGCCGCCCTGCTTGCCGAGATCTTTCCCCTGGATACCGTTTTCGGTACCGAGCAGGTATTTCAGCATGTACTCGTGGCCTTTACCGGACGAGCCCAGCAGGTTGGAGCGCCAGATAAACAGGTTACGCGGATGGTTTTTACCGTTCTCCGGCTGTTCCGCCGCGAAGCGAATTGAGCCATCCTTCAGGGATTTCACGGTGTAATCCACCGGTGACATGCCTGCCTGCTTTGCCGCTTCCGCAATGCGCAGCGGGTTAGTACCCAGCTGCGGCGCAGACGGCAGCCAGCCCATGCGCTCGGCGCGCACGTTGAAGTCAATCAGATGGCCGCTGTAGCGGGATTTATCCGCCATCGGCGACAGCAGCTCCTGCGCGGTGACCGTCTCGTAGCGCCACTGGCTGGAGTGGTTATAGAAGTAGGAAGTGCTGTTCATGTGGCGTGCCGGGCGCTGCCAGTCGAGGGCAAACGCCAGCGGCTGCCAGCCGGTCTGCGGACGCAGTTTTTCCTGGCCCACGTAGTGCGCCCAGCCGCCGCCGCTCTGACCTACGCAGCCGCAGAAGATCAGCATGTTGATCAGGCCACGGTAGTTCATATCGAGGTGATACCAGTGGTTCAGACCCGCACCGACGATGATCATGGAGCGACCGTGGGTCTTGTCGGCGTTATCCGCAAACTCGCGGGCGATACGCACGATCTGCGCGCGTGGAACGCCGGTGATTTGCTCTGCCCATGCCGGGGTGTAGGCTTTCACATCGTCATAGCCGGTGGCGCAGTTTTCATCGCCCAGACCACGTTCCAGGCCGTAGTTCGCCATGGTCAGGTCATAGACGGTGGTGACCAGCGCGGTAGTCCCGTCGGCCAGCTGCAGGCGTTTCACCGGCAGCTTGTGCATCAGTACGTTTTTCAGTTCAACCTTGTTGAAGTGCTCGGAACCTTCACCGCCGAAGTACGGGAAGCCCACCTCGGCGATCTCGTCCTGGCTACCCAGCATGCTCAGGCGCAGCTCCGTCTCTTCGCCGGTCGTGCCGTTACGCTGCTCAAGGTTCCACTTGCCCTTCTCGCCCCAGCGGAAGCCGATAGAGCCGTTTGGCGCCACCAGCTCGCCGTTGCTGTTATACGCAACGGTTTTCCACTCAGGATTATTTTCCTGGCCCAGCGAGTCCACCAGATCGGCAGCGCGCAGCGTACGGCCAGCGGCATAGTAGCCCTCACGCTCTTCCAGCATGACCAGCATCGGCATGTCGGTATAGCGGCGGACGTAGTCGGTGAAGTACTGGCTTGGTTTATCCAGGTGGAACTCGCGCAGCATGACGTGGCCCATAGCCATCGCCATCGCCGCATCGGTACCCTGTTTCGGCGCCAGCCACAGATCGCACAGCTTGGCGATTTCGGCATAGTCCGGGGTCACCGCCACCGTTTTGGTGCCTTTGTAACGGACTTCGGTAAAGAAGTGCGCGTCCGGCGTACGGGTCTGCGGCACGTTAGAGCCCCAGGCGATGATGTAGCTGGAGTTGTACCAGTCCGCGGATTCCGGCACGTCGGTCTGCTCGCCCCAGGTCTGCGGAGACGCGGGCGGCAGGTCGCAGTACCAGTCGTAGAAACTCAGGCAGGTACCGCCGATTAAAGAGAGATAGCGCGCGCCGGAGGCATAAGAGACCATCGACATCGCCGGGATTGGCGAGAAGCCCGCCACGCGGTCAGGACCGTAGGTTTTGACGGTGTAGACGTTGGAAGCGGCAATCAGCTCGTTCACCTCTTTCCATGAGGAGCGAACGAAACCTCCGCGACCGCGGGCCTGCTTGAAGCTTTTTGCTTTGTCAGCGTCTTCAATGATGGAGGCCCAGGCATCCACCGGATCGCTGTGCTGCACTTTCGCTTCACGCCACATTTTCATCAGGCGCTTGCGCATCAGGGGGTATTTCAGACGGTTCGCGCTGTAGAGATACCAGGAGTAGCTGGCGCCACGCGGGCAGCCGCGCGGTTCGTGGTTCGGCATATCCGGGCGGGTGCGAGGATAGTCGGTCTGCTGCATTTCCCAGGTCACCAGACCGTTTTTAACGAAAATCTTCCAGCTACATGAGCCAGTGCAGTTCACGCCGTGGGTCGAACGGACGACTTTGTCATGCTGCCAGCGCTGGCGGTAACCGTCTTCCCAGTCCCGGTTGGTATCCAGAACCTGGCCGTGCCCATCGGCAAACGTTTCACCCTTCTGCTTGAAGTAGCGAAACCGGTCCAAAAATTTGCTCATCGGGTATCTCCTGTGTGGAGCCTGTGGCTCTCTAAATCGACATTGCTGATTTGCAGCGAAGGTAACGCCCTGAAAGAGGGGGAGAATTGATAACGATCAAGACGAGGAGGGACTTTCAGGCGAGGGATTACACCGAATACCACCAAAGCGGTATCTTTTGAAACTTCATATCCACATGAAATATATCGTTATTTTTATTTTATCGTACAAACCGCCAGGCAAAATTTAACTTCTCAGGTATTAAGGGGTAGAGCGACCTGTAAAGCGATGGCGATCACAGCGTTACCCGTGGGCTTTCTCTGTAAACCCATCAGTATGTTGTAACTATAACCAGCACAAAAAAAACGCGGCCCGAAGGCCGCGTAAACGGATAATCAACTTACTTTTTATTTTTAGAATTACGCCCGTATACCGCCCAGGTGATCACAACGCAGGCGATATAGAAGACGAGGAAGACTTTCATGGCACCGGCCGGAGAGCCGGTCAGGTCCAGAGAAATACCGAACGCTTTCGGGATAAAGAAGCCGCCAATCGCGCCGATGGCAGAGATAAAGCCCAGCGCCGCAGCCGTATCCGTCGCCGCTTCGCGCATGGCCTGCTCTTCGCTCCCGCCCTGTGCTTTTACGCGGTCCATGGTCAGCTTACGGAAGATCACGGAGATCATCTGGAAGGTTGACGCGCTCCCCAGCCCGGCCGTCAGGAACAGCACCATAAACACGCCGAAGAAGGCGATGAAGTTACCGCCCTGTCCGTCGGCTGGCAGCGTGAGGAACAGCAGCGCACAGAAGACAGCCATCACGACAAAGTTAACCAGCGTCACGCGGGTACCGCCCAGGCGGTCAGACACCATGCCGCCCAGCGAACGTGCCAGGGCACCAATAAACGGCCCGAAGAAGGCAAAGTGCAGGATCTGAATCTCCGGGAACTGCGTTTTCGACAGCATCGCGAAGCCCGCTGAGAAGCCGATAAACGAACCGAAGGTGGCCAGATACAGCAGCGCCATCACCCAGAGGTGTCCACGCTTCAGCACCGGCAGCTGTTCGCTCAGCGACGCCTTCGACGCGGACAGGTCATTCATAAAGAACCAGGCTGCGAGGGTGAAGACCACGAGGAACGGTACCCAGATCCAGGCTGCATTTTGCAGATAGAGGGAAGAACCATCCGCCTGCTCAACGCCACCGCCGCCAAAGGCTGCAAAAATGGAGACCGAGATCGCCAGCGGGGCAATGAGCTGCATCACGCTCACGCCCATATTCCCCAGACCGCCGTTAATCCCCAGCGCGCCGCCCTGCTTCGCTTTCGGGAAGAAGAAGCTGATGTTCGCCATGCTGGAGGCGAAGTTTGCACCCGCAAAACCGCACAGCAGGGAGATAATCACGAATACGCTAAATGGCGTAGAGGTATCCTGCACCGCGAATCCGAGCCAGACGCAGGGAACGATCATGATGCCTGTACTGAACGCCGTCCAGCGACGACCGCCAAACACCGGCACCATAAACGCGTAAGGCACACGCAGCAGCGCGCCTGACAGCGACGGCAGCGCGGTCAGCATAAACAGCTGATCGGTCGTGAACGTAAAGCCGACTTTGGGCAGATTTACCGCCACCGCGCTAAACAACATCCATACGCAAAACGCTAATAACAGGCACGGCACGGAAATCCACAGATTCCGGCTTGCTACACGATGGCCGCGCTGTTGCCAGAACGCCGGATCCTCTGGACGCCAGTCTGTAATAACGGCACCATTTTCCCTTTCGGGAGCGGATGAGTGACTCATAGACACCTCTGATTCTCGAATGATGCTGCAAACATTAGGGTTTTAGGGCGGCGGTAAGTTGATATAAATCAAAGGAAAAGTGGGAGGATTTGCGGCGCAAAATAAGGCCTCACCCTTAGTGAGTAGGCTAATTCGGTAAAAAAGACGTGGTTTTTCACGGCGCTGACGGTTTCTGGCTACCCCCACCTCCTTCCCCCTACTCCGTTGGCAATTTAGGGGTAATCCTTTATTGGTATGGGTATACTCCAGGGTATGCACCAGAATAGCGCCATTCCTGCAAGCAGGCCACGTCAGGAGCACGCCACCTCTATGTTAAAAAGATGTTTATCTCCGCTGACGCTCGTGAATCAGCTCGCCCTGATCGTTTTGCTGTCCACCGCCATCGGTGTGACCGGCATGGCGATCTCCGGCTGGCTGGTACAGGGAGTACAGGGTAATGCGCATGCTATCAACGAGGCAGGCTCGCTACGCATGCAGAGCTATCGCCTGCTGGCATCGGTTCCCCTGACGCAGGACGATCGTCCCCTGATTGATGAAATGGAGCGCACGGTCTTCAGCCCCGAGCTGGAAAACGCCGCCATCCGCGCCGGTCAGCAGTCCCAGCTTAACGCCCTTCAGGGCTACTGGCACACCCAGCTGCAGCCCGGGCTGAAACAGGCGCGCAGCACGGAAACCGTCGCGCAGGACGTGGCGGGGTTTGTCTCCCGCATTGATGCGCTGGTCTCCGCTTTCGACCAGACCACCGAATTACGCATCGACCGGGTGGTGATGGTACACCGGGCCATGGCGCTGTTTATGGGGCTGCTGCTGATCTTCACCATCGTCTGGCTCCGCGCGCGGCTGCTGAACCCGTGGAAACAGCTGCTGGCCATGGCCCGCGCGGTCACCGCACGCGACTTTACCCAGCGCACGCACATCAGCGGGCGCAATGAGATGGCCATGCTCGGCCAGGCGCTTAATACCATGTCGGCAGAGCTCTCAGAGAGCTACGCGGTGCTTGAACAGCGCGTTCAGGAAAAAACGGCCGGGCTGGAGCAGAAAAACGAGATCCTCTCCTTCCTCTGGCAGGCCAACCGTCGGCTGCACATGCAGGTACCGCTATGTGAACGTCTCTCGCCGGTGCTGAACGGTCTGCAAAATCTGACCCTGCTTCACGACCTTGAGCTGCGGGTCTACGATGTGGAAGACGAAGATAACCACCAGGAATTCACCTGCCAGTCCGATATGTCCTGCGATGACAAAGGCTGCCATCTTTGCCCTCGCGGCCTGCCGCCGCTGACCTCCGGCGGCACGACCCTGAAGTGGCGCCTGACGGACAGCCACACTCAGTACGGCATTCTGCTGGCAACGCTGCCAGCCGGGCGTCACCTGAGCCACGACCAGCAGCAGCTGGTGGATACGCTGGTTGAACAGCTGACGGCCACGCTGGCGCTCGACAGGCATCAGGAAAAGCAGCAGCAGCTGATCGTCATGGAAGAGCGCGCGACCATTGCCCGCGAGCTTCACGACTCTATCGCCCAGTCGCTCTCCTGTATGAAAATGCAGGTGAGCTGCCTGCAGATGCAGGATGCGGAGATGCCCGAAAGCAACAAGCAGCTGCTCAGCCAGATCCGCAACGAGCTGAACACCTCCTGGATACAGCTGCGCGAGCTGCTGACCACCTTCCGCCTGCAGCTGACCGAGCCGGGCCTGCGCCCGGCGCTGGAATCCAGCTGTCTCGAATTTAGCGCCCGGCTGGGGTTCCCGGTGAAGCTGGATTACCAGCTGCCGCCGCGGTTTGTCCCCTCCCATCAGGCCATACATTTACTGCAGATCGCCCGCGAAGCGCTGAGCAACGTGCTTAAACACGCTGACGCGACGGCGGTCACGGTCACCGTCAGCCAGCACGATAATCAGGTCAAACTGACGGTTCACGATAACGGCCGCGGCGTGCCGGAAAATGCCGAACGCACTAACCACTATGGTTTAATCATTATGCGAGACCGCGCCCAAAGCCTGCGCGGTGATTGCCAGGTTCGCCGGAGAGAGACGGGCGGCACGGAAGTTGTCGTCACCTTTATTCCCGAGAAACCGCTCACAACTGCTCAAGGAGAAACCCATGACTAATCAGGAACCGGCATCCATCCTGTTGATCGACGACCATCCGATGCTGCGTACTGGCGTGAAACAGCTGGTCAGCATGGCACCCGATATCACCGTGGTGGGCGAAGCCAGCAACGGTGAACAGGGCATTGAGCTTGCCGAATCCCTCGATCCCGATCTGATCCTGCTCGATCTGAATATGCCCGGCATGAACGGTCTGGAGACCCTCGACAAGCTGCGGGAAAAATCGCTTTCCGGCCGCATCGTCGTCTTTAGCGTGTCCAACCATGAAGAGGATGTGGTCACGGCGCTGAAGCGCGGGGCGGATGGCTATCTGCTGAAGGATATGGAGCCGGAAGACTTGCTTAAGGCGCTACAGCAGGCGGCGGCGGGCGAAATGGTGCTCAGCGAAGCCTTAACGCCGGTTCTGGCCGCCAGCCTGCGCGCCAACCGCGCCACCTCTGACCGTGACGTCAGCCAGTTAACCCCGCGCGAGCGCGATATTCTCAAACTCATTGCCCAGGGGCTGCCGAACAAAATGATCGCCCGCCGTCTGGACATCACCGAAAGCACGGTCAAAGTACACGTGAAGCATATGCTGAAGAAAATGAAGCTAAAATCCCGCGTTGAAGCCGCCGTGTGGGTGCATCAGGAACGCATTTTTTAAGGACTACTCATCCGGCAGCAGCTTCCAGCGCGGATCGTCGTCAGGCGGCAATGCGACCAGCGGCTGCACCACGGCAAGCGTGATCTCATTGGACGAGACGCGCTGGCCTTTCTCATCTTCCACCACCGCCGACAGGTGCCAGCGGTTTGTCGCCCCTTCCCGGTCATCCCAGGCAGGGATAATCACGCTCCAGCCGTCGGTGCTGTTGCTTTTCGCCGGCGACGTCAGGCTCAGTGCCTGCGTATCCCCCTGCCAGTGGATCTGACGGATGCCGTGCGTGCTGCGAACCTGAAGCTTCAGCATCACGGTCTCGCCCCCTTTCAGATCCCACGGCGGCGTGGCCAGCCAGACGGACAGCGTTTTACGCTGGCGGAACTCTATCACCGGCAGGCTGGTGCGCTCGGGCGAGTCATAGCGGCTGCCGCGCAGGGAGCGCGTGGCGGCGACCTCATCGGCGGAAAGCTGCTTAGCCAGCGGCACGCCAAAGCGATAGTTGAGCTTCAGCCCGAGGTTATTCTGGCTCTCGCCGCTTTCGCCCTGCTTGTGCCCGGCGGTCAGCGTCACCAACGGAACGGGGGTATAGTTAAGCCCCAGATTCACCGCCACAGGATTGTGATAGCCGGTTCCGCTGTTGAAGAGGTCGACGTTATCGCCAAAATATTGCTCGAAGCTAACGCTGGTATTGAGATGATGGAACCACGGCAGCCAGGCTTTAGCGGTGACGTCATATCCGCGCGCCATGCGCTGCTCCTGCACGTCGGAGCGATCGCGCCAGCCGGCAAAGGGCTGATAATAGTTGGCTGACAGACGCAGATTTTCCCCCCACGCTTCCGCCCCCAGCCCGGCACGCTGCAGGTTTTCATCCAGAAGGTTATCGTAAAACGTGTTGTAACCCAGCAGCCATTTCCCGGCGACCCAGCGCTGACCGATTCCTGCATTACTGACCAGACCATCCGTCTGCTGGGTCAGGCCAAGCTGGCTCCAGCTCAGATAACGGTTTTTATCGTTCCAGGGGATAAACCAGCTCCCGCTGCTGCCGTTAAATTTGCCATCGTTATCCACCAGCAGGTTCACGCTGGCGTTTCCCCAGGGCGACAGCCAGGACTCAATCTGCTGGTTCACTTCCCCGCTTACCGCGTCGCGCACCTGACCAAAGGCAAACTGACGCGCCTGCTCGCCGGTCGTCAGGCCATTGTCGGTCATGCTGGCTTCACCAAAGGCTTTCGCCATTTCGGCCAGATGCTTCTCCCCCTCGCCCGTAGGCGCCGCCAGGCCGAGGTCGGGCAGACTGTCCCCGTTATTATCAAAGGGGTGCTGTGCCTGATGCATAAAGGAATTCTGCGCACCGTGAACGGCTCCGGCCGACAAAAGGGAGAGTAATAGCAGAGAACGAATGCGAGACGATACAGCCATCAACGTCGGGTTTAGCGCCTGGATTTTTGTAAAAGACGTCTTACCTTAACGCTATTAAGAAAGAATTGCAGCCTTACGGGAAATTTCAGGAATATCCTGAAGTTTATTGACGGCTGCAGGCAGCGTAAACTCGGTAAACCCTATATTATTCGTGCCTTTATAAGAACAGGAGTCAACATGCAAAAGATTGTTATCGTCGCCAACGGTGCGGCCTACGGGAGTGAATCCCTTTTTAACAGCCTGCGCCTGGCCATTGCGCTGCGCGAAAAAGAGAGCGACCTGGCGTTACGCCTCTTTTTAATGTCCGACGCGGTCACCGCCGGGCTGAAGGGACAAAAACCGGCCGAGGGTTATAACATTCAGCAGATGCTGGAGATCCTGACCGCGCAAAACGTGCCGGTGAAATTGTGCAAGACCTGCACCGACGGCCGCGGCATTACCGGACTTCCGCTGATTGATGGCGTAGAAATTGGTACGCTGGTTGAGCTGGCCGAGTGGACGCTGTCCGCAGATAAAGTATTAACTTTTTAATAATAAACACGTAAAAATATTATTTTCTTATGGACGCGGTTTCAGCATCAAGTTTACCTGCGGGGTTGCCGATAGGCATGGAAACAACACAGCAGGTATTTCACTTATGTTCAGATCGATTCGTGCACGCATCATCGCGGCGACGGCAGGCTGTCTGGTCGTCGCCCTTCTCCTCAACACCGTTATTAACTTCCAGGTCACACGCCAGGATAACCAGCAGTCACAGCGCGATATCCTGACCAGCACCAGCGCCAGCCATAACATGGCGATTGCCGACTGGGTCAAAAGCAAGATGACGGTGATTGCATCCGCGCAGACCGTCGCACTGAGTGACGATCCGGTTCCGGTGTTTAAACAGCTTGCACAGGCGGGTGGATTCACCAACGTTTATGTCGGCTACGCCAGCAAAACGGCGAAATTCTCTGAACCGGCGGGCGTTCCGGCGGATTATGACCCGACCATTCGCCCGTGGTATCAGCAGGTAGTCAGTACGGACGGTCCGGTTGTCACCGCGCCCTACGTTGACGCGGGGACCGGTAAACTGGTGGTGACCTTCGCCGTGCCGGTGAAAGAGAATGGCACACTGAAAGCGGTGGTGGCGGGCGATGTGGCCATGGACAGCGTGGTGGCGAACGTACGCGGGATCCATCCAACCCCGGCCAGCAGCGGGTTGCTTCTGAACAGTGACGGCAGCGTGATTGCCGCTAACGATCCGGCTCTGACGCTTAAACCGTTTGCTGAGACCATCAAAGGCATCGATTTTGCTGCGCTGAAAAGCGGTAACCCGGTTGACGGCACGCTGAACGATGCTGAAAAAACCTTCGTGGCGACAGCCGTGCCGGGCACAAACTGGCTGCTAGTCGTCGCCCTCGACAACGGCGACGCCACCTCCGGCATGCGTTCCCTGCTTAAAGCATCGGTGATTTCGCTGGTGATCCTGGCACTGCTGAGCGCGGCCATTGTTCACCTCCTGATTGCCCGCCTGCTGAAGCGTCTGTCCGACATTCGCGACGCGATGCACAACATTGCCAACGGGACTAACGATCTGTCGCAGCGTCTGCCGGACAGCGGCGAGGACGAGGTGGCGCAGATTGCGCAGGCCTTTAACGCCTTCAGCGATAAGCTGTCGGTGGTGATGGTGCAGCTCCGTGATGCCAGTGAATCGGTGAAAAACGCCGCCCAGGAGATTGCGGCGGGTAACCAGGATCTCTCCGGACGTACCGAGCAGGCGGCGTCCAGCCTGCGCGAGACGGCCAGCGCCGTGGAGCAGATCACCGCCTCCGTGACCCAATCGAACGAGTCGGCGGCAGAAGCGAACGACCAGGCGAGCAAGGCCTCAGCGGCCGCGGCGCGCGGCGGCGAGGTGGTATCCCAGGCGATCAGCACCATGCAGTCCATCGAAGTCGCATCGGCTAAAATTGGCGATATCACCAGCGTGATTGACGGCATCGCGTTCCAGACCAACATTCTGGCGCTGAACGCCTCCGTCGAGGCGGCCCGTGCCGGGGAGCAGGGTCGCGGGTTTGCCGTGGTGGCAGGCGAAGTGCGTAACCTGGCAAGCCGCAGCGCCCAGGCGGCGAAAGAGATCAAATCGCTGATCGATTCCACCACCGACAGCGTGGCCACCGGCTCCCGCTACGTGCATCTGGCCGGGGAAAGCATGGACGAGATCCGCTCCAGCATCGGCAGCGTCTCCGGCATCATGCGCGAAATCTCCATCGCCACCAGCGAGCAGATGAAAGGCATTCATGAGATCAATCATGCGGTGACCCATCTCGACAGGATGGTCCAGCAGAACGCCGAGCTGGTAGTGGAATCCGCCGCCGCCGCGGGTGCCCTGCAGAGCCAGGCTGGGGACCTTGCTGAAACCGCCGGCCATTTCCGCATTTAATTTTATTCCGGCGCGGGTTTACCGGGTAAAACCCGCGCCAGCTGAATGCTTTCAGGAATTTTGTCATTTTTGTTTAAACGTTATGCCATTTTTTGATCAAAATCATCATCCCTCGCCCCCCGCTTTGGTGTTATGCAATGAGTAATTTGTGAACAATATCACGCTCGGGATGGGCAAAATCGACGGGGTAAAAAAATGGCACTGGTAAAAACAAGTTTGAAACTGTTTGGCGGGGATACGGTAGTGGTGCGTTGCTCAGAGCGCTGTCGTATTCACCTGATGAGTGCGAAAGCACATAAACAATCCCAGGCGGATATTCTCACCGTGCAGGATGATAAAGCGTGGCTTACCGTACCGTATACCGGCACGTGGGATGTGCTGATCGACAGCCACAGCCAGTCGCTGGAGCATTCCGTCAGCTACGTGGCTGCATAATAATAAACGCCCGGCGAGCCGGGCGTATCATCAGGCAAAGCCCGGTCGCAGCGTGCCGTTGAGCGGGTTCCCTTCCAGCAGCGCCTTCACCTTTACCACCAGCTCATTCAGACAATCGTCTTTCATGCCGAGGCGGGTCAGCTCCTGATCCAGGGAGAAGAGATATTGTGCATTGGTCCCCAGCGGTCCGCTGGCGGCAGCAATCAACGGGGCTATGACCTGCGTGCGAGTGTCCGCTTCATACAGCGGATGACGCGGGTCCATAATAAACACCAGCGCATTGACGGTGCGTCCGTCGTCCAGCTCCAGCTTGCACCAGCTCGGCATATAGCAGCCGGTGATCATCTCACGCTTCCAGAGCAGCGTAAGCTCCTCTTCCAGCGAGGCATCAGGAAGGCGATACGCCACGCCCGTGGTGCGCCCGCCCTCTTTCAGTGCAAGCATACGTCCCGGCTGGCACGCGCTGCCGCGTCCGGCCGTCAGACGCAGGCAAAATGCGCGATGCCAGCCAGGCAGCGTTCCCGTTGCCGATTCGACAAATTCCAGAGCCGGGTTCCACATCAGGGAACCGTAGCCAAAAATCCATACCGGGCCATCATCCGGGCGGCAGGCAAGCGTGGCAGCAAGTGACGCCGCACGTTGTTCAGCTGACCAGAGAAGCGATTCCTCAATAGCACCAAATGCCGTCTTACAATCTGCCTTCATTAAGAAATCACGCGTTAACACTTTACACCTCCGCCACTGCATGCTTCCTTGCGACATCTGTAATTCGCCTTCCCGACATTATGTGCTGGTCATTTTGCCAGCAGTTAAATAACGATAAGCAATTAGCGGACCAGTTGCAATACAACGGCCGTTCAACCGCCTGAAAAGTCAAAATGAAGGCAGCGAATTATTTCACGGCTATTTCTTTTTATGCCATTTATCGTCGTCTCCTTTTTCATATTCATGTTTTACGGCGGCCCAGGCGACTTTGTGCGCTGTCTCTTCACGGCTGGCATCATCCCGGCGATCGTCCTTATCTTTGTATTGTTCCCAGGCGCTGTTAAACGCCTCTTTGTAGATATCCTGCGCGTGAGCGGGCAGCACGTTTTGCACGTTATCGGGTAATTCGCGTTTCGTTTTATATGGCATCACTCACCTCTCTTTTGCTTAAAGAGATAAGTGTGGACGACGATATGGCAGCGTGCCACCCGGCCTTAATTTATGGATTCAAACCAAATTTAATTTATTGTTATTTAATAAGTATTATATTAAAACCGTCAATTACAGGAGCCAGGTATTAAATTTATGACAAAGGGTAAAATTAAGTAAAAAATAAAGGGTATTTAACAGAGATCTGTTAGTTTAATGACCTCAAAAATCTATCTATAATTACAAGCACCTGCATTGATGGAGAAGCACATGACAGCAACACACGAGGCGGTAAAGACCCGCCACAAGGAGACGTCACTCATTTTCCCGGTTCTGGCACTGGCTGTGCTGCTCTTCTGGGGAAGCAGTCAGTCACTGCCAGTGGTGGTTGGTATCAATATTCTTGCCCTGGTCGGCATCTTAACCAGCGCATTTAGCGTCGTTCGCCATGCGGACGTCCTGGCCCACCGTCTGGGCGAGCCGTACGGATCGTTAATTCTCAGCCTTTCCGTCGTTATTCTCGAAGTCAGCCTGATTTCCGCGCTCATGGCGACCGGCGATGCCGCGCCGACGCTGATGCGCGACACGCTCTACTCTATCATTATGATTGTGACGGGCGGCCTGGTGGGCTTCTCTCTGCTGCTGGGCGGGCGCAAGTTCGCGACCCAGTATATGAACCTGTTCGGCATTAAACAGTATCTGATCGCCCTCTTCCCGCTGGCCATTATCGTGCTGGTCTTCCCGATGGCGCTGCCGGGCGCGAATTTCTCTACCGGTCAGGCACTGCTGGTCGCACTGATTTCCGCCGCCATGTACGGCGTGTTCCTGCTGATTCAGACCAAAACGCACCAGAGCCTGTTTGTGTATGAGCATGAAGACGACAGCGACGACGATGACCCGCACCACGGTAAGCCGTCGGCCCACAGCAGCGCGTGGCATACGGTTTGGCTGATCGTACATCTGATTGCGGTGATTGCCGTCACCAAGATGAACGCCAACCCGCTGGAAACGCTGTTAACCGAGCTGAACGCGCCGGTAGCGTTTACCGGCTTCCTGGTGGCGCTGCTGATCCTGTCTCCTGAAGGGCTGGGCGCGCTGAAAGCCGTCTTAAACAATCAGGTGCAGCGCGCAATGAACCTGTTCTTCGGCTCCGTGCTGGCGACCATTTCACTCACCGTGCCGGTGGTGACGCTGATTGCCTTTATGACGGGCAACGAGCTGCAGTTTGCGCTGGGTGCGCCGGAAATGATTGTGATGGTGGCCTCGTTGCTGCTGTGCCAGATTTCGTTCTCCACCGGGCGCACCAACGTGCTGAACGGCGCGGCGCATATGGCGTTGTTTATTGCGTACTTAATGACGATTTTTGCGTAAGATTGATCCGGTGCGGCCCGATGCCCTCACCCCAACCCTCTCCCACAGGGAGAGGGAGAAAACATAAAAAAACCCGCCGAAGCGGGTTTTTTATTATTTGCTGGTATCCAGCTCGTCGAAGCTCTTCACCAGATCGTCAATCGCTTTGATCTGTTTCAGGAACGGCTCCAGCTTATCCAGCGGCAGCGCAGATGGGCCGTCGCATTTTGCGTTATCCGGATCCGGGTGCGCTTCAATAAACAGACCTGCCAGACCGGTTGCCATACCGGCACGCGCCAGTTCGGTCACCTGAGCACGACGGCCACCGGACGCGGCGCCAAACGGGTCGCGGCACTGCAGCGCGTGGGTCACGTCGAAAATCACCGGAGACTGGCCGGAGACATTTTTCATCACGCTGAAGCCCAGCATGTCCACCACCAGGTTGTCATAACCGAAGTTAGCGCCACGGTCGCACAGGATCACCTGATCGTTACCGCCTTCGATAAACTTATCGACGATGTTACCCATCTGACCCGGGCTCACGAACTGTGGTTTTTTCACGTTGATCACGGCACCGGTTTTCGCCATCGCGGCGACCAGGTCGGTCTGGCGAGCCAGGAATGCCGGGAGCTGAATCACGTCTACCACGTCTGCCACCGGCTGCGCCTGAGAGGCTTCATGCACGTCGGTGATCACTTTCACGCCAAAGGTCTGCTTCAGCTCCTGGAAAATCTTCATCCCCTCTTCCAGGCCCGGGCCACGGTAAGAGTTGATGGAGGAGCGGTTGGCTTTGTCAAAAGAGGCTTTAAACACGTACGGGATGCCTAGCTTCTGGGTCACGGTCACGTAGTGCTCGCAGATACGCATGGCGAGGTCGCGGGATTCCAGCACGTTCATGCCGCCAAACAGCACGAAAGGCAGGTCGTTTGCTACCTTGATATCACCAATGCTAACCACTTTTTGTTTCATAGGATCGCCTTATTCAGGTGTGAATCGGAATTAAGATTAATGCAGTGTAATTTGCTTGTGCGAGATCGCGTTGATCTGCGCACGAATCATTTCGCTAATAGGATCTTCCGGACACTGCTCGACGAAATAATTCAAATCATTCAGCGCCACGTGCTCACAGTCGAGCTGGGCATAGATCAGCCCGCGATCGCGAATTTCGTACGGATCTTCCGGGTTGAACTGCAGCAGCACTTCGCTGGCGCGCAGGGCCAGCTCCATCTGACGCTCTTCCATTAATGCAGACTTCAGCGTATCCAGCAGCTTGCGAATGACCTCTGCGTTGTCCGCCTCGTCGAGATCTTCGTTGAAGAGTTCGGCCACCGGGCTGATATTGCCTTTCAGCCACACGTCCAGCGTATGTTCATCCAGCGTGTCGCCGTTGAAGGGATTAATGAGCCACATTTCGCCGTCCAGCCACTCTGCACGCAGGATCATCTGCGTCGGGAAAATGACCGGCACCAGCGGAATATCCAGACGCTGTGCGACCCATAGTAAAATAGACCCCAGTGCCACGGCGCTGCCCTGACGATTTTTTAAGACCTGGTCCAGCCATAATGCGTCAGACAGGCGATATACGCCCCGCGTGTCGCAGAAACCCCATTCGCCGTAGAAAAGCTCCAGCAGCTTCTCTAGTTGCCAGTCTTGCGGGCGAGCCTGATTAATCTCTTCACGCGCCAGGCTGACCAGATTCTCCAGCTCATCATAGACAAACTGCGACGTAAAATCGTCGCGAATCATCTCTGAAATCAGGATCATGCCATCGCAAAGCGGCACTTTATTAAATTCGAAATCGGCTAAGGACCTCATGACTTACCCCAGTAACACCTGAGCGAACAATGACGCTCAGGCGCGATAAAACTCAAAACGATGTAGATGATAACGCCAAACTGCCTTTCAGTCAGCCTTACGCCTTTATCAGTAAATGGCAGATACCCGGAACTCAAGACCACCGCCCCAGCGTCAGGCGTTCGTTGCCGCCGTAGTCGCGGCAGGTTTCGACAGCGTCATAACCTGCTTGCGTAAACAGTGCCCGCACGGCTTCTCCCTGCGTCCAGCCATGCTCCACGAGCAGCCAGCCGCCGGGAAGTAAATGTTCCCGTGACGTTGTCACAATGTGATCAAGATCGGCTAATCCCGCGTTGGCGGCCACGAGCGCCGTCAGCGGTTCGAAGCGAACATCTCCCTGCGCAAGGTGCGGGTCATGTTCATCGATGTAAGGAGGATTGCTGACAATCATCGCAAATATGCGATTCTCCAGCGCGGAAAACCAGCTGCTTTGCAGCACCGTCACGTTGCGGACCCCGAGACGTTCCACGTTACGCTGCACCAGCGTCACCGCGTCGGGCATGACATCCACCGCCGTCACCGTACAGTCGGGCCGCTCGGTGGCGAGCGCCAGCGCGATAGCACCTGTTCCCGTCCCGAGATCGAGAATACTGCAGGCCGCCGCCGGTAAACGCGCCAGCGCCTGCTCCACCAGACACTCGGTGTCCGGACGCGGGATTAGCGTCGCCGCCGAGACGAACAGCGGTAACGACCAGAACTCACGTTCACCGACAAGGTGCGCCACCGGCTCGCCGGTTTTACGACGGGCAAGCAGCGCGGCGAGCTGCGCTTCCTGCTCCGCGGTCAGTTCGGTTTCTCCAAAAGCCAGCAGATACGTGCGGGCTTTACCCGTCACATGCTCAAGCAAAATTTCGGCATCGCGTTTCGGGCTTTCGCTTTCGGAAAGCTCACCTGCCGCCTCACGTAACCAGCGCTGAAAATCCATTATTCCTGCTCGGACAGTGCCGCCAGCTGGTCGGCCTGGTATTCCTGCACGATAGGCTCAATCAGCATGTCCAGCTTCCCTTCCATCACCTCGTCCAGACGGTACAGCGTCAGGTTGATGCGGTGGTCGGTGACGCGGCCCTGCGGGAAGTTGTAGGTGCGGTTACGGTCGCTGCGATCGCCGCTCCCCAGCAGGTTACGACGCGTAGACGCTTCCGCCTGCTGGCGTTTCGCCATTTCGGCCGCGTGGATACGCGCGCCCAGCACGGACAGCGCTTTGGCTTTGTTTTTGTGCTGTGAACGCTCGTCCTGACATTCGACGACAATGCCGGTTGGCAGGTGGGTAATACGGATGGCGGAGTCGGTGGTGTTAACGTGCTGACCACCCGCGCCAGAGGAGCGGAAAGTATCAATACGCAGGTCCGCCGGATTGATGTCCGGCAGTTCCGCTTCCGGCAGCTCCGGCATCACCGCCACCGTACAGGCGGAAGTGTGGATACGGCCCTGGGATTCGGTGGCCGGTACGCGCTGCACGCGGTGACCGCCGGATTCAAACTTAAGACGACCGTACACGCCGTCGCCGCTGATCTTGGCGATAACCTCTTTGTAGCCACCGTGTTCGCCTTCGTTGGCGCTCATGATCTCCACGCGCCAGCGACGCGACTCGGCGTAGCGGCTGTACATGCGGAACAGATCCCCGGCAAACAGTGCCGCTTCGTCACCGCCGGTCCCGGCGCGGACTTCCACGAACGCGTTACGCTCGTCGTCCGGATCTTTTGGCAGCAGAAGCACCTGAAGCTGCTGCTCCATCTCCTCAGAACGCGCTTTCGCATCCTGCAACTCTTCCTGCGCCATCTCGCGCATTTCAGGATCGTCGAGCATCATCTGCGCGGTTTCGATATCTTCCTGAACCTGTCGCCAGTCGGTAAAGCATTTAGAAACATCACTTAACTGCGCGTATTCACGTGAGAGCGCGCGAAAACGCTCCTGGTCCGCAATGGTCCCGGCATCGCCGAGCAGCGCCTGGACTTCTTCATGGCGCTCGTGCAGAGCTTCCAGTTTAGCGACGATAGAAGGCTTCATAGGCGTAAGTGCACCTTGTCTTAGAAAATGGGTATAGGGCGCTATTCCAGCCCGAGGCTGTTGCGCAGAATAGTCAGGCGTTCATCATCCCCGTCACGGGCAGCCTGCTGAAGAGATTTGGTTGGTGCATGGATCAGGCGGTTGGTCAGTTTCCACGCCAGGTCCTGCATAATTGCATGTGCGTCGCCGCCCTGTTCAAGGGCCGCTAACGCTTTGGCTGTCAGGTCGTCACGCACCTGCTCCGCCTGTCCGCGATACTCGCGGATGGTCTCGCTGACGCTTTGCGCGCGCAGCCAGGCCATAAACTCACTGGTTTCCTGCTCAACAATGGTTTCCGCCTGCACCGCCGCCGCTTTACGCTGGGCGAGGTTGTGCGAAATGATGCTTTGCAGGTCATCCACGCTGTAGAGGTAGGCGTTAGGCAGCTTGCCCACTTCCGGCTCAACATCGCGCGGGACGGCAATATCCACCAGCAGCATCGGCTGATTACGACGGGACTTCAGCGCACGCTCCACCATCCCTTTTCCGATAATCGGCAGCGGGCTGGCGGTCGAGCTGATAATAATGTCCGCCTCTTTCAGACGTTCATCGATGTCGCTCAGGGCAACCACCTCTGCGCCCACTTCATCCGCCAGCACCTGCGCGCGTTCGCGGGTGCGGTTAGCGATAATCATCTTTTTCACTTTATGCTCGCGCAGATGGCGCGCCACAAGTTCGATGGTTTCGCCCGCGCCCACCAGCATCACGGTGACGGTGGAGAGGGATTCAAAGATTTGGCGCGCAAGGGTGCAGGCCGCGAAAGCAACGGAAACCGCACTGGCACCAATGTCGGTTTCGGTTCGCACACGCTTCGCCACGGAGAACGACTTCTGGAACATGCGCTCCAGCTCGCTGGCCTTCAGATGCCCTTTTTGCGAATCCGCAAACGCTTTTTTCACCTGCCCCAGGATCTGCGGTTCGCCGAGCACCAGCGAATCCAGCCCGCTGGCCACGCGCATCAGATGGCTGACGGCATCGTTGTCCTGATGCCAGTACAGGCTGTTGCGCAGCTCGTCTTCATTGAGATTGTGGTAGTCGCATAACCAGCGGATCAGCGCTTCGTGCAGGTTATCCTGCTCTTCCACGCTTAAATAGAGCTCGGTACGGTTGCACGTCGAGAGCACCACGCCACCCTGCACCATCGGCTGTGCAAGCAGGCTGTCCAGCGCCAGGTCGAGCGTATCTGGCGAAAACGTTACGCGTTCTCGCAGCGAAACCGGGGCCGTTTTGTGGTTGATGCCGAGTGCTAATAGGGTCATGTTGAGCGGGAGTAGTACCAGCGTTAATAAGGTTAGCAGAACGCATCATACAGGATGCGCGAGATCAATAAAAGAGACAGCCCCCTTTCGGAGTAATAGCTTATACCCGTCATACTTCAAGCTGCATGCGCGTTGGCTGCGCTCGTTCACCCCAATCACATAGTTATCTATGCTCATGGGGATTCACTCTCTTGCCGCCTTCATGCAGCTTGAATTATTTAGGGTAGATACAACGCTTTGAGATAATTTGAACGTAGACGGTAGCCCCCTTCGACGCTAGCATTAACAGTTATAACTGCAACGTATCTCAAGGATTTGTCCTCATTATGACCCGACTGATTCGCCTGCTGCCGCTGGCAGCACTGGTTCTGACCGCGTGTACCGTCACCCAGCCAAAAGGCCCGGGCAAAAGCCCTGATTCACCGCAGTGGCGTCAGCACCAGCAGGACGTCCGTAATTTGAACCAGTATCAGACCCGCGGCGCGTTCGCTTATCTCTCTGACGAACAAAAAGTTTATGCCCGCTTCTTCTGGCAGCAGACGGGTCAGGACCACTATCGCCTGCTGCTGCTGAACCCGCTGGGCAGCACCGAGCTGGAGCTTATCGCGAAACCGGGTGAAGCGCAGATCACCGATAACAAAGGTCAGCACTACACCGCGACCGATGCCGAAGAGATGATTGGCAAGCTGACCGGGATGCCTATCCCGCTTAACAGCCTGCGCCAGTGGATCCTCGGCCTGCCAGGTGACGCCACCGACTACACCCTGGACGATCAGTACCGTCTGAGCCAGGTGAACTACACCCAAAATGGCAAAACCTGGAAAGTGGTGTACAGCGCCTATGACAGTAAGAGTAAACCTTCGCTGCCATCGAATATGGAACTGACCCAGGGCAGCCAGCGTATCAAGCTGAAAATGGACAACTGGATCGTTAAATGATGACCCAATGGCCCTCTCCGGCAAAGCTGAACCTGTTCTTATACATCACCGGCCAGCGCGCTGACGGTTATCACACCCTGCAGACGCTGTTTCAGTTTATTGACTATGGCGACACGATCTCCATTGAACTGCGCCAGGACGGGCAGATTTGCCTGCTAACGCCGGTCGAGGGCGTGGCACATGAAGACAACCTGATCGTGCGCGCCGCGCGTATGCTGATGAAAGCCGCAGCGGAATCGGGCCGCCTGCCTGCGGGAAGCGGTGCGGATATCCGTATCGAGAAGCGCCTGCCGATGGGCGGCGGTCTGGGCGGCGGCTCATCTAACGCCGCGACCGTGCTGGTTGCGCTGAACCACCTCTGGGGCTGCGGGCTGTCGACGGACGAACTGGCAGCCCTGGGCTTGACGCTGGGGGCGGATGTCCCGGTGTTTGTGCGCGGTCATGCTGCCTTTGCCGAGGGCGTGGGTGAAATCCTCTCCCCGGCTGAACCGCCTGAGAAGTGGTATCTGGTTGCTCACCCCGGCGTGAGCATTCCAACCCCGGTCATCTTTAAAGATCCTGACCTGAAAAGGAATACCCCGGTTCGGTCAATAGAAACGTTATTAAATTGTGAATTCAGCAACGATTGCGAGGATATCGCAAGAAAACGTTTTCGCGAGGTTGATGCGGTGCTTTCCTGGCTGTTAGAATACGCGCCGTCGCGCCTGACTGGTACAGGGGCCTGTGTCTTTGCTGAATTTGACACCGAATCCGCCGCTCGTCAGGTGCTTGAGCAAGCGCCGGTTTGGCTGCATGGTTTTGTAGCGCGTGGGATGAACATTTCCCCCCTACAGCAGGCCATTCTGGCGCAGACTGAGTTTCGGTGACAACGTCACCCTGTTCCAGACGTTGCATCGCGCTCTTTAATACACCGCCTGGATAGCCTTCGCCTGGCCCGCACAGTTTGCGGCGAACGCTATCCACCACTGGACGCATGCCTGAGGTTCTTCTCGTGCCTGATATGAAGCTTTTTGCTGGTAACGCCACCCCGGAACTAGCACAACGTATTGCCAACCGCCTGTACACTTCCCTCGGCGACGCCGCCGTAGGTCGCTTTAGCGACGGCGAAGTCAGCGTACAAATTAACGAAAATGTACGCGGTGGTGATATTTTCATCATCCAGTCCACCTGTGCTCCAACGAACGACAACCTGATGGAACTGGTTGTTATGGTCGACGCCCTGCGTCGCGCTTCCGCAGGCCGTATCACTGCTGTAATCCCTTACTTCGGTTATGCCCGCCAGGACCGTCGCGTCCGTTCCGCGCGTGTGCCAATTACCGCTAAAGTTGTCGCTGACTTCCTGTCCAGCGTCGGCGTTGACCGCGTACTGACCGTTGACCTGCACGCAGAGCAGATCCAGGGCTTCTTCGACGTCCCGGTTGATAACGTATTCGGCAGCCCAATTCTGCTGGAAGACATGCTGCAGCTGAACCTGGATAACCCAATCGTGGTTTCTCCGGACATCGGCGGCGTGGTACGTGCCCGTGCTATCGCTAAGCTGCTGAACGATACCGACATGGCGATCATCGACAAACGTCGTCCGCGCGCTAACGTTTCTCAGGTGATGCACATCATCGGTGACGTGGCTGGCCGCGACTGCGTGCTGGTCGACGACATGATCGATACCGGCGGTACGCTGTGTAAAGCGGCTGAAGCGCTGAAAGAGCGTGGTGCTAAGCGCGTATTCGCCTACGCCACCCACCCGATCTTCTCCGGCAATGCCGTAAACAACCTGCGCAACTCCGTTATTGACGAAGTTGTGGTATGCGATACCATCCCACTGAGCGACGAGATCAAGGCACTGCCAAACGTGCGTACCCTGACCCTGTCCGGGATGCTGGCCGAAGCGATTCGTCGTATCAGCAACGAAGAATCTATCTCAGCAATGTTCGAACACTAATCGAACACGGCCGAAAAACCCGCTGCGGCGGGTTTTTTTGTCTCTGGGTTTTATTTGTATGATTAATGCCTCCTTCACCTGCCATTGATATGACAGATGATGCGCATACGGATGATAGATAATTGTGAAAAACGTAGCCTCCTCACATGTTCTGCCCTTTCGCGCCCTCATCGACGCCTGCTGGAAAGAGAAGTACACCTCGTCACGCTTTGTGCGTGACCTGATTGCCGGGATCACCGTAGGCATTATTGCCATCCCGCTGGCGATGGCGCTGGCGATTGGCAGCGGCGTTGCGCCGCAGTACGGTCTGTACACCTCGGCCGTTGCCGGGATAGTCATTGCCCTGACGGGCGGCTCTCGCTTTAGCGTCTCCGGCCCGACCGCCGCCTTTGTGGTGATCCTCTACCCCGTTTCGCAGCAGTTTGGTCTGGCAGGCCTGCTAGTCGCCACCCTGATGTCCGGGGTCTTTTTAATTCTGTTTGGCCTGGCCCGCTTTGGGCGGCTGATCGAGTACATCCCCCTTTCCGTGACGCTAGGGTTCACCTCGGGGATTGGTATCACCATCGGAACCATGCAGATTAAGGATTTCCTCGGCCTGCAGATGCCCCACGTACCGGAACACTACCTGCAAAAAGTAGGCGCGCTGTTTATGGCGCTGCCGAGCGCCAACCTGGGCGACGCCGCCATCGGGATTGTGACGCTGGGTACGCTGATCGTCTGGCCCCGTCTGGGGATCCGTCTGCCGGGCCACCTGCCCGCGCTGCTGCTGGGCTGCGCGGTGATGGCTATCGTCAATATGTTCGGTGGTCACGTCGCGACTATCGGCTCGCAGTTCCACTATGTTCTGGCGGACGGCTCGCAGGGTAGCGGCATTCCACAGCTGTTGCCGCAGCTGGTGCTGCCGTGGGATATGTCCGGCTCCAGCTTTACCCTAAGCTGGGATTCCCTGCGCGCCCTGCTTCCCGCAGCGTTCTCTATGGCAATGCTGGGGGCGATTGAATCCCTGCTCTGCGCCGTCGTTCTGGACGGGATGACCGGCACCAAGCACAAAGCTAACAGCGAGCTGGTCGGCCAGGGATTAGGCAACCTTGTCGCGCCGTTCTTCGGCGGTATTACCGCAACGGCAGCCATCGCCCGTTCAGCTGCAAACGTGCGCGCGGGGGCAACCTCACCCGTTTCGGCGGTTATCCACTCCGTGCTGGTGATCCTCGCCCTGCTGATCCTCGCCCCGCTGCTCTCCTGGCTACCGCTTTCCGCCATGGCCGCCCTGCTGCTGATGGTGGCCTGGAACATGAGTGAGGCGCATAAGGTGGTGAACCTTCTGCGTCGCGCGCCGAAAGACGACATCATCGTGATGCTGATCTGCATGTCGCTGACCGTGCTGTTCGATATGGTTATCGCCATCAGCGTCGGGATCGTGCTGGCTTCTCTGCTGTTTATGCGCCGCATTGCGCAAATGACGCGCCTCTCCCCGGTCAACGTAGAGGTGCCTGATGATGTGCTGGTTCTGCGCGTGATTGGCCCGCTGTTCTTCGCCGCGGCGGAAGGTCTGTTCAGCGATCTGGAGTCCCGCATCGCGGGTAAACGGATTGTGGTGCTGAAGTGGGATGCCGTACCGGTGCTGGATGCAGGCGGCCTGGATGCCTTCCAGCGCTTTGTTGCACGTCTGCCGGAAGGCTGTGAACTGCGGGTGAGTAACCTGGAGTTTCAGCCCCTGCGCACCATGGCGCGGGCGGGCGTGCAGCCGATCCCTGGCCGCCTTGCCTTTTATCCTAACCGTGAAGCCGCATTAGCGGATCTGTGAGCCACCTGATGCAGAGAAACGTCTTTGCATCATCACCCCGATCGCCTGCTGGAGCCAAGCAAGCACGGCAGGCGTCATCCAGGTTCCCTTCATCAGATGCGGCTCCTGCTGCATGGCCGTGCGAAACTTTTGCTGAGTCTCCGGGCTGGTGCCCGCGTAAGACTGGAACAATGTCAGCCAGTTTTCAGCCAGCTTTTGCGCATCGTCAGAGGCGGGGTCGATATTTTCCCGCTGCGCCTGATGTAGTTTTGCCACCAGCGGCGGCCACTCCATCATGCGGTCAAAGTAGTGTGCCCGGGTAAAGGCCATCTCTTCGGCAGTGAGATACTTCTCCCATATGTTGAGCTTTGATTCCGCAAACGCGCGCGTGATGTAATCCGTCATCTCCGGCGTGATACCGGTCTGCACCTGCATCTGCGGTTCAACGCTATGCATTTCATTCAGCCGGGTGAGAAATTCCGGCTTGCCCGCCGTATCCTGCTCCAGGCGTTCCATCCAGCGCGTCGCCAGGTCCATGGCCCGCGGGTCCGTAACGGGTATGTGCTGTTTCAACAGCGTGTTTGCCTCTGCAACCAGCCCTGACCAGATAGCCGCCAGCGCATCCTTCTGCACCGCAAACGGGAGCTGCTGTAACTCTTCTTTGCTAAACCAGCGATCGTACATATTCATTAACTCCAGAGTCTGTAGCCAGGATTCCAGATCCGGCGTCGCATCGTCAAGAAGCCCGGTCCGCAGCTCCACCAGCCGGTCGCGCAGCGTATGTATGCTGCGCAGCTGTTTATCCAGCAGCGTGATTTGCGCATCGAGTAACTCGGTTAACGACAGCGACTCCTGTTCCAGGAAATCCCTGATTTCAGCAAGTTCCAGCCCCGCTTTTGCCAGCGCCTGAATCATGTGCAGACGCTGGACATCCGCCAGGTTGTAAAGCCGATAACCTGCCGCGCTTCTGGCAGAAGGCAGCAACAACCCTGTTTGCTCATAGTGGTGCAATGTCCGCACGGTGATCCCGGCACGTTTCGCCAGCTCACCCACCTGAATCAACATAACTGCTCCTTTTTCTTTGCCAGTGGCATCACTCTGGAGCCTTACGTTACGTGAGGGTCAACCCTTGATGCAAAAAAAAACGACTCCCTCAGGAGCCGTTTCGGTGTTCTTTATCATAGCACTAGCTGTGCTTATGCTGATCGCGACGACAGCGTTTATCGTAGTGGCGCACCCACCAGTATTTGTCACACACTTCCTCATGGCCACTCACGCGTGCTCCCGCCAGCCACAACACTGCACCAATGAAGATGCTCAATATCGCGCCATGCGCAAAGTATTGCGGGAGATCAAGCTGCGGCAGCTGGTTTAAAATTGAATAACCCACGCCGGCTACCATCACGAACAGCCCCAACCCCATCAGCACGTTACCGAGTAACGAAGCGTTTTTGCGTTTCATGTGTCACCTCCGGAACTTTGGGTTGTCAGGGGAAAAGCCCCTAATCCTTGTGTGTAAAGTATAGACAACGCCCCTTTTATGAGTTGCGTGAATGATCACAATTACAGATAACTCCCAAACAAAAGTTTACAAATAACACTTTGAACAGCTTGAAATTCTAATTGTTCAAATCAGAAATTATTCGTATTTCGCTTCGACGATCGCAGAATTTTGTCAAGCGGCGCGCCAGACAGTAAACTACGCGCCAGATCTGGAACCCATTAGGAATTGAATCGTGACGATTAAACTGATTGTCGGCCTCGCCAACCCGGGCGCAGAATATGCGGCTACCCGCCACAATGCCGGGGCATGGTATGTCGATCTGCTGGCCGAGCGGTTACGTGCTCCCCTGCGTGAAGAACCTAAATTCTTCGGATATACCTCACGTATCAACCTTGCTGGCGCGGATGTTCGTTTACTGGTGCCTACCACCTTTATGAACCTGAGCGGTAAAGCCGTGGCGGCAATGGCAACGTTTTATCGCATCAACCCGGATGAAATTCTGGTGGCTCACGATGAGCTGGATCTCCCGCCTGGCGTAGCAAAATTCAAACTGGGCGGCGGGCACGGCGGCCACAACGGTCTTAAAGACATCATCAGCAAGCTGGGCAATAACCCGAATTTCCACCGTTTGCGCGTCGGAATCGGCCATCCGGGCGATAAAAACAAAGTTGTCGGTTTCGTACTTGGTAAGCCCCCGGTTTCTGAGCAGAAACTGATTGACGAAGCGGTAGACGAAGCGGCGCGCTGCACCGAAATCTGGCTAAAAGACGGGTTAACCAAAGCGACAAACCGCTTACACGCTTTCAAAGCGCAATAATCTGCCCGATCCGGCTTTTTTACCGCGCGTCATGCGGGTTACGTGTATAATAGGCGTAGTTATTTACTTTTCATCAATCGGTTATCGTTAACGGATTGATTATCAAGATATTAAGGTGATTTAGAAATGGGATTCAAATGCGGTATCGTCGGTCTGCCAAACGTGGGCAAATCCACCCTGTTTAACGCGCTTACCAAAGCGGGTATCGAAGCGGCGAACTTCCCGTTCTGTACCATCGAACCTAACACTGGCGTGGTGCCAATGCCGGACCCGCGTCTGGACCAGCTCGCGGAAATCGTGAAGCCGCAGCGCATTCTGCCAACCACCATGGAATTCGTGGACATCGCGGGCCTGGTAAAAGGCGCATCCAAAGGCGAAGGTCTGGGTAACCAGTTCCTGACCAACATTCGTGAAACCGAAGCGATCGGCCACGTTGTGCGCTGCTTCGAGAACGACAACATCATCCACGTTAACAACAAAGTGGATCCGGCTGACGACATCGACGTCATCAACACCGAGCTGGCGCTCTCTGACCTCGACACCTGCGAACGCGCGATTCACCGCGTGCAGAAGAAAGCCAAAGGCGGCGACAAGGATGCGAAAGCGGAACTGGCTGCGCTGGAAAAATGTCTGCCACAGCTGGAAAACGCGGGCATGCTGCGCGCGCTGAAAAACCTGACTGAAGAAGACAAGGCTGCGATCAAATACCTGAGCTTCCTGACCCTGAAGCCAACCATGTACATCGCCAACGTTAACGAAGACGGTTTCGAGAACAACCCGTATCTGGACAAAGTGCGTGAAATCGCTGCGGCGGAAGGTTCTGTGGTTGTTGCCGTGTGCGCGGCCGTTGAATCTGATATCGCCGAGCTGGACGATGCCGACCGTGAAGAGTTCATGGCCGAGCTGGGTCTGGAAGAGCCGGGCCTGAACCGTGTGATCCGCGCGGGCTATGAGCTGCTGAACCTGCAGACCTACTTCACCGCTGGCGTGAAGGAAGTGCGTGCGTGGACGATTCCTGTGGGTGCGACTGCGCCTCAGGCTGCTGGTAAGATCCACACCGACTTCGAGAAAGGCTTTATTCGTGCGCAGACCATCGCATTTGAAGACTTCATCACCTACAAGGGTGAGCAAGGCGCGAAAGAAGCTGGCAAGATGCGTGCAGAAGGGAAAGATTACATCGTTAAAGATGGCGATGTGATGAACTTCCTGTTTAACGTCTGAGTCGTCTTGAGTCAAAAAAATCCACGCCCTGGCGTGGATTTTTTATTGCGGGGGTCAAAACACATTTTCCAGGAGTTCTGTCTTCATACTGGCTTCAAAAGGAATGATTTCGGCAGTCGCAAGTTTTAACCTCTGAAAAGGATCCTCGCGTAAGCGCTCTTCAAGAGAGGCAAGGCTCTCACATTTCGCGAGAATGACCCCACCGTTTCTTGGGATCCGTCTACCGGACGCCAGGAAAATCCCCTCTGCGTACCCCTTTTTAAGCCACTCAATATGAGCAGGTATCGCTGCGTCAATCTCTTCGAGTGGTTTTATATAGGTCAAAATGACAATGTGAACCGTGCTCATCCTTTGCCTCTCAGTTAGGTTTTTACGCCGATTGCTGGAACTGCTTATGCAGTTCCTCTGTTGCCATCGGGTATCGTTATCATTTTGGGCACATTTGATCTTAATATGCAGGGCCCGATCGAGACAACGCGTTATTCTTCCTATTCCACGAATAGAACCAGTCATGCCAGCCGTTTTGCTTTACCACATAGCTACAGGCCACAATTACTTCCTTTGACTGGTTGAAAGTTAAGTAATAGAAAATAGCGCCTTCAGGAGGTGCAGACCAAAATAGTTTTTCGCCCTGAGCACTGAAGATGGTCAAAATAGTTGGTAATGGCTTTGGTTCGCTTAACGCAAAGACTAACTGGCGTGTTGAGTCGACCATTGCAGAGTCTAAAAATGGCATCCTAACCCGTATGTTACGTTCAGCACACGCCCACTGAAGCAGGTCATTTTCTTTAATACAAATGAGATTTTCAATCATCGGTAAACCTCAACTTTTAAAGTTTGATCTGTTTCAAATCACCTTCAAAAAGCCCCACAAGATATACCCGGTATCGTGCTGGCTGCACTTCTTTATACGTTAATACAGTAGAAAATTCCTTTACACACTTTGAACAAGTGTTTTTCGAAACATATAATTGGCTTTCATCGTAGATATACTTCTTATGTTCACTAACAAACTTCACACCTCTCATTTTCTTAACAAAAAAGTCTTTCACCTCTTCAGAGAGCGAGTCAAATTCATATGAGTTTACGATAGAATAGATTATTACTCCCTCGCATTCAGGGCATGCTATTTCTGCGCCAGAATCTAAAAAGTCATTATCTATGCCATCCAGGACTAGTACCTTCTTTTTCAGTCGATTAGTTATTCTCATTTTCTATAACCTTTTAATTTTATTAATCAATAATGTCATTCAGTCAAACATTCCATTCGATATAAATTCCACAGTCGAAGCTTTTCTCATTAGACTGTACAATAATGCTTCCCCACTCATGATGCCACTGAGTTCCGTATGGAGGCGTACTAATTTTAAGTTTAGGGCGTGAGGTTATTTCACTATCAACCCATGCTGTCAAGCGCTGTTCTTCTTCAGATAAATTACGCAAATTGGCTCTTTTATCCCAATCCCATAAAGTTTTATAAAAATTCCCATTCTTACTGGTAAGGAATATGCAAGGAGAAAAAGAAAACACAGAAGGCCTCAGTTCTAATATGAAAGTTTGATCTTTCCAATCGATATTATCAATAGAGAAATAATAAGAGCCTATTGTATTCAACGGAGAGAATAACATGTAAAATTCGGAGTTTTTAAAAGTCTCAACATCCTTTAACTCGAGGGGGTAATTGTTAATAGCCACAAAGCCACTATTAACATCAAAATTCATTTCTAACATATCTAAACCACCTTGTCTGGAAGTGACTACATTATATTCCAGGTTAAATATATCCCGTGATTAAATGATTTTATCTCATATGAGACAGAAACCCGCCCCCATTCAAAGCGCCACCTAATCATGTCTGTTTCCGTGGTATCAGGCGTGTCCAGATTGAGTGATTCTTTTAGCCAATCAGATAAGCTTTTCACTGATTCATTTAGCATGTGAATATTAGCTCGCGCATTCCAGTCATTTAATGCGTTATAATACTGACTGTTTTTATCAACAAGATGAAGCATAAAAGGAAAACCATAGCACAACGGGCGTATAGTAACTTGAAATTCTTTGTCGAAAAACGCTACTGAGTCAACAAGGTAGTGATTCGGCATGGTTTTATTTACAGCTTTTCGCTTGTTTAATTCGTGGTATAATCCACTCTTACAAAATCCTTCTTCAGTATCAATTCCCAAAGGAAGATCATCAAACGTCAGATCACCGGTAATCGGATTTAAATTGAATTCAATCATGTTCCCCTGCTTTACTTTTGACTGTCTAACAAGATCTTAATGATATAGTCGACTTAACATGATAACAACTATATGACGATAATTTTCCGTGTAAAATCACATTTGTTATAACATTTACAATAATATCCACATAGCAATAAAGTCTTATTGCCAATGGTGCAATAAGTCAATCCACATTTCTTTTTCCCCAGCGATAACTTTTATGCCATCTTTATTTTGTTTTACATACTGCATGTATGTTTCATAAATAGCTCTTATCATCACCGTTTTTTCAGAGCGAGATCCTTCAATCAAAGTCATTATTTTTTCTAAATAAATTGATGAATTCACTCTTTCGTTGAAAAAAACAATGAGGTAATCGAGTACTTCGTTATATGAATCGTAATTCATGACAGGCTTCTCTGAGCTCTTATTTCGATTTATTTTAGTACATCCAACTTTTGGTTGCGCCTAAAACAGTGTTTCCATTTAACAAAGGAGTCATGTATGCAAGCGTTAATTGATACTGGAACGCTACGCATGGAGATTCTGGTTGGTTTGTACACCAGTTTAAGCAATAAAAACTAATCATTTTCTATGTCAGGAGGAGGAGTCGTAATGCCAAGAACATCTCGCCCAAATCGAATTTCTTCGTTGGTTTTCTTTTTTAATTTTAGGATTATAACACCCAGTAGAGCATTGTTTTTATCTGAATAAATTTTAAAGGAAAATGACTTAGTTAGGATATTAATTACTAAGACAGTTTCTTCATCATAGTTTTCAAGAGCAATAATTAATTCATCAAGTCCTTCTACCTTCAACCCTGTAAGTTTTGTATTATTTTTATGCGCTTTCATTATTCGCAACTCATCTTGAGTATTGTTTATAAATGATGCACATTGAAGATTATTCTTTTTATTTAGAGAAGAACTATATTCATCCGGAATTTTTTCTCGCGCATACTCAATAAGGTCATCATCATTTATCATGGTAAATTCGCCTCAACGTAGCCTCTTAGAAGTCCTTTCAGAATGATTTCATGTTCCTTCATGCGTCAAAAGAAGACTCCCACGACCACGAGTCACCTTGTAAAGGAGTCTATTGAAAGTGCAGTGTCTATATCTGATCCACGCGACCACGCTGCCATCTCTCTTCATTTCTGTACCTCAGAGTAATCGGCCAGTTCAAAAAATACCGAAACTGATTGTCGTGCAACCCTGCCGGTGCATCATCGCCGTCAATACGCGGAAATGAGCGATCGAGACGGTAGAATTCATCGCATGCGCTCAACAGCCCTGCGTGCGGAAGGGAAAAATTGCATCGTTAAAGATGGCGACATAATGATCGCCTTCTTTACGTCTGATTCTTTATAAATTAATCTTCTTTGGTTAGCTTTAAATTTAAAAAACACCTTCTTTAAGAGGATGATTTTTTAATCCACCCCAGGGATCGTCTAGCAAAAACTTAGCTGCAACAGTTTCTTTTGTCGGTACGAGCGTGAAATTATAATAAATTTCATCTCCTTCACAAACTTCATAAAACAGTGAATAAGTTTTATCATTTAATCCTAAGCTTAAATCAAATTTTTCAGTTGCTGAAGCGACTTGTAATTTATGTTGTTCCGTAACAAAAAATGGCACAACGATGCAGCGCTGAGAATTATCATCTAAATTGAAAGATTGTTCTACTTTAATATTCACGTTTGCGCCAAATGCATCATCTGGTAATGGATCAAATATGACATAATCCTTATGAAGTACAGCACCTTGTGAAATATTTCCTTTCCCCCACTGACTCAGTTTCTCATCATAGTCTCGGGATCGTAACAATATTTGACTATGCGAAATCAGTAGATTAACTATTTGTATGTTTTTATTGTTCATTACCTTACCTCGATTTTTATTCTCGTTACACCTGACTGCTCTGATAAAAATGTTACCAATATTACAACATGCACCACAATTACTGCTCTTTGATATCCGTCATCTCTTGCCAGTTTTGATTATAAAAATTTATTGCCATATATTGAACAACTGCCTCCATATCTCCTGTTCCTCATGAGCAATGACTCTATAATCTTGAGTCTTTCGTCTATATACCATAAAGCATGAGTCTATAGATCGAATAGAAACCGTTTTTTCTTTTCGACAACCCTCTAAAATAGATTGCATATCCTGGAGGCAATTATAATCAAGAATATATTTTTGAAAAAATAATTCCAGAAAATCCAATGCTTCATTATAAGATTGCAAATTTATCATAGTTCCTCTGAGAAAATATCAATCTTGTCGTAATTAATAACTCTATTTTCAGCATGCAGCTGTTGAACACGACCCTGGTCGTATTCAGGGTATGAACTGGGAGCTACAGACAACATTTACTTCCTTTGACTTTTTCAATTTTAAGTAAAAAAACGCCTTCAGCCGGTAAAACAAAAGTATTTTTTCTTCCTGTACTTTGAAGATTATCTGAATGGTTGATTAGTGCTCTTCAGAATTTATTTTATGAGGGATTATCTCTCCTCTATATGGTATGTATTTCTATTACTCCAGTAAATAATTTTATATTTACCAAATTTGATGTTTTGTTCTTTATAATACTCTATTACTTCAGATGGATACCAACCATGTCCAAATAAAAAAAGAGCACCTTCGTCAACTAACAGTCTTATTATTCTTTGTTTATTCTGTTCGTCAATTACAGGTATAACCATAAACTCATCTTTTAATGAAAAACCTATCGCCTGCATTTTTTTAATTAAACCACTTCCCAAAACACGTATTTTTATACTAGTCCCAGCCACATCAATAACAACAATTGAATTATCTGGCATCTTATTCAATTTACATTTACCCTTATTAATTGTAGTGAATATATTGCTAACATTCAATGGCTTCTTATGAAAGATCTTCTTCTGTTACCAATCCATTAACAAAGATGGAAAATGAATTTGTCAGATATCTTTGAAGTTTTATATGATTCTCTTGCATAGTCAAATACTCATCAAAAGAATCTGTAGCAAAGTATACAATTGAGTAATTATCTAAATCCAGACAGAAGAAATTCCCTCCCCAATCATTTGCGAAGGGAAAAAGGTTTTTTGGGATCACTTGCCTATCCAACATGCTGACATAGCAACCATCAATTAAAGATCTAGGGTCATCATTTGTCTGACTATTATAAATAAACGGTTTAAACCCAGCCACCTCTACTGGTTCAAAATCTTCATCATCGGCCCACCAACTTTTCTCAGGAGTGCCACCATTAAATTGCAGATAATGTGAAATGAAATCATCAGGAAGAATAATAGATAATTCTTCTTCATTTTTAGCAATATCTGCACGTCCAATCTTTTTTTCACAGTTACTGAAATGATTCATATATTATTTGGCCAGATGATCAAAAAAATCGCGAATTTATTTAAGGTGTTTATGAGCTGTTGCTGTATGAAAATTAGCTTAGGAAGCCCGCCTCCCCTGATGATCAAATATTTATCAGAACATTGTCGACAAGCTCAAAGCCTGAAACCCCCATTGTTGTGTAATTTGGATATTCAGCAACAGATAAACGCCTGATTTCGTCCTCCCCATCATATAAGCCGCCAGCATAATTAAATATTTTTAATTCTTTTTTTTCTTCAGTAAGATTAGCGTGGCCAATAATTTTCCAAATGCCTTTGCTAATATTCTGATTGCCAGTGAAAACAACCTTCATCTCTTTGCCAAACTTTTCAA
This sequence comes from Enterobacter pseudoroggenkampii, assembly GCF_026420145.1. Taxonomy (NCBI): domain Bacteria; kingdom Pseudomonadati; phylum Pseudomonadota; class Gammaproteobacteria; order Enterobacterales; family Enterobacteriaceae; genus Enterobacter; species Enterobacter pseudoroggenkampii. Next base: position 1,886,054 of record NZ_JAPMLV010000001.1, read on the forward strand.
AAGATAAAGGTCTCAGTGAACTGTTATCTTCAAGCTCCTCCGTATTCTGTATTGATAAAATGCAGAAACCTATTGCTTGCTTAAACTTTTCTTTTGGAGCAAATACAATCTGGCAAATCGCAAATTTCCCATTACTCATCGGAATGACAAAGATGTCACCCTCTTTGTATTTTACTTTCATAAGCTATTACCTTTCAGAATTGATAACGCATCTTTCAATACTTTTCCACCCCAATCACTGTTATGACCCGCAATATCCTATGTGCTAGCATTTAGGTTATAAGGACTAAATGATCTGATTTTATTTATGAGATTTTTTAAGGAGATCACTGACTTAGCTCCACCATTAAGAACCATAATCCTTTGTACCAGGAATTTAATTTCCGCTTTGGTCAAATTATTATCAAATATAATCAACTGTTGCAAATGTGATTTACCCGGTGTATTCGCATGGCTATTCAAACGAGCTGGAGCTTCCCCACGTCCTCCATAGATAATATTCTTTTCATCGTGAAGGGTTATCGTCCCGCTCTTCCCACACCAGGTTATTGCGGCAATCGTAATCCAGGCAGAGAGACCAGCGGTGGATCGCAGGTGTGGAAGGGGAAGATTATATCATTAAAAATTGCGATTTGATAAACTACTTTTTACTATTTGATTTGTTTTGAAAAAAATTCACGATTTGACGAGGATTTTTCAATGTTCTGAACTAGATGATTAATAAATCAAGCATTATAGCCTAAATATGCTATTACTTTCTTTATCCATGTCCAGACTTCCTAACGCTCCAAGATCTAAAGAATAAATCTCATCAGTACCTTTACGCAAATTCAAAAAGTATCCCAAATCACCATCTTGACCAATCAATAAAACGTCAGGCTCCACCGATTGAATTGTGTATGTATTATTTCTTTCAAGCAAGTCAAAACAATTGAAAACATAAAGCTGGCCACCATTTGCTCGTTGAATTTCATAAGAGTAGCTATCTTTGACGTTCTCAATCATAAAGCGCTTATATTCAGAAGGTAAAGACGTGTGTATAATCTTTTCAACTTCATTTAACTGATCAATTAAATCTTGCTTTTCCATATCGGCTTACCTATAAATGAATAAATCCTATATTAAGATAAATATTATCTCCATTAGGTTCGCATTTATTGAGGAATTAGTTGTAATTATTAATAAGGGCAATTATTGTTTCTTTCCTGAAACTAACCAGCCATTAATGCATAATAAAAAATGGAATAAAAAAACCAATTTTTCTTATCAATGTTCTATATATTCAGCGCAATGGTTAAAGATTGATAGAATCTTTATTTATAAACACCAAGCTCTTCAGATCTTGAAATTAATTCATCTTGTAAGGAGCCTTGTATTTCATCGCCGTCATATTCAAGTTTAAAATCCCCATCAATATTTGGAGGGAAACGTGAACCATCGATTGTTCCGAGAACAGTAGAAGTTGTATCTACAATGACCAACCTAAGGAAATTGAAAATTTTCTCCTGTTCTTCTGGGGATAGTTTATGAATTACACTTCTTGCCCGCGAATAAGGATCTTCATCACCATTTGACTTGGATAAATCAGATAGATTATCAATATAATAATTTAGCGTATCGCCTAAAAGCTCGGCAAGTAATGATCTCACAACTAACTCATCTTTATTCACATTATCTCCTACAATTACTTTTACCTTTAGGTTTTGATTTTCTCATTTCAAGATACATTGCTTTATTTTTTGCGATTAATTCCTGAAGAACGCTGTTTGCAATGTCTTGATAAACTCGCCTTAATTCTAAGATGTCTCTAGCAAGCAGTTCCCTCGCATTAGCAAATGGTTAGCCAGTTGAAGGATTAATTTTCTTCGTGAAACAATACCGACACCTTCTTTTGATATAGTATGGCTTTCTTAAGGTACTAAAATTGACGGGCCAGTTTTAGGGTCATAACCTTCTACAAGATCTTTCATAGTAGCTTTTTGCCCCGCTTGATGAGCATCAAGTCCTGTGTTACCTCGCAAAACTATATCTCTCAAATCAGTGTAGACGTAGGTCAGCGTCACGTCTCCATGCAGTTCCTTCAGCAGGCTGAACCCTTCCCGGACAAACCAGGTGGTCACCAGCTTACCGGCGGGCTGTCCGCCCAGCACCTGGCGGCTCGTTGGCGGGTAAAACATCCCGGCGATGCAGAAGCCCGAGGAGGTCGTACTCGCTGCGGGTGGTCAGCAACTACGGGGGCTATCCTGAGGTTGGGGTTATTCGTCACGAGTATAATGACCGATTATGGAGGTTAAGAGTAAGCAAAGTGCAAAAAAGCAAGCAAGGTGCGTGCAGAAGGAAAAAGAAAATTGTTAAAAATGACTATGTGATGAACTACTTGTATTATTCTATTTTTTCATTCAAAGATAAACTCCCTCTTCTAATGAGTTTTCAGTAATCGTTACTTTTGCAAAGGAAATTAGAATATTTGAATCTTGCTTTTTATATTTAACTTCGTAACTACCAGGTTCTAAAGTAATAAACTCACCTGAAATGGCATCTGAGTCGTCAGGCTCAAGATCTCCGCCAGTGACATCTTCTCCCGCCCCAATGAAAACCTTTCCAGAAGGTACGTTTAAAAATAGCGACCCGGTACATTCATCAACATCTCTTTTAATATGGACTTTATAGGTTCCATCATCTCCAAGATTGAGAAATAACACATTACCTTTATTTATTTCTTCAACTTCATCTTCTGGAAGGCTCCACCAATCTACATCATCGTTAAGTCTATGTTTTAGTGACATTAAATCATAAATCACAATTGTTGCTGTATTTGTTTGGAAATGTATTATTGCATGCATAATTTTCAATACTTAATCTTTTATGAAATAATTAAAAACACTATTATGTCAAGTTATAATCTGTAGTATCAATCCCAACTCACATTTCAGCGTTATATTTTTTGAGGATTCCAGTCAGAGTAATCAGCTACACGGATTTCATTAAGAACGAGATCCAGTGGAACATGTGCAATGCTATCTGCGATTTCATCATAAGGCGCTGGCAACTCAAATGAAAAACCAAAGTCGTCATTTATAATAATGAAACCATTAAAAATGCGTTGTTTATTAGTCAAGTCGATTATTTGCCTCATCGTTTGACCTGGTTGTAATATGTTATTATACCTCCCCTTATAGCTTACATTACAACCAATCGAAATGATCGTTCCATCTTCAAGGGTAGCGATTGTGATAGTGTCATCTACAATATATACAAGCCTTTTCTCATCATCAGGCAAAAAATAATCAAAGTAATTTACCTTAAACCCGGTATATAACTCATTCATATATTTACTTATATTTTCACCCAAAAACACGTTACCTAGCGCTCTCCCTGATAAAATATCAGCATTAAAATCAATCATTTACACCCATCCATTCGGAAAAAGAATTAAATTATAGTAAATTCCATCTCCTTCACAATTCAGCGCAATGGTTAAAGATTAACATGATGCATCTACCATTGCACACTCAAAAAAAATGGTATGTTGGAAATATATTTTTACCCTTTAGTGATTACAATGCTCCTATGATCTGTCTCATTTTTTATCCATAACATTTCATCTTGAGGTAACGATCCATCACTGCAGAAATCTACAAGTTCACCTTGCCAATCATCGGGAACATATTTGTGATAATGCATACTTTCGACATATTGGGAATATAGTCTTTTATTATCAAAGTCTATAAACAAATCTGGCATTAGATCATATATATCCCACCAGGTGGTTTTTTGCGAAAGCCTATTATAAAACTCCTCAGCTATATCATCCTTATTATATAAATAAGCATCTTTAATTAAACCATCAATGAATATCTTTGCGTTTTCTTCATTTACAACTGGTATGTTATATCTTTCCTTATGAATATCCTGTAGGTTTATTTCCATCCCACTTCTCACAAAATCTTCTACCCATTTTGCTCTGTCTAAAACCCACATTTCTTTAAAGGCCACGAACCAATAAAATCTTCCTTCGTTCTTTATTATCACAAGGAGTTCTTCATCTTTATTAATATTCATATAATAACCTATTTTACACTCCCCGAGACTGGAATCGCTACTTCGTCAAGCCATTCTGCCCATATTGATGGTAATTCATACGATCTAACTGGCGTTGTCGGATCCACACGCTTAGGAATTAATCCCTCTTGATGTAACGGATTAGTACGATAACCAACCTGAGGTATTGCACTTTCTTCTTTTAAATCCGCCATCCGCTTAGGGACTTTAAAGGAGAATACATTTGCCTCGCTCATGTAGATATTTTTAAAAGTTACAAAATGACCCTTTTCCCACATGAATTATCCGTAATACTTGGCGGAAATAACAAATTATTTTTTCCAATAAAGAATCTTCTGGTTAAGAAAATAATCCGCACGATTAATAGAGGCATCCGCCAAGGCACGGTATGAGAGATACCAAGTTTTCAACTTACAACGAGCAAACCGTAAATCTATTGTCCTGCCATGGTTTGGCCTTCAAGAATCGAGGGCTCTACAGCGGTTTGAACATTCAAAACCTAATGCCCCCGACAGTGATCTAACATTAATGCCTTAAATCGAATATATTAAATTAAAAAGCATTCGACCTTCATTTTTTTCAAGGCTGATGTCATATTCATTGCCAACCACCTTAAATATCTCGTCTTCATTCACAAAAAAAACTCTGTACACTATTGAAGAAATTATTTGTCTAAACATATCTGAAGAAACATGTCTTCTTAAAGTTTTGAGATCAGCCAAATTATTTCTAACAATATAATACGAATAATTCATTAGAATGAAATTTGATATTAGTAAATTCTTCGTGGATTGATACTTGTCAAAACAATGTTCCAAGGCTCTATAAATTGTTTTTTTAGATTTCTCATAAGTATTAATAAAACTATCAGGATCGCAAAGGTAGCAGTTTTTATCATTAAAAGACAGGGAACTTCTATCGTTGTTCGCAACAAACAAAAAATTCAGCACTGATAATTGATAATGTTTTATAGACTTAATATCTTCAAAGTTTTTCTTTTTTTCAAATTGTACATAAAATTGCTCAAGCAAAGACAATATTGAGACATTATCATGCTGAGAAGTATTTATATAAATCCCATCTTTAGTAATGCATAGCAAATTATAAGAGTCATCATCCATGCCCATTTCAAAACACAAAAATCTTAAAAAAAAGCTTTTTGCTTTTATAGCGTAATCTTCTTCGTTATCTTTTAAAGAAAACAGTTGATAGATATAAAACAAGATAAAGATATCTTTATCTATACGCTGTCGGTTATCTATTTGAAAAAGATAACCTAATCGAGAAAGGAAAACTTCAAATGCATACTTACCATCTTCACTTAGGCCTAACTTGTTTAACGCACGCTGAAACATAACTTTAGGAAAGCAAGTTTGCCAACGACTCAACTCTACATGCTTCCCATTTTCTTTTTTAAAACAAACGGGGAATAGGTCCGGTTCATCCTGAACATAGATATATTTTCCGAAACTTTCAATCTCTGCTCTCGCATTAGTGAAGTGTTCAATTTTATGTATAAACATTTCAAAAATCATTACGTAATCCTCTTACCACATTTCTTCCAATTACCTTTAGCATCTTTCTTTTCAATCTGGAATGAAGTGATTTTCTCATTAAAACGAGGAAGGATATTTTTATCCAGGGTTAAATCCTGGTCGGCTATCATGATTAACCCATATGGCTTTATCACCTCGATTATTTGGGACCAATCCACCTTTACCACCACGCTCAGAAGCTGATGCAATCGCTTCATCTTTACTCGTATAGCGTATAACTTCCTCTTGTTTTAATCCCAGAAGGTCTATTCGCGTAAGACTATTTGCACCATACAGGTAAAGATTTATCTCCCCCGCCAGCCCTATCGGGTCCTTCTGCGTAAACCGTCCGCAGTCCGGGTCGTAATACCGGAACAGATTGTCGTGCAACCATCTCACAATGCAGGTGTTGACCCTGCATCCGCAGGTTCTGGGAATATTCTGATCCCTGCGTCTCGCTTTCCCGCAACAGCTTGCCCCAGGCGCAGTTCACCCCTTCCCAGCGCACCTGCCCTTCGATATCCGTCATCCGCTCTGGCGTGCCGTTGGACTGGCAGTGGAACCAGAAGATCCCCGGCGCTTCCACGCCGTCAATTCGCGCCAGCGGGTCGTAGCTGTCCTGGTCGCTGTAGACATAGGTCAGAGGCACGTCTCCGTGCAGCTCCTGCAGCAGACGGAACCCTTCCCAGACAAACCGGCTTGCCGGTTAGCTGTCCGCCTTGCATTTGGCGTCGCATTTTGCTGATGCGTGGTCCGAGCGGGTCGTAGCGGAAGCTGACCTGCATCTGCGGCCTGTTGCGATCCCGCGGCTGGCTGATAACCTCCGTCAGGCGGTGTTCGGCGTCGTACCGGTAGTGCCAGCGGATCTGGCCGTTATCCTTCTCTACGGTACGGCCGTGGATGTCATAACGCCACTGAATACCGTTCAGTTGCGTGACCCGGTTATGGGCAATCTTCTTTCCAGCGCCCTCTAACGGATTACCAGCCGCATCCCAGCGTCACTGCTCCTGACCGGGCAGCGAGCCGTCCTGAGCGAGCAGGCCCCGGCGCTGTCGTACTGCCAGCGGTTCCAGTTAAACGGGTTATCGTCCCGTTCTTCCCGCACCAGGTTATTGCGATAATCGTACTCCAGGCGCCGGGACCAGCGGCGCGGCGACGGGCGCTGGGCATTGCCGGTAAAGTTGTCCCATCGATAAAGATTACATCGTTAAAGATGGCGACGTAATGAACTTCTTGTTTAACGTTTGATTTGTTTTGAATGAAAAAAAACCAAGCTTTGGGATGGTTTTTTTCAATATGGGGGACTCATTGCGCCCCCCGAATACTACTTATAATTGAAGTGGTTTATAACTTATAATTTTATCCGCAATTTCTTCTGCGCTAAGTTCTTCATAATAAATATAATTAGCTGCCTGAGGATCTGCGACACTTCTACAAAGGAGGTCGATGTCATTATCAGCTTCTTCTTCTGTCCCTTCGCTGTGTTGGATTTTCCTTATTAGTTCGATAAGCACTTGTCTTTGCATATTATACCTCAAAAATGATAAGCACGATCTAGAATGTCAAGGTGATATTTTGTTGTAACGATTACTTGATTATCAATCATCATAAATACCGCCTCCATGTTGGATAGGGGTTCTCTGGTGTAGGACATAAGATCTATTTTTCCCGCTCCACTGTGTATCATGCACTATTGGAGCTTTTCCGCCCCGCATTCCAGAAACGACAGAGCGTGGGCTTTTGTCAAGGCATTTCGATTTGGTTGCTTAATTAAGCGAACTGCTCATCATTATTAAAATCATGTTCTATATGTGTCATTTTCCCTATAATAATTCACCTCATCGATAAACCATTTATTCCCATGACCTCCACTATTTTTATTCTTCACCATATAGTTCAAAGAACTGACTAACATCCATCCTTTCAAAGAAAAAGTTTCTACTGCTAAGGGCATTTCCAGACCCTCTTCATCAAGGTATATTTCGTCATCCTCCAAACTTTGGATATAATCCCAAGAGATATAAAAGAAGTGAGTATCTTCAGGCCGTGCTTCCCATGTATTTATATTAGTATAAATCCATTCACCAGGCTCTAACTGAGAAAGACTTGCTATTAATTCATCTATAGATGTATATGTATTCATTATACCCTCACAATTATCTGCATCGAGACCCCCCCAAGTTTTTCTTCCACCATATCCTTTCGGGTCATAATCCAGATGCCTTGAGTTATGATCTGGCCAATCAACCAATTGTAACAACCCACCAACTCGCTCATGATGATGCCAAGTTGTTTCCCAACCAGAACCTGTTGGAGCTGTTCTTAGGAGCGCGCCACGCTTACCTGGTGAAACCTTTTCAAATATGCCCGGGAATTTTTCCTCAAGGGAAGCTCTATATGATGGGTCATTATTCATTTTATAATATAATTGTCTGTTCGCTTTCTGGAAGTGTTTTCCGTCACTCATTCTAAACATGTTTTTAGGTAAGTTTTTTTAATATTGACTTTATAGGCGCCATCATCCCCAAGATTGAGAAATAATACACTCCCTTTATTTACCTCTTCTACTTCATCTTCTGGAAGACTCCACCAATCTACGTCTCCATTTATTCTATGCTTTAATGATATCAAATCATAAATAACTAAAGTGGTAGTATCTGTTTGTATGCTTATGATTTTTCTCATTCCGTAAGCAAAGGCCGGAAATACCTCCACGGTCTAGCCTATTAGTTAACAAAGCTTTCTATAGATTTTATAATGCTTTTATAGAATTGAATCGACTCTTCACCGACTGGTATATTCTCAGTCGGCAATTCAATTGGCACTCCATGCTGATCATATATTTTATTTCTGACAGGATTTTTAAAATAATGCTGTGGTAAAATATCCACTTCGCTCGTTTCGATAGTTTTAAACGTTACGAAAGAACCGTTTTTCCAACATGAATTATCAGTAATAATTGGTGGCAATAGCAAATTATCTTTTGCCAATACAGCATCTTCTTGAAGCGAAGATGTAAAATAGTCATATATATATAACTATAGTATTTTTGAATGGGCCGACATCTATTTTACCCAGGGCGACCATACCATAGCCTAATCGATCATCATTTAACTGGAAGTAAAAAACATCGCCTTCTTTTGGCCACTTTTTTTGCTTTTCATTTCCTGACACTACTGTAAGTCTGTCGGCCATTTTACATTAACCCCATTGTTTTTAAGCCAGTTTCCACCCCACAAAACAGCATCCGAGTATAACTTTCTTGTAGGACTTATGCTATTGATAGAATTTTCAAAATGGGAATTATTGTGAATAACTGCTTATTCTATGCTCCGTGCATGACCGCGATTTAGCCTTCTTCAGTGATTCTAAATCCTAAATACACATGGGTATTATTCCCACCTTTTGCCTTTCTTTTAATCCAGTCAGCAAATGACATGTTTCTCACTGACCGTTAGGGCTTCCATTTTTGCAAGCGGTTAAACCTATAGGATCCCCCCAGCGCATTCGGCGCATACTGGTAAAGATTTATCCCCCCGCCAGCCCTATCGGGTCCTGATGCGTAAACCGTCCGCAGTCCGGGTCGTAATACCTGAACAGATTGTCGTGCAACTCTCTCACAATGCAGGTGTTGCCCCTGCATCCGCTCGTTCTGGGAATATCCTGATCCCTGCGTCTCGCTCTCCCGCAGCAGCTTGCCCCAGGCGGTGTTCGCCGTCGTACCGGTAGTGCCAGCGGATCTGGCCGTTATCCTTCTCTACGGTACGGCCGTGGATGTCATAACGCCACTGAATACCGTTCAGTTGCGTGACCCGGTTATGGGCAGTCTTCTTTCCAGCGCCCTCTAACGGGTTACCAGCCGCATCCCAGTGCCACTGCTCCTGACCGGGCAGCGAGCCGTCCTGAGCGAGCAGGCCCCGGCGCTGTCGTACTGCCAGCGGTTCCAGTTAAACGGGTTATCGTCCCGTTCTTCCCGCACCAGGTTATTGCGATAATCGTACTCCAGGCGCCGGGACCAGCGGCGCGGCGACGGGCGCTGGGCATTGCCGGTAAAGTTGTCCCATCGATAAAGATTACATCGTTAAAGATGGCGACGTAATGAACTTCTTGTTTAACGTTTGATTTGTTTTGAATGGTATAAATTACTGTTCTTACGCCTTCTTACGCAGATAGAACTCAAGATATTTTTTAGGTCTATCCTGAAAAGCACGCTCTTTGCCGTAGTTATAAGCATCGTTAAAATATTTATACGCTTCATTGAATTGATTCAACTCGTAACAGACCATACCCAAGTCGATTAACGGTGCAGTGTCTATATCCGATCCACGTGTCCGTAAAGCCGTCTCTCCCCATTTCTTTGCCTCAACGTAATCCGCAAGATCAAAATATGCGCTGTACATGCATGCAGAGATCCAGTTGGCAAATTCTGATTCGGACTTTGGTTCAGGAAGAGCTTGCCAGGCCTTTTGGTATTGTTCTAAAGCCTCGGCGTATTTTTGGCTGTCGTGTAACTCGTTTCCTTTTTCAATAGTATTTGTTATAGATATTTTCATACTCAAGCGCCTGTCCTTTTAATTAAAAATCCTTTTCTAAGCAACAATCGAATTCAATAAAATGCATTATTAAATTATCATTTTATATTATAAAATTATTACATTGCAATCGATCATCTTATAGCAAATCTTTTTAAGTATCAATGACTCTATAACATCCCAATCACCTCCACCGAGGCCAGCGCCTATTCTTGGCATTTGTACTGAAAGGCGGTTTACTAAAGCAAAGTCAGATAACTTTTCAAGACAAACTTCCAGGGATGCATAACATACGTATTGATTTTTGTCATTGACATTTTTCTTAATACCATCTTGTGCATACATATTAGCAATAAATATCTGTTCTTTAGCATCAACCAAGACAAAATCAACCGTACCTAATTCTGGGGTGTTATTTCCATTGAAGCTATTGAGATAGTATTCCTTTGCAGAAGGATATTTATTTGAAAGAGACAGAACAAAGCCTTTACCCCATTTCCCTTTATTATTCACAATGTGAGCAATAACTATGGATTTTTTCAAAGGTTCCACAGCATTTCCAGACAAGAGCTTTATTTGTTTTTTTTCTTGCAATGAACTCGTTGATGTTTTCCAGAAAGTTTCAAATTCCTCATTCGAAATTTCTTCAGTATCACTTAAGTCCAGATCGCTTTTTTTACCATCATACAGCAGAAAACCAACTTTCTCGTTTTTATCTAGCAAAGAGGAAGATGCATAACAATCGCCATCTATAATATTTATTTGTCGTGTGGCCACCTCCCCTATGAATTCATTGAGAATAATTCCTTCACCTGCAATAAAATCAACGTTACCTTTATAGTATTTTTTCACATCAACCACAACTCCTCGCACTTTTAACAATTCTTTCGGAGACATCAAGATCTTTTGTGTTTAAGATAAAGAATGTATTTTTCCGGGGTTCAATTACATCCAGGCCAGTAACATCTATGTCAACAAAATGGCTTATACCTTTTTATTTTCTCGTTTAGGATGGCAACTGTCCAATTTATATTGGAAACACTATGATATAGTCATATAAGTAACTTCAATTGAATCATATATTTTACCAGTTCTCCACTTACAATTCATGAGGGTCTAAGCAATAGTGGCAGAGAATTGTTCCTGTTAGGTTATGAGGGTCATAAGCAGCATCAACATGTCCCCACTCCCTTGATACAGGAAGAACAATAGTAGATTTAGTTTTGAACCATTCCCTTAAACATCGGGTGACTTTCCCTTCGGTTCTATTCTGTTTTCCCATCAATAATTTTTCTGGGGCGAAGCGCCAACTACGAATTATTGAGTTAGGATCATTGGGAACCAAGAAGTCAATTATTAGATATATATCTCCGAACTCATGGTCACCTTTAAGGATAGTTCTGTATGAGACTGTTTTATTGTCTTTTTTTTCAGGCCACCCCTCCCACCTTACATTTGTATTATTAAACAACTCTGTCTTAGTAACTCTTGGTCCTAATAGAACCCTTTTATTAAATTTAAGAACACCAGTTTCTGCGTCAAAATTCATTTTCACATCCCAATATCAAATGGAAGACCAATAGGTTCCAGAACTTTTTTATAATTCGAAAGGAAGAATTGGGTACCGCCACCGCTTCCTAACATTTCAGTATCTGGTGACAAAGCTTGTCCCGTACCAGCAATAGCATCTCGTTTGACTCTATACATCTGAATCTTACTTCTAAACCCATATTTTTCATGAGGTAGAACTTGTAAACTTTCCCATAATTTTTGTCGACTACCACTAGCAGTTTCTAAAGTGGCTTTGTCGAAATAAAATCCTGACTGCCCAGGTGCTCCACCATAAACAATATCGCCTTCTTTAAGCATTGTGTTTGACCAAGAATAACGACCTTGATAAATCCCTCTTCCTTGCCACTGCCTACCAAATGCCGCCTGGTTATGGTCATTTTATCGAGTCGGTGCACACTTCGCTTTCAATCCTAATGGATCAACCCAATTCAACGGATTAGTGGCGTAAACGTAAGTATTTATACCGCCATTAAAACCTATCGGGTCATCGGAACGATTCGGACGCCATCATACTTTTTAACACGTTAAATAATAAAACGCCGGGAAGATTTGATGCTCTTCCCGGCCAATTATTATTGAATATTATTCATAAACTCTTGCAGCCATTAAAATATCTGCAATAAATGTCCAGTTAACATTTTCTGGAACAGGTAATTTTTGATTTAAATAATATCCATCCATATCTTCAACCCAAGATGCCATCGATTCAAAATATGAGGGTAAGTCTTTGCTCTCCCACTCACTTAGATTATTTCTGGCATTTGAAGATAAATTCTCAAGAAATTTAATAAAATCGTCTCTAGTATTTATTCCTTTAGTATTCATAACAATATTACTCCAGTACTTTTTTATTCCATCACCCAATTTGAAAATAATCGACTTACCATCTGTTTTTGTTGTCATTTTCCACATCTGATCAGCAGCTTCACTAGGTGAGGCCCATTTAAATGGAACTCGTTTCCTTTTTCTACAAGAGATGTAACTTTTTCATCAAATTTATCGAAACCGTTTTTCATATGCTTATTCATTATCAATCGAAAAGAGACCTCCTTGCCTATATAAAAGTGGTTTTAAGCGAAAAATGTTGTCAGAAGTAAGGAGGGTTCTAAAAGTGTTAGTTTTTATTATTAACCTAGCCAAAAAAGAATTGCTTAAAACCTTCCGCCTCAACATCCTTAAGCTTGCTTTTTAGCATTAAATCGATATCTTCCAGAAAGTCCTCTCTGAAATTAAAATCATCATCTGTAGCATCACCATCATATTTACTTTGTTCGATCTCAATGGCAGAACAAAAAGCATCCAAAAAGTCGGCTAACGAATTGGAAATAATGAAATTTCTTTTTTGAATACTACCATAAACAGGAGATGTGATATTTTGGGTATCACAAAAAAGAACATCTCCATTTCGTTCAGCAAAGATTATATATTCATCGCGCCAGGTCGTGTCATTTTGAACTCGCCAGCCTGATAACATTTTATTAAGCTCTTGGGGCTCAACAATCTGTATAATGAATGCACCATCAAATGTTGGGTGGTCTTTTAAAATCAAATGGCTATAAAAAAATCGAATTTCACCATTTAAATTTACAGGAAAAGAAGTTTCATTTTCATCGTCTGCATAGTCTATCTCTCCCATATTTAAATCATTCATTTTGAATTTCTTGACAAAGTCTTGGATAGTATTTTTTATATGCATTATTCCTCTTTAAGAGTTATCATTATTGGCTACGCTTAAAATTACCATATCCATAGTTGAAAAATGTACTCATAATCCAAAGAACTTCTTCGCGCCATTAAAAAAGAAAAACAAAGAATCAATAATGGCACGACACCCTTCAATATTAAGGTAGTTTATTGCCCTTTCTTTTACGATTTGAGTGTATTTCGTAGAAATAATCTTCACAAAAAACGTCTAAAGCATTTTCCAGTGGAACAAGTTTCAACCCCCGGAATCCTTTACTGTCTATAACTTCCTTGACCTCTTGTTTAACAATGATAAAACCACCTAACAATGTGTCGTTCAACGAAAGTATATCATTTTCTAGCGCATCATCCTTGAATTCAATTTTAAAAGGTATGGTATCTCCGAACTTATCCTCTTCGAGAATAGATTTATCCTTATCTATAACATCGCCGCCTGGAAAATATGCATATTTAAAATCATCCCGAAGAACTTGACCATTCCCAATCGAAACTGGTGTAATATCTCGGCCAAAAAAAACATTGTGCTTATAATTTTCAAAAATCGAAAATAAAGACTTATCCATCAAGTGTCCAAAGTCTTTTTTATAATAGTCAAATTTCAAAGCCCCAACATTTTTATTGCACAACAAATAAATATGGTCTGGGCATGCATCGTCTGTTATTCGATAAGGGAAGGGAAAGGCAGAGCCTTCTATTTCCCAGTTTTCATTAACCTGTAATCTTTCATCAACCATGCCCTGTAAATTTCTTGGCATGCGTGATGATTCAAAGTCATTCATGATCACATAATAGGACATTAATTCATTCCCCTGATTTTTTTGTGGGAACATGACCCATCCAAATTTTATTCTTCATATCAATCTGGATCCGCCTTTTAGCTATCCTCGCCCCTTTAGCATCTAATCTTCCAGAAATATATCGTTACTCAACACGAGCAATGCGCCGACGGAGAATGTCACTATAGTTATGATAATTACTGCTATGGAAGATATCCATACCTTTCCCTGCATCTTGTTTCATCGCTGATGCGCTACCTGGAAAATTAATACCATTAAACGCAGAGTTCATGTCTTTTCCGATGCCAATATTATTGAAGAATGATTGCTCCTCTTTCCACACCTCAACGGGTATAACATGGTGAGCAGAATTCGCTCCGGCGTGCCGTTCGGCTGGAAGTGGAACCAGAAAATCTCCGGGGCATCAACGCCGTCAATACGCGCCAGCGGGTCGTAACTGTCCCGATCGCTGTAAACGTAGGTCAGCGGCACATCCCCGTGCACTTCCTGCAGCAGCCGGAACCCTTCCCAGACAAACCGGTTGGTAACCGGCTTACCGGTTGGCTGTCCGCCCAGCATCTGGCGGCGCGTTTTGCTGATGCGGCGACCGAGCGGATCGTAGCGGAAGCTGACCTGCGTCTGCGGTTTGTTGCGATCCCGCGGCTGGCTGATGACTTCCGTCAGGCGGTGTTCGCCGTCGTAGCGGTAGTGCCAGCGGGTCTGGTCGTTATCCTTCTCCACGGTGCGGCCGTGGATGTCATAACGCCAGCGAATGCCGTTCAGCTGCGTCAGGCGGTTGTGCGTGACCTTATCAGCGGAACCTTCAAGCGGGTTATCAGCACAATATGACAACCTTATTTAATAGTTAATTCCACGTTAAATAAATACCGCAATTAAATGATTTAATATCATAGCAAATAGTTATATCACCCCATTCCAAGTGCCACATTATACTATGTTTTTCTTTTTCATCTGGTTTGCCAAGATCATATTCACCCGACACCCATTGATATAAAAATTCGACTTCTTTATTTAGCATATCAATGTTAGAAACCTTATTCCAATCATTTATTGCCTTATAATACCCTCCCTCTTTATAAATTAATTGCACCGTAAATGGCAAATTACTGAAGCATAATGGTTGTATTATAATCTCGAATTCCTTTCCCGACCAAAGAACGGTATTAACTGTATAATGATGGGGAATTAATTTCTGCATTTTATTTTCTGATTCAAGATATTTGTAAAGATCAGAAGTTAGAAATTCCTCCTCCCTTTGTATTAAAAGACATTTATTGTCTAACTCAACCTTACCATTTACCATGTTAATTTTAAAATTAATCATATGCTAATGACCTTCCCCGGTATCAAAAGATTTCTAAATTCCTCAGGGATAAAGAATTGCCCCCCCCTCGACCATATATCTCATTAGCCAATGCTCTTCCATATGCTACATCAATATCCTCACTTACATAATAAGCTCTAACTTGCGTTCTTAATGTACGATGAGGATCTATTTTAACCTGAAGTGCTTCATGGTAGCCTATAGCATTTCCTTTATTTTGCCTAACGGTTGGATAAGTCACTGCATATGATGGAGGAGTATCACCGTTTGGATATAATGCATACAGAATCGTGCCTTTTTTCAGTTTCCTGTTTTTGTAGACATCTATACTTTGTAATCACCTTGACCTTGCCATCTCGTAGCTTCTTTAGATGGATCCTTACATTTACGGCTCAACCCCCACGGATCCACCCACCCCAGCGCATTCGGCGCATACTGGTAAAGGTTTATCCCCCCCGCCAGCCCTATCGGGTCCTGCTGCGTAAACCGTCCGCAGTCCGGGTCGTAATACCGGAACAGATTGTCGTGCAGTCCTGTCTCACGGTCCAGGTATTGCCCCTGCATCCGCAGGTTCTGAGAATATCCTGATCCCTGCGTCTCGCTCTCCCGCAACAGCTTGCCCCAGGCGGTGTTCGCCATCGTACCGGTAGTGCCGGATCTGGCCGTTATCCTTCTCTACGGTACGGCCGTGGATGTCATAGCGCCAGCGAATACCGTTCAGTTGCGTGACCCGGGCTTTGATTTTAATATATTAAGCCAGCCAATAGTGTTCTTTTATTAAAAATTATCTGTTTTCTGTTGTTTGAGTGAGCACTTCAAAAACAGACGCTGCTTAATTATAACCTCGCAAAAATCAATCCTTCTCTTTGCTTAATATCAAGGCATCATTTTTTTAATATCAAGTGCGTAATTAACAACATCATCTAAAAGTTTTTCTTCCCTGAGGGAAAAGTTTGCGTATTGAGCCATAGCTCTGCATGTTGACAGACTTTCAATTATTTCAAATGGAATTTTGTCTCCAAAAATCATTATCTGTTCATAACGAGTTTGAAAAAAATTTACCGATTCATGTTTACCATTGGCATTAAGTTCAAAAATTATTTTTTCAAGTGCATTTTTTAAGTTATTCAATTTCATTACCAGGGAACCCTTAAAGTTTTAACCACCCATGCTCTTGGAAGATTTGATACCACAGCCTGGTATCCCATCCCAGGATATCCTGCCCCTTGAGCTGCAGCAGGACCTTCACTCACCCACGTTCCTTTAGGAACTCTAAACTCTGATACATTAGTAATATTAACACCCCAATCATGGCGAATAGCTAGCTTTTCTCGCAAAACCTCCTCGGAATTGTATTTTTCATTTGTCAGCCAAGAAATTTTTCTTCCTGTTCTATTATTTACACCATGATATTTATAAAAAGTCTCGTCTCTTTTCAGCTGCCTGTTTTTATAAACGCTTTTATCAAATGTTTCTGCAATTCCTCCAGGAAGTTGCGGCCCTGGTTTTTTCCCTGTATTGCATCGGCTTAACCCCCACGGATCCACCCACCCCAGCGCATTCGGCGCATACTGGTAAAGGTTTATCCCCCCCGCCAGCCCTATCGGGTCCTGCTGCGTAAACCGTCCGCAGTCCGGGTCATAATACCGGAACAGATTGTAGTGCAGCCCTGTCTCACGGTCCAGGTATTGCCCCTGCATCCGCAGGTTCTGGGAATATCCTGATAGCTGCGTCTCGCTTTCCCGCAGCAGCTTGCCCCAGGCGCTGTTCACCCCTTCCCAGCGCACCTGCCCTTCGCTATCCGTCATCCGCTCCGGCGTGCCGTTGGGCTGGCAGTGGAACCAGAAAATCTCCGGCGCTTCCACGCCGTCAATACGCGCCAGCGGGTCGTAGCTGTCCTGATCGCTGTAGACGTAAGTGAGCGGCACATCCCCGTGCACTTCCTGCAACAGCCGGAACCCTTCCCAGACAAACCGGGTGGTGACCGGCTTGCCGGCTGGCTGTCCGCCCAGCATCTGGCGGCGCGTTTTGCTGATGCGTCGCCCGAGCGGATCGTAGCGGAAGCTGACCTGCGTCTGAGGTTTATTGCGATCCCGCGGCTGGCTGATGACTTCCGTCAGGCGATGTTCGCCATCGTAGCGGTAGTGCCAGCGGGTCTGGCCGTTATCCTTCTCCACGGTACGGCCGTGGATGTCATAACGCCAGCGAATGCCGTTCAGCTGCGTCAGGCGGTTGTGCGTGACCTTCTCAGCAGATCCTTCGAGCGGGTTACCGGCAGCATCCCAGCGCCACTGCTCCTGGCCGGGCAGCGTGCCGTCCTGAACGAGCAGGCGCCCGGCGCTGTCGTACTGCCAGCGGTACCAGCTGAACGGGTTATCGTCCCGCTCTTCGCGCACCAGGTTATTACGGTAGTCGTAATCCCAGCGGCGGGACCAGCGGCGCGGCGACGGGCGCTGGGCATTGCCGGTAAAGACGTCCCGGCGGTGCAGTCGGCCGAGGCGGTCGTACTCGCTGCGGGTGGTCAACAGCCCCTGGGTGCGGCTGGTCTCACGGTGGAGTTCGTCGCGAGTAAAATCGGAGACCGAGAGCTTATCGAGAGCAATGCTGAGCAGATGTCCGCTGCCGTAGTAGAACTGCTTCAGCTCGCGGCCATCGGGCAGCGTGACGGAGGTGCGGTTGCCCAGCGCGTCATACTCCCACGCCAGCTCGCCGTGCTCGCCCGCCTCGCGCGTCACGCGACCGAGCGCATCATACTCAAAGACGAGCTCCTGCTCTGCCTCGGTGCTCCACGCGTCGGCTGAAAGCGCAGGATGCAGCCCAATCCGGCTTAACAGCCCGGACGGCGTGTAGTGGTAGCGTGTCTGCCCTTCCGGCGTGGTGCGGGCGACCAGCTGACCGCTCGCGCTCCAGGCGAAGGCGTGGGTGATGGCCTCCGGATGGCCGGCGGCAAAGGTGCGCGCAATCGTGCGCCCGCAGGCATCATAGCGATACTGCGAGGCTACGCCATCGAGCCCCACCTCTTCCAGCAGCAGCGAGTCTGGCCCCCAGCGGAACTGATACGCTTCGCCGTTCTCGTTTTCCAGGGCAATCAGGCGCCCGCGGCTGTCCCAGCGGCGGCGCACCTCTTCACCCTGCGTGTTACGGGTGGCGGTTAAGCGCCCCGCCTCATCGTATCTGAACTCGCTCTCTTTCCCGTCGGCGCCCGCATGCTTTACCGGCAGGCCACGTTCGTTCCATTTGAGCGATTCCGTCCAGCCTTCCGGGCGATCGAGCTGCACCGGACGCCCTGCGGCGTCGTAGCGGTAGCGCGTCTCTTCACCGTCGGCGCCAGTCTCGGCCACCAGCCAGCCCAGCGGATGATAGCGATAGCGGGTAATTCGCCCGGAACAGTCCGTCGCACGAACGATCTGCCCGGCCTCGTTGTACTCCTGGTAGCGGCTGTTGCCTGCGGCATCGACCTCTTCCACGACCAGGCCGAACGCGTCCCGGCGCAGCTGCGTAGTCTGCCCCATCGGATCCACCACGCGCTTCAGCCCGTGGTGTTCGTCGTACCAGAACCGGGTGGCGCTGCCGTCGGCTTCGATAATAGCCGCGGGAAGCGCGCGGTGCTCCAGCCAGGTGGTGGTGCGGATATTGCCGTCGGCATCGGTCTCCTGCACCCGGTTGCCCATCTCGTCGTAGACGAAGGTGACGGCGTTGCCGAGCGGATCGATGCGACGCGTGAGAAGCTCGTTATCATCCCACTCGTAGCGCCAGTTTTCACCGCGCTCGTCAACGTAGCGGACAATCAGATTCTGCGCGTTCCAGTAGTGGCGGCGCGTCTGACCATCGTAGTGCTCGACGGTCGTCAGCCCGGCGGCTAAATCATAGCTAAAGCGGCAGCCGTCGCCGGTGCTGGTGCGGTTTTCCACCACGCGCCAGTGGTCGAATTTTTGCCAGCGGTATTCGCTCTCCAGACCGCCCGGCAGGCAGTGCCAGACCATCAGCCCGTGCTCGTTATAACGGTATTCACGCGTCACCACGCCGGAGGCATCCGTCGCGCTCGCCAGCTGGCCGCGCGCGTCGTAGCCCCACTGCATCAGCGGCCAGGTTTGGTTGCCGTCGAAATGGCTGGCCGAGGTCACGCGCAGCGGGAAGTGCTCATCTTCATAGCGCAGGGTGACGTCTATCGCCCGCGGCTCATCATGGATACCAACCAGCCTGCCGTGCTCGTCCCACGCCGTCAGCAGCGCGTTGCCGTATTCATCGCTAAGGGAGGCCAGACGCAGGATAGAAGGATTGATGCGGGTCGGTTTGTACAGACGCCACACTGCACCGTCATCGTCGGCAATCGCCACGTCGCCGTTCTCATTGCGGCGGATAATGATGCCTTCGCTGATGCTGTAAAACGCACGGTCGACAGGCGGCAGTTCAAAGCTCAGCTCGCGCCCGGTTTCATCGAACCAGGTCGCATTGTTATCTTCCAGCGTCAGATAGCTGTCAAAAGTCGTTGCCCAGCCCAGACCAAACAGCCCTTCGCGGGTCGTCAGGCTGTTGTAGCTGCGCTGCCAGCGAAGCGGGAAGCGCCCCGGCAGCGAGAAGTCGAGCTCATCGTCGTCGTTCAGCACCTTCACGCCGGTGGCGGCGTGGACCGGGTGCGAGGAGCCAAACACGGCGTTGACGGCCATATCCGCCAGCATCCCGCCGCCGGCCGCCGCCAGCGCGCAGGGCATGTTTTTCAGGAGCTTGCCCGGACGCCCGCGCAGCAGGGAGAGCGCAATCATCCCCAGCGCCAGACCCGGCGTTTTACCGCTTTTGATATCGCGAACCGTGAGCGTGTCCCCGCCGATGATCACGTTCGGGGAGACGTCGTCGGACACGGTGCCTTCGCAGGTGGTGCGATCTTTCGCGCGCACCGCGGGCTGTCCGTTGATGAAGACGCTTTTAGAACCTTCCGCCAGATACTGCGGCCCGGAGTGCTTTTCACACGCCACCTTGTCTTCTTCCAGCGGCGAGGTCCCCGCCGCGGCAGAGGCCACGCTCGGCTGCCACATTTCGCTGCCAAACTGTCCGGCAGCGGAAAGCAGCATGCCCGCGTAATCGGCAAAGCTGCCCGGCGACTGCGGCTCAGGGGACGGTGTATCGGCGGGCGTCAGCGTGCCTGCCGCGCGGGCGGCGGGGATTGCGTTGGTCAGAACGTTGTTCGAGCCGGTGGTAATTTTACCCGCAGGCGACGGCGGGAAGAGCGCATTGCCTAACCCTTCCGCGGCGTTGCTGATATCGTCGGTGATCCCCGCCACGTTCGCCAGCACGCCGCCAATAATCCCGCTTAACAGACAGCTGGATCCGACTGCCGCCACGCCTGCTGCGGCGGCTCCAGCACCGAGGAGTGGCGCGGCGGCCGTAGCCGCCAGCCCCACCGCCGCGCCAATCACCGCATAGGCGGCACCTTCCGCCACAATGCTGGTGATGTCAGCAAAAATGCTAGAGTGAATAATCTCGTCGCCCTTACGGGCCGCGTTGTTATCGCTCATGCCTTACACATTCCGGTTGTCGTTTAGCGTCAGGCTCTGCTTAAGCGCGCTCCAGCGCACCTCGTCCTCTTCGGTAAAGGCTCTGAGTGCCGAGAGGGTAAAAATCAGCAATACCGGTTTGCCCGGCGTCTGCACGGCCAGCTGTTTTTGCCACAGGCGTTGCCCGTTACGGTCAAACGTGGTTTCAACTTCCAGCCCGTTAATGTTTCCGTCAGGCCCGGCTTTTACGTCCCGGAATTCGCTCTGGGCGATCTCACCCATCTGAGGACGCAACACATCCCACTGGCTGTGAAACTCTTGTTTGTAGTCGCTGCCATCGGGAATCACACCGCGGCTGACCACTACGGACAGCCCGCTTTCGTCATCGCGAATAATGTTCATACTGTTATCCTGCCAGGCAGCAGGAAAAAGGGAAAACGAGCCTTCCTGGAGGGTGTATTTCATAAGTGAACTCGGGATGCTTAATATTGAGAGAAACAAGAAGGCCAATCGATGCTGGCCTTTTGGCTGGCTATAGTTATTTAAGCCACTGGCCTGACTGTTCGACTAAAACATGGCTGCCTTTGCTGACAACCAATTTCACGGGTGCATACGTGACGGTATAAGCGATCTCGCCGTTCTTGTACGTTGAGCCGATTATTTTACCTGCGGGGTCGTGTAACGTTTTTCCCTTTAAGGAGATCGTACTGTTATCGCTTTTGCGCACACCGAGATAAACCATCTGGTCACATTCACCCTCGAAACGCCCGCACTTGTTTATCAGAGAGATAGTGAACTTTTCGGTGTCGAGTTTTCTGGTTTCCGCGTTTTGAACCGAAGCGGCTTTACGTAACGTATAACGCAGCGGAGCAAAATCATTTCCTTTTTGAGGAGGAGTAACTAAACGCCATTCCATTTCACTCCCCTTTAGTTCCAGAACAGCCCGTCCGCCTGCGCCGCCAAACGATGAGTTGAACTCAACGTTCGCACGGTTTCCCGCGATCGTACCGCTAAGATTATGCTCATCATCTTCCGGGCAATCGATGCGGTTTCCTCTCCGGGAGACATAGCAATAAGACCCGGTGATACGGTTGCCAGATTCAGCTAGCCGCAGGGTTAACGTCGAGTCGTTCTCGAATTCACCAGCCCACTCCCCGTCAAACGCGAGTCCTGATTGGCTGCTTTTTGCAAACTGCATCGTATTGAATCTGGCGGCCCATTGCTGAATATCGGCATTAATGGCCTGACTATTATCAGATGACTGGTAATGGATAACGTTTGATTCTGGAACCACCCAGGCCGCAAAGATTTTGCCGTCAGGATTGATGACCAGCGCGGATGCGTTCTCCAGATAAAGATCTTTTAGCCAGCCCTCAACAAACAATCCGCCACCTGGGGTGGTATGCGGTTCGCCGAATACATCAAAGTTATCAATAAAGGTCTGGTAATGATCTCCCAACGTCTTCCTGAGATTGTCTGTCACTTCGCTGTCGTTAACGATGCGTCTGACCGTATTGAGGTTATTGTATTGCGATAACTCTAACGCAGATGACGTTTCAACTGCGCCTGTCAATAAAGCCGTGAACAATACGGTTGCAACATATTTTTTGGTCATAAATTATTCTTGAGAATCATTGTTGTAATTCATCGTTATTTTTATAACGTTGTCGCCTTTTATCTCAAAAGAGAGCAGTTTTTTATCCAATTCGTAGGTAATCCACTGCTCCCCGGCATCATTTTCGACCTGACCGGTACCGTATGCGCTGTTCAGTTCCTTTCTCGTTGAACCCACATGGACACCGCGCGGCGTTGCGAAGTCTTCGGCAGTCAGCGTAATTTGAGACACGATATAATCATCAACGCTTCTTTCCGCTTTATCCCACCAGAGGTTGGAAGTGAATATTTCTACTCCAGCGTTTTGATGCTGAAAGAATTTATATTGGACTCCATCAAAAGGAACCTCACCGGTAAAACTGCCTTCCACCGGCACGCCAATTTTACGGGCAATATCAGGCGTCCATCTGTCGCCCAGGGCGACAGGCTGGTCTTTGATCTGCACAGAAAAATCCCGTTTTGTCAGAACGGGAGGCATCACCTGAGCCAAAACCACATTGCTGCCGAGACAGGTAAACATCAGGACGGAACAAAGAAATATCGGCGTGTGTTTTTTCACGTTAATCGTCATTTATTGAATGTGTATGGCCATTATCACCCTGAAGAAACCGTCAGGACATGAGTGCAGTATTTCTTAGTCGGCGCTAATGACGACTGAACCCAGACAGTGAGGATTTTTCACGCTGAAACTGAAGCTCACTTTTTGTCCATTCATATCTTTTCGGGCTGTATAGCTGGTCACTTCGTTCTCCGAACGGCCGCGCGGATAATCAGTTAACCTCAGCTGCGGATAGCGCTTTTTAACGGTATCAAGCGTTATGCATTGACCTGAGGAAGGTGAAAAATTCAGTAAAGGCGCCATGCCGTCGTTTTGTTTGCTTAAACGTAACCCAATTGCGGTTATGTTCGTTCCATCAGCGAGTTTGATATCGTCGGCATTGTAGAAATTGATATATTCATTTTGCCTGGTCATCTTAAACGATAACGGCGCGTTACTAAGGGTTGTAACGGATAACGTCTTAAGCGATGCACTCATCCCGGAAATAAACATCCAAAGATCCTTTTTCTGCGCATCTCCTCCAGCCATTCCCGTCGTTAGTAACGCGATAAGCACCGCACCTGCTTTACTCATCTTTGGCCGTAAATTTCGCCTGCACCGCCGCATCAATATCCCCTTTATGCCCCGATCCCGGCGCCGTGGTGCCCGGTTTTGTACCAGAGGTATTCAGATGCAGCTTACCGCCCGTGGTGATATACCCATCCCCTTCCACGAAGAAGTTAAACTCTTTGCCGATGAGGTTAATCTTGCCGTTAGCATTCAGCTCAATGGCACTCTCACCGGAGACCAGCCGCAGCTTCGTCCCGGAAGCAATGACGTACTGCTCCACCGCCGCATCCAGCTTGCCTTTCCCCGTCAGGATCTCGGTGCCACCTTTCACGGCCTGAGTCTGATTCGCTTCCACGCGATGCAGTTCATTTTTCTTCACGTAATGGCTGCGCTCGCCGCCGACGCTGTGCGTTTCATCATTTTTAACGCTGGTGTCCATGTTACGCTCGGCCTGGATCCACACCTGCTCTGCACCCGCTTTATCCTCAAACCGCAGGGCGTTGGCGTTGTCCACGGAACCGTCTTTCGTGCGGCTCATAAAGCCCATCTGCGTCGCCGCAGCCGGCAGCGCCCACGGCGGCATGCTCGCGTCGTTGTACACGCGCCCGGTAATGATCGGACGGTCCGGGTCGCCGTTGATAAAGTCCACCACCACCTCATCGCCGACGCGCGGGATCTGCACTCCGCCGTAGCCCTGGCCCGCCCACGCGCTCGACACGCGCACCCAGCAGGAGCTGGTGTCATCGCCCTTCGCCAGACGGTCCCAGTGGAACTTCACCTTCACCCGACCGTATTTGTCCGTCCAGATACTCTCCCCGTTCGGCCCCACCACTTTCGCCGTCTGCGGGCCGTAGGTGCGCGGCCACGCCGTGCTCTGCGCCGGACGGTACACCACCGCCGACGGGATGACCGTGAAATCGGT
The DNA here is from genome assembly GCF_026420145.1 of Enterobacter pseudoroggenkampii. Lineage (NCBI taxonomy): Bacteria > Pseudomonadati > Pseudomonadota > Gammaproteobacteria > Enterobacterales > Enterobacteriaceae > Enterobacter > Enterobacter pseudoroggenkampii. The sequence goes on from NZ_JAPMLV010000001.1 coordinate 1,910,716, forward strand.
CCGGTGAATGGTCTCCCCCTCGCCGCTGGCATAGCGGTTCTCTTCGAGGTGGTAACCCGCCGCCGTCACCAGATACTCACCGTTGTCGCTGAAGAACGGCGCGTTGGTTAAGGTGAAGGTGTGCCCCGGCGCAATCCCCGCCGCCGTGGCGGTGGCCTGAATCTGCTGGTGCTCCACCTGCCAGCGCTCCTGACGGATGCGGGCATAGAACTCCCCGTGCCCCTTGTCCACAAAGCGACCCGGCCAGTCGTACACGTCGATGCTGCCCGGCTTCGGCGACGCCGGGTTCTGCTGGGCCTGGAACAGCCACGCGTTCGGCTTGCGGAAGTCATAGTCGTCGAGGCTGTAAATCCCCGGCGTCACGCTGTCCTCCAGCGCCCACTGGCTGATGCCCTCTTCATCCGTACTGCCGCCTGACGGCGTCTGGTGGTAAGGAATGACCTCATAGCCGCTGAATGGCTGGTACTGCGTGGCGGCGTCGGTGAGCACCAGGGTGTGCTTGTCCGCCTCATGGCGGAAGTGATACGCAATCCCCTCCAGCTCCATCAGGCGGCTGATGAAGTCCAGGCTCGACTCCTGATACTGCACGCAGTAGTCCCACACCCGGTAGCTGCCGGTGAGTTTGTCCTCAACGTTAACCTGATGCTCGCCGAGAAGGGTTTTCACAATCTGCGGCACCGTCTGCCCCTGGAAAATACGCAGGTTACGGTCGCGCTTCATCGGCCACAGGTCCGGCTCCACCGTCAGCTGGTACACCGCATAGCGGGTGCCCGTCAGCTCAACGGCGCTGACCGCCACGCGGGTAATCTTGCCGTTAACATAGCGGGACGTCAGCAGGCTCTGCGTCGGGATGGTCACCGTGACCGACTGGCCCAGCAGCTTACTGCGGTCAATGCGCGCGTCCGTGCCGAGCACGGTCAGCGTCAGCGCGAACGACTCGGACATCGCCTCACGGCCCGTCAGTTTCCAGAACAGAAGCCCCTCCACCGGGAGCTGAACGGTAATTCGGTTGAGCATAATCTTTATTCCACTATGGACTAATCTCAGTGCCAGAAGTTAACTCATTTCAATACGCAAAGCGTAAACGCTGCTGGTTTGATAATGAGTAGCTGTAAGATTGACTTCTCATGCCACAAAAAAACAACTTTTCCTGAATTTTCATCGAGATAAACAGTTACAAGAAAGTGTCTTCAGGGGCTCTATCGAACAATTCACCAGCCATTTTGGCGATACGTTCATGTTGTACGAGTTTATTTTTCCACTCCTGCGGAATAGCGGAATAACCATATAATGCTCCCGCTATTTGTCCCGCCGTCGCCGCAACGCTGTCAGCATCATCGGCAAGGTTGGCTGCCAGCAGAATGGCATCACGGAAATTATCCGTTTTCCATACGGACCACATCGCGGCCTCAAGCGTATCGATAACGTAACCGCTTGAACGAATCTGATCGCGAGTTTTTTGCTTATACTCACCCGCGTTAATGATCATTACACGTGGCTGAAGCGGCATAACGTGTGGTGTAAAAACAAAATCTTTATTGCTACCGTTAATCATATGCACAAGCAAAAAACTTAAATACTGCGTGCTATTTATTGCTTCCGCGGCACCGTGTGTTGCGATACATTGTTTTTTAGCTTCATAAAACGCTTTGCTTAATGATTTTCTAAAAAAAATAGAGACAGGTGCTTGTCTGATCATGGAAGCATTACCGGCAGTTTCTGGCGAAGTATTACCGTTCCACCCAGGACCAACTATTAAATATTGTTCTAAAGCAAACCGAGTTGTATTGCCTATATCAAAACAGACGCCATTTGAACTGTTATAACCATGCTGATACCATTCCAGAAGCTTATTCCTTAAGCATATAGTATCAGCATCACCCTTCTCAAGGAGCGTTTCCGCAAGACATAACGCCATGGATGTATCATCCGTCCATTCGCCGGCACGAAGTCGAAATGGCCCACCACCTGTCATATCTTTGACGTGTGCTTTGTCACGAGGTAAAAATTCGAGCGTCGTACCTACAGCATCTCCAACAGCAAGACCAATAAGCGTACCTACCGCACGATCCCGTGATTGCGCTAGTGAGATATTACATGGTGGTGTTAAATCCCATTGTTTTTGTACATCACTATTTGAGGATGATTCTAATGGCTTATTATCATACGTATACTGCATCCTTCGCTGGACTGAAGGTCTGCTAATGGGTAAGTATTTACGATATCTATCAACATATTTTAACAAGGCATTTAAATCAGCATGTAAGTCAATCACCTTTCACCCATAATAAAAAATATTATTCATATGAAATACTAAAATTCATCAGGGAATTTCTTCATGAGGTTTTGTTTCTTTTTATTATAGTTGGTATCGACCTCATGCGGCAGCCTAACCTTTAACCCTCGGCGGATTTGATCCACAATAAACCAGGCATCTGACAACCTTTCAAAAAACAACTCATCAGAATGATCAAACTCCTTCCCTGCATACATACCGAACGTCATATCCCATAATTTCGCTCTATCCTTTTCCTTGCCTTCGATTAAATCCCGTAGAAATAATAATTGTTGTACAATAGAGTCGTACATTTGCAAAAGCGGGGATTGGGGATCACGATTCTTGACGTCTGCATATCTTTTCTGTGCTAAAGTTAATGCTCTATCAACGTAACCATACATTGTCATTTCATTCATTGCAGTAGATTCAGTTAACTAAAAATTCCATACCTGATCGCAAGTCATCATATGCCCTCGCTTACCCTTGGTAATTCTAACTATAAAAAATTATCCTCAGGTGCTCTATCGAATAGTTTACCCGCCATTGTGGCAATACGTTCGTGTTGTACGAGTTTATCTTTCCAGTCCTGCGGGATAGCGGAATAACCATACAACGCCCCCGCTATTTGTCCCGCAGTCGCCGCGACGCTGTCAGCATCATCGGCAAGATTGGCAGCCAGCAGAATCGCATCACGGAAATTGTCAGTATTCCATACGGACCACATCGCGGCCTCAAGCGTATCGATAACATAACCACTTGAACGAATCTGATCGCGAGTTTTCTGCTTATACTCACCCGCGTTTATGATCATTACACGCGCGCATAATGGGAAAACATGAGGCGAAAAAGCTTCGTCTTTTTGATAACCGTTAATTAAATAGTGCAATACTAATCCGAGAAATTGGCATGCATTAATTGACTCTACTGCACCATGAGTTGCTCGACTCTGAGCCTGGGATTCGAAGTAAATCGCACGCAGCGATTTTCGACGGAAGATAGACACCGGAGCTTGACGAATAACCCCAGCATTACCAGCCGTGTGCTTTTCTGTATTACCATACCAGGAAGGTCCGACAAGCATATACTGTTCAAGCGCGAATCGCGTCGTTTTACCGATATCAAAACAACGACCATTACTGCTGTTCTCCCCATTGAGATACCATTTCAGGAGATATTTTCTAAGTACATCGGTATGCATTCTTTTTTCTGAAAGATAAGTTTCTGCCAGACATAATGCCATAGACGTATCATCTGTCCATTCACCGGGTTTTAATTCAAAGGGCCCGCCACCAATCATATCCACTACATGTTCACTATCTCTGCGTTTAAATTCAAGAGTAGTGCCAACTGCATCGCCAACAGCCAAACCCACTAACGCCCCAAGTGCTTTATCGCGTGAAACATCTTCATTTGTGATTAAAGGTAATGTTTCATCCCATACATGAGAGGAATTTGAATCATCAATGCTGTTTCTTATTACCTTACGAACATTAACTGGCATGTAGTTATTATAACGATCGGCATAATGATTCATTACTGAATCTTCGCTGTAAAGATCTATCATCCCGCACCCTTTAATCAAACGTTGTTTACCACTTGCGATACCGTCTTTGCCTTTTCAAATACTCAACGTCTTGCTCATGAGGGAGAATAAACTTCAATCCTTTTCCCATTTGCGAAGCTATATAATTAACATTGGACAAATGCTGAGCAAGTTCTGCATCGGTTGTATCAAACTCTTTTGACGCAAGCACTCCAAGATTTAATTTGTGCAATTTACTTTTATCTTTCTCAGACCCCGTTAGAATAGACTTAATATAGTCCAACTGATTCTTTGCCATAACATATAAAGAAAATGTAGGATTTTCTTCTAATCGATGATTAATTGCATCAATAGCATCATTGATATAATCCAGCGCGGTGTAATTTTCTTTACTCATGAGTCACCTCAAATACTGCCCTGGCGGTGGCCTGAACCTGCGGATACTCCACTTCTACCTGTTACACAGCATAGTGCGTGCCCGTTCTCTCAACGGCACCGTTCGCCACGTGGATAATCTTGCCGTTAACATAGCGGGATGTCAGTTTTCAGAACAGAATATCCACTCCCGCGAGCTGAACGATAGTTCAGCTGAGCATGATTTTTTATTCCACGATGATCTGTTCTCAGTGCCTGAAGTTAACTAATTCTCAGAACGAAGGCGGTTATGATATTGTTTCTGTGAAACAAAAATAAAACCACATTTCTGTGGTTTTATTTAGATGGTCATGAATTAACTTTGTCAGCTCATCGTTTTTCTATGCGAAACGTAGAAAGAATGATTTCCATGCATCGTTTATTGGCTTCGTAATAATAATCCTGATGATTACGATGAGGCCCAACCACCTCAACGTAACACCACAAATCATTAATTTTAAAGATACGCATATCGTAATAAGCCCTGATATTCTCAGCAGCACTGACTACCTCTCCCGTACAGCTATAAAGATCGCCTGTAAACGTGGGATTGATATCATTTGGGATGCTGGCAATGTCCGATGTCGTAAGAGAGACCGCACTATCGTGGCGGTTAAAGCGCGCAGTTGCTTCATCGAAAATAGCCTGCGCAGCGGGATAATCAGCCTGACGGAAAAGACAGAAATTAATCACTCCATGGTTGACGTTACCTATTGTGTGTTCAATTACCAGACGATTATCATCCAGCGTATTCACCAGCCATGAATCCGGAATTTTAAATCCACTGTCATTTTTGTTGCTAAGGCTGACTGTTTTCAACAGTTCTGAAAGCATCAAATTGCTGCGATGCAGTAAATCCCAGTTGATAGCAATCAGGAAAATAGTATCGGCAATCGTGTTGTAATCCTTCGACGCACAAGCCGTTTTCAAAAGGAAGTAATTTCCCCCACCATTTACAGGATTATAATCCTTCTGCACCGTATATCGTGAAACGACCTCATCACCCGATGGCATCATTTTAATGGACAGGATATCCGCAAACTTCCCGCTTCCTGAAGGATGAGTAATTATCCTTTGGCTCAGTACTTTCTCACCCATTAAATCGAGCTTATTGATAAGCCAGTCTGACGCATTCATCTCCCACTGACAGTGTTCATATGCAGCCCAGACTTCAATATAGGGGCCGGTGTCATCGGCGATGTATCGTCCGATATTCGTCAGCCCAACCTCCTGAAACGTGATCGGCTTTAACTCTGCTGGCTTAACATTCTGGGGTAACAATAGCCAGTAATGAAGCATCTCTTTTTCTGCAGAGGTATAGAGACATTTCCAGAAATTTTCCCGAATCTCTTTTTCCTGATCCTTTATCTCAAGAGGAAAAAAATATTGTTTTTCAGTAACCATAATGCAACCTCACTCGTCGCGCTTACTTAAGCCATAAACCCGAAAACATAAGGAAGCTTCCGAGGGTAATTAAGCTTTTAGCAAAGATAAGTAAGCCAGGCGCCACGGCACGTGTCATAGACGATAATTTTTCATAATTTTCCGCGTTGTATCTTTTGTGCCCCCCCATAATGCCGGAAAATAACGTGCAGAGCAGCACTACTGTGATCTTTAATCCCCAAACACACAGGAAAGACATGGATAAGATGATCGAATAATGCTTGGCCGTTGCGACGGAAAATAATGACATTGACTGAGCAAGCCATTTCAACGTAAAGCCAATGACGACCGTAGCCACTAACACCAGAACGAACATTAACCCCGCAAGGAGCCACTGCTTTTTGTTAAATAAATCTTTTCCATTCCAGATAAGCGCTAGCGTCCAAATCATAAAGAGAATAAAGAAAAACCAATGCATCACAACGTTCCCCATTTACACATTTTAATCTCCTATCAGGACTGTAACACAGCCAGTCTTAATCACACCATCGCCACTGCCCGCCGCTGGGGACGGCTTACTTTCATCATCGTCATAAATCCAGTCAAGGATCGGTTTGAGAGCAAATTTGATACTGGCATCCCCTCCCAGACCGAGCGCCGCTGCAAGCTCACCGGACACCTTAAGGTTAAATGAATAATCAGTGCTATCAATCCAGGTTCCCACGCCTGCAGAAGCGCCAGCGCTCCCTGCACTCCCTGAAAGTTTGCCATCGGCAACGACTACGCCATAAAAATCGGCTTTAGCCGTCGCCTCTCCTTTGACCGCCGCGGCTTCTGCGCCAAGTTCAACATTAAAACCATAACGCCCTTTATTTCCGTCATATAGTTCACTGACGGCCTTCGCTTCAGCGGTTGCCAGGTATACATCCCCACCGACGCCGCCGTATTGTTGCCCTTCTTTTCCAATGCTTCCCGAGGCGCCATATTGTATCGCGGTGGCGTTTGCATTGAGATTAATCGCCCCGTAATCAGCTCGATCGGTCACTAACGTGCCACTGGCAGTCGCCACCCCTACTTTAGTACGTACCTCGCCTTTATATTTATCCTGGCTTTTTGTATTCCCGACCGTGATATCGGCAAGTGCGAATCCGGCTGAAGCCGTATCAGGTTTTCCAAAGCCGGATTTATCTTCAAGGCTTGCATAGGCGCCAAGCACACGGGCGTCGTAAACATCACCATGTATAGCACCATCTTTACCCGCATCCTTCGCCGCCGTACCGCCCCAGTATTGCGGAGGTGCGGGTTGAGTGGATGCGACCGCAGGGGTCGCTGAGGTATTGCAACCCGTCTTGTCACCTTCCCTGGCGAGAGGCAAACCGTTCACAAATACCGTTGTTGAACCACTGAGAATACTTCCCTGACCATGTTGGGAGCATGAAAGCGGGTCACCTTTTCGTGCTGCCGGAAATCCGCCAATAATTACGTTGGGACTTCCGCTTTGAATTGGGCCAGTATGTGCGCTGGAATCAATGCGCGCTCTGGCGGCTGGTTTTCCCATAATAGCGTTCTCTGTACGCAGATTAACTGTTAACTTTTACAATCGCGCCCTTAATATCGGTAAGGTTAGTTCCCGTTATACTCACCGTATCATTTGCCTTGAGCTCGGTATTGATCCCATCACCTAGTTTTGTAAGCTCATCACCTTTGAAGATGGCTTGTTCCACAGCCTCTGCTTTGAGGTTGCCCTGGCCTACGTGAATCTCAATGGTATCCGGGGCGATCAGAATATAGTTGTCTTTAACTTTGAGTTTAATCGTGGTCACAGATTCCAGCAGCGCGTTACCCTCTTTATCCATGGTCAAGACGGTTTGATCTTTCCCAACGTTTATAACGTGCTTGTTACCAATATTATGCGTTTCATTATTACCTACATCTGATTTCAGGTTCCGCTTAATCGTAATATTCTCATCCTGTCCGATGGTTTTTCTACGATCGACACCGACATCATGAGTTTCAGAATTTTCAATATCCGTATCCATATTTTTTTCTGCATGGATCCAGATCTGCTCGTGCCCGGCTTTATCTTCAAAACGGAGAATATTGGCATTGTCTTTATGGCCATCTTTGCTGCGGCTATAAAAGCCCATCTGCGTCGCCGCAGCCGGCAGCACCCACGGCGGCATGCTCGCGTCGTTGTACACGCGCCCGGTAATGATCGGACGGTCCGGGTCGCCGTTGATAAAGTCCACCACCACCTCATCGCCGACGCGCGGGATTTGCACCCCGCCGTAGCCCTGGCCCGCCCACGCGCTCGACACGCGCACCCAGCAGGAGCTGGTGTCATCGCCCTTCGCCAGACGGTCCCAGTGGAACTTCACCTTCACCCGACCGTATTTGTCCGTCCAGATACTCTCCCCGTTCGGCCCCACCACTTTCGCCGTCTGCGGGCCGTAGGTGCGCGGCCACGCCGTGCTCTGCGCCGGACGGTACACCACCGCCGACGGGATGACCGTGAAATCAGTCCGGTGAATGGTCTCCCCCTCGCCGCTGGCATAGCGGTTCTCTTCGAGGTGGTAACCCGCCGCCGTCACCAGATACTCACCGTTGTCGCTGAAGAACGGCGCGTTGGTTAAGGTGAAGGTGTGCCCCGGCGCAATCCCCGCCGCCGTCGCGGTGGCCTGAATCTGCTGGTGCTCCACCTGCCAGCGTTCCTGACGGATGCGGGCATAGAACTCCCCGTGCCCCTTGTCCACAAAGCGACCCGGCCAGTCGTACACGTCGATGCTGCCCGGCTTCGGCGACGCCGGGTTCTGCTGGGCCTGGAACAGCCACGCGTTCGGCTTGCGGAAGTCATAGTCGTCAAGGCTGTAAATCCCCGGCGTCACGCTGTCCTCCAGCGCCCACTGGCTGATGCCCTCTTCATCCGTACTGCCGCCTGACGGCGTCTGGTGGTAAGGAATGACCTCATAGCCGCTGAACGGCTGGTACTGCGTGGCGGCGTCGGTGAGCACCAGGGTGTGCTTGTCCGCCTCATGGCGGAAGTGATACGCAATCCCCTCCAGCTCCATCAGGCGGCTGATGAAGTCCAGGCTCGACTCCTGATACTGCACGCAGTAGTCCCACACCCGGTAGCTGCCGGTGAGTTTGTCCTCAACGTTGACCTGATGCTCACCGAGCAGGGTTTTCACAATCTGCGGCACCGTCTGCCCCTGGAAAATACGCAGGTTACGGTCGCGCTTCATCGGCCACAGGTCCGGCTCCACCGTCAGCTGGTACACCGCATAGCGGGTGCCCGTCAGCTCAACGGCGCTGACCGCCACGCGGGTAATCTTGCCGTTAATATAGCGGGACGTCAGCAGGCTCTGCGTCGGGATGGTCACCGTGACCGGCTGGCCCAGCAGCTTACTGCGGTCGATGCGCGCGTCCGTGCCGAGCACGGTCAGCGTCAGCGCGAACGACTCGGACATCGCCTCGCGGCCCGTCAGTTTCCAGAACAGAAGCCCCTCCACCGGGAGCTGAACGGTAATTCGGTTGAGCATAATCTTTATTCCATCTAGCTTATGCGATGCAGAAAAGGGGTTCGCATCTGTGATAAAGCGTCATTCAAGAAAGGGGCTTTTCCCTCTTGATCATCCAAAAAACAAGAGAGTAGATTTTCAGTAATTCTGAAGTGACAAATAAGCCTACATTCAACCAGATGTTTGAAATATCAAACATACTTACTAAAAGAGGGAAAAATGAGACCGAACATCTGAATGAAATCAAGCGAAATACTTCCTGAGCAAGGGCAAATTTAATCGCTCCGATCTTTCGCTTGAAGAATAACCAGGCCGAAGCACACAAAGAGAGTAATAAAAGTAAGTCAAGCACAAAAAAAAGCATGACCAAAATGCTGAAACCATCACCTGCATAATAATGCAACGAATCACTAAACGCTTTTGCATCAGAAATGAATGGAATTCTGTCGTGGCGAACTGAATTCACGCAATAAAGCAATATTGCGAGAAGATCCATACTTCCCCAGAAATACCATAATTTGCTATTTAAATGAGCGAGGTTGTTTTGTGTACGCCCGATATTATTATTTACAAAAATGGGGAGGCACATGTTGGCTTCAACTCAACTCTCCAGATTAGGGTTAAATTCAAAACGCATAAACAGGAGAGACAACCTTCTCACATTCCTTTGGATGTGAAGCCTCTGGCTTCGAAGATTGTACACTTCCATAGTATCTCCTGTTTATATTCCTACGGATTCACCAGCCAGGTGCCCGGCTTGGCAATATCCAGCGTCTGGCCACGCGTTCTTCCGTTGCCCTGCAGTTCAATCTTCGCCTCACCGGCCGGCAGCTTGAGCGATGCATAGCCGTTGGTTCCCGGGCGCAGCGCTTTTGGCTCGCCGTTTACTTTCAGCGTTTCGCCGTCGAGGATGCGGATATAGACCAACGCAACAGGGCTCGCGGCAGGCGGTGGGGTCTGCTGTGCTGTCGCCGGTTCGCTCACCTTCGCCGTTTCTGGCTTCACGTCTGGGGCGTTCGCGGCAGTTTCGGTTGGACGCGTCTCTGCCGGTGCCTGCGCAGCCTGCTCTGGCGCATCGTTACCGCCGCTGAAAATCATCGCCCCGGCGACAATACCCACCAGCACGCCCGCGGCAACCATGCCCGGGATCTTGTAGCGGCGCCAGTCGAGCAGCGAAGCCGGTTTCTCGTCTTCAACCGGAACCAGCATCGTGCCGGGCTTTTTCGCCGTCAGCACGTCGTTGATCCCGGCGACCGGCATCTCAATCAGCGCGGCGAACTCGTCGATGGACTGCGGACGATCCTCCATGTGCAGCGCCAGCGCGCGGTCAATGGCCTGCAGCAGCGGGATGGAATAGCCCTGCGGCATGATTTCTACCAGCGGTTTGCAGGTATCCTGAATAGAGCGCACCACGCTGACCGGCGGCGGAGAACCCACAATCAGGGTACGCAGCACGGCGCCGAGGGCGTAAATATCCGTCCACGGGCCCTGCTCGCTTTCGTTGTCGTCGGTGTACTGCTCAATCGGCGCAAAGCCCGGGCGCAGCATGGTTTCCGTTTCGTCGGAGAGGTTACCGATGGTGCGGCGCGCGGAGCCGAAATCGAGCAGCACCGGCAGGCCGTTATCCTGGATCTGGATGTTATCCAGAGAGATGTCGCGGTGCAGGTAGCCTTCGTCGTGGATGGTCTTGATCGCACCGAACAGCATCGGCAGCGTGCGGCGGATCCAGGCTTCGTTGATCAGCTCCGGCTTTTCTTCACGCAGGCGTGACAGCGTGGTGCCGCTGTAAAACAGCGTCCCCATGTAGGCCGTGTCGTTTTGCACCCAGAAGCGCAGGACGTGCAGCAGGTTCGGGTGGTTAAAGCGCGCCAGCAGACGCGCTTCCTGAATGAAGCTGTTCAGGCCCGCGGAGAACGCTTTGCCAAAGCGCTCGCTGCGCAACACCAGGGTCATGTCGTCGCCGCGTACGGCGAGCGAGGAAGGCATAAATTCTTTGATAGCGATAGTGCGTTCGAGCTGGTGATCCCACGCGCGATAGACAATGCCAAAACCGCCGCCGCCGATCACCTCTTTGATTTCAAACTCGTTGAAGCGGTACCCGACCGGGAGCGCGTTTGGGACAGTCCGATTGTTATCATTATCCGTCATCTTTTACAGTTCTCTTGATGATTATTACGCGGCAAACTGACAGTGAAACTCGCCCTGCTCGCAGGTGACGTGCAGACGTCGGTACTGCTCGTCGCTGCGGCTGGCGGTAAGTAAGATCTGGCTCATCTGAGGCAGCAGAGTGTTGGTCAGAATAGCGTCCACCATGCGGCCGCCGGACTCCACCTCGGTACAGCGCTGAACAATCTGTTCCACCACGCTGTCGTCAAACTCAGAAATAATGCTGTGATTCTCTTCCAGACGACGCTGAATGCGCTTGAGCTGCAGGCGAACAATCTGCCCCAGCATCTCGTCGCTGAGCGGGTAATACGGCACCACCAGCAGACGGCCCAGCAGTGCCGGTGGGAACACCTCCAGCAGCGGCTGGCGCAGCGCGCCGCTCAAGGCGTCCGGCTCCGGCACCAGCTCCGGATCGGCGCACATGGCGCTAATCAGGTCGGTGCCGACGTTAGACGTCAGAATAATGATGGTGTTACGGAAATCAATGTGGCGCCCCTCTCCGTCTTCCATCCAGCCTTTATCAAAGACCTGGAAGAAGATTTCGTGGACGTCCGGGTGCGCTTTTTCAATTTCGTCCAGCAGCACCACGCTGTACGGGCGGCGGCGCACGGCCTCGGTCAACACGCCGCCTTCACCATACCCTACGTATCCCGGAGGCGCACCTTTTAAGGTGGACACGGTGTGTGCTTCCTGGAACTCACTCATGTTGATGGTGATAACGTTCTGCTCGCCGCCGTACAGCGACTCCGCGAGCGCCAGCGCGGTTTCGGTTTTACCGACGCCGGACGGGCCGCACAGCATAAAGACGCCCACCGGTTTGTTGGGATCGTCGAGCTTCGCCCGCGAGGTTTTCACGCGGCGGGCAATCAGATCCAGACCGTGACGCTGGCCGATAACGCGCTGGTTCAGCGTGTCGGCAAGGTTGAGCACCGCGTCGATCTCGTTTTTCACCATCCGGCCCAGCGGAATCCCGGTCCAGTCAGAGACCACCGCGGCAACCACGTTTTCATCCACCGCCGCAAACAGCAGCGGTTCATCACCCTGTAAGGCGTTCAGCGCCTGCTGCTGTTCCGTCAGCTTGCCGCGCAGCTCAGCGGTATATTCCTCGCCCGCCGCGAACAGCGCGGCGCGCAGACGGATAATCTCCTGCACCAGACTGCGCTCTTCTTCCCAGCGCCGGGACAGGGCTTCGCGTTTTGTCTCATACGCGTCGCGTTCGGCGCGTAACGTTGCTACGCGCTCAGCGTCTCCGGCACCGACGCGCGCCTCGCGTTCTGCGATCTCAATTTCCACGTCCAGCGCGGCAATATGGCGCAGGCAGTCTTCCAGCTGCGCAGGCGGCGCGCTCTGGCTGACCGCGACGCGGGCGCAGGCGGTGTCGAGCAGGGCAACGGCTTTGTCCGGCAGCTGACGCGCCGGAATGTAGCGATGCGACAGCTTCACCGCCGCGCTGACCGCTTCGTCAAGCAGCAGAACCTGGTGGTGCGTCTCCAGCGGTGACACGGTGCTGCGCAGCATCAGAATGGCTTTCGCTTCGTCCGGCTCGTGAACCTGCACCGTCTGGAAACGACGGGTCAGCGCCGGGTCTTTCTCGATGTACTTTTTGTATTCCGCCCAGGTGGTGGCGCCGATGGTGCGCAGCTGACCGCGCGCCAGCGCGGGCTTAAGCAGGTTTGCCGCATCGCCGGTCCCCTGCTGGCCGCCTGCGCCAATCAGGGTGTGGATCTCATCAATAAACAGAATGATCGGCGTGGCGCTGGACTGGACTTCGTTAATGAGCGCCTGCAGACGGGCTTCAAACTCGCCTTTCATGCCTGCACCGGCCTGCAGCATGCCGATATCCAGCAGCCACAGCTGAATGTTCTGCAGCGGCTCCGGCACGTCGCCGTCGGCGATACGCAGCGCCAGAGCTTCCACCACCGCCGTTTTCCCGACCCCGGCTTCCCCGGTCAGCAGCGGGTTGTTCTGGCGACGACGCATCAGGATATCCACCATCTGGCGGATCTCCTCGTCGCGCCCGACAACCGGGTCAATCTTCCCGTCGCGGGCGCGGGCGGTCAGATCCTGGCCGTACTGGGCCAGCGTCCCCTGCGCAGCCGGTACTGCACCCGCCGGTGCATCGACGGCAGCAGCGGCCTGCTGTGTCTCTTTGCTGTTGGCGCAAATAGCGTCGAACTGCTCAATCAGCACCTCGACGTTAAGGCGGGTGAACTGCGACGAGATGCTTTTCAGCACGTTGGCCAGATTCCAGGTTTTCAGCATGCCGATCAGCAAATGGCCGCCGCGAATACGGCTGACGCCAAACTTCAGCGAGCCGAAGACCCAGGCGCGCTCCACGGCGCTGTCGATGTGTTCGGAGAGATCGGAAACGGAACTCGCCCCGCGCGGAAGGACATCCAGCGCGGCAACGATATCGCGCGTCAGCTGCTGTTCATCAAGGGCAAAGTGGCGGATGACCTGCTGCAGATCGCCATCCTGCTGCTGCATCAGCTGATGCAGCCAGTGCACCAGCTCAACATAGGGGTTGCCGCGCAGCTTGCAGAACGCAGTGGCGCTTTCCAGAGAGGTAAATAACAGAGTATCCAGTTTGCCGAAAAGCACGGCACGGCTTATTTCTGACATGTTCGGTTCCATTGATAACAATGCGTTAGAAAAATTATCGCTCTGCGCAATACACCAGATCGCCACGCGGGACAGGCCGCGGCTGAAGGCCCAGCCAGGTGTTGTAGCCTAATCGCCCGGCACCGCCGAGCGTGGTGCCCTGCACCGCGTCTTCACGCAGGATCACCCGTGTTTCCCATTCAAACTCCACCCCGGCGTACTGACGCACCCAGTCACGCAGCTCGGTGACCCACGCTTCCCCCGGCAGAAAACGGTTGTACTCCTCCGCGCTCAGCGGGCCAATCTCGATGCGAAACTTATGCTGCACGTCGCGGACGGCGACGCCGAGAAAGGCGGACTCACCCATGCGCGGCATGCGGCGTCCTGCTCCCAGTTGCGCCTGCTCGCGCGTGGAAAGCGGCATCCACTGCGGCACGTTGCTCACCAGCTTAACCGGCGCCTTAAAATAGCTGCGCAGGATCTTCTCCAGCCCCTCCGGATCCCGCCCGTGACGGGTCAGGTGTCCGGCGTGGGTAAAGCGGGCATGCGAGCTCAGGCTGCCTTTGTTCATCTGACCCGGCTGCCCCATGCCAATCAGCGACGCCAGGTAGCCTTCAAAACGCCTGTTATCGGCGCGATCCAGTGAGACAGTGGGCTGCGCATCCGCCCAGGCACGGTAAAACAGCAGCGCAAGGCGGTGATGGAACAGATCGGCAAACGCGCTGAGGCTGGTGTCCTGATGATGATAAATACGCTCGCGGGCGTATTCGGTCATGTGGACCGGCAGCGGGCCGTTCGGGCCAAACAGGCCGAAGCTGAGGATAGATACCTCATGCAGCCCGCTTTCCTCCCGCTGACGCACCTTAGCCAGCGTCGACGGCGCAAAACTCATCGACGGCTGCTGGCCGATGCGCAGCGGTTCAAATTTCGGCAGCGGCGCGCGGCCCAGCGGGTAGCGCTCGCCGCCCTGGGCATCAATGCGCCTTAACAGCTGAAACAGATCGTAGCGCCAGGGCGTCTCGCGCACCCCGTGCCAGAACGCATCCGGCAGCTTCGTCAGGCGATGCACGCGCAGCGGTACAGTGGCGGCGTCACTCATATCAGCGCCCTTTTACCCATGCGCGGCGCCCAGTAGCCAATCTCGCCGCGCTGCTGACTTTTCAGGGTGAACTCCGTAAAGCTGTTGATCGACACCAGACGGGCAAAGAGACGCTCCATCACGCTGCCGAAGAGCCACGGACTGGCGCCGGAAAAGGCTCGCTCATCCACCGTCAGGGTAATGCCGATCCCGCGGGCGAAAACGACCGGGCCGGGTTCAGGCACGCGGCGGTGAACCGGCTCCAGCACGCAGTGACGAACGCCTTCCACCTGACGCGCCACGGGCGTTTCTGCCAGGTTGGCGTACAGCCCTAACAGCTGTCGCAGCGCGACTGCGCCCTCTTCGTTTTCGCTGTCCATCAGGCTGAGGTAGTTCATCTGCAGCTGGCTGATGAGCCGCCAGGTGCTGAACCCTTCGGCCAGCGCCGGACGCGGCGGCGTCGGGCCTTTACGCAGCGTGAGGGATTTCACCGGCATGGAATCGGCCATAATGAACTGCCCGAGCTCCTGCTGCAGCATCAGCGGCAGATCGCGGCTGGTGCAGAGCACCTCGGCAGAGATATAGCGCAGGTTTTCCTGCCAGGGGGCGTGCTGTTCATCCACCAGCGAGACAAAGACCTCCGAGCCGATATAGCCGGTACGCGTACCGTAGCGCAGGGCGTGTTCGGACAGCACGCGCTGTTCGCGGCGCAGGGAAAAATAGGCCCCGTAGTTGCCCGCATCGCCGCTCCAGGTGCTCCAGAACGGACGAAACGTCTGGTCATCACGCTGGCCGTCCGCGCTGCCATAGATTTTTTTGACCGCGTAAATTTCATAATCCAGCGGACGGATGTTATCCACCACCAGATGGTATTCATGCTGGCCTTCATTCAGCTTCTGACGCGCCGCGACCTTGGGGAACAGGTTGATGACCGGCGTGCAGTGCAGCGCCAGGTGGCTGGCATCGACCACGCGCTCCAGCTGCTCATCCGACTTATCCAGCAGAATGAAGATGTCGAAGGCTTTTTCGTCTTCACAGCGCTGGATAAGCGTGCTCAGGCCGCTGAGGCTAATGAAGCGGAAACGGGCCGGAAACGCGAAATACTCCTGCAGCAGGCGATAGCCGTCAAAGTTGCGCAGATCGTCCGGAAGCAGCGCCTGGTCAGGCTCAAAACCCTCCTGGCGCAGCGCATCCGACGCCAGCAGCTGTCGCTGCGGCTGCGGGCCGACCGTCTGACAGACGATCCCAACGTGGTGCTCCATCACCAGCTCCAGCAGCTTCAGCGCTTCAATATCCGGACCGCCGAGGAAAAATTCCAGACGGTCGAAATCCAGGTGCCCGAGGTTTTGCGGGCCGTCGCAGGCGATGCGGATCCGCAGAGCGCTGCCGATCCCCCGCTGGCTCAGCCCCAGCTGCGCGAGCGGCAGATCGGCGGGCACGCCGCCCAGCTCGACCTTGTCGATTTTCAGCGGCAGCAGGTTGACCTCGTGGGCCGTGGTATAGCTGCAGGTCACGCCGGTTTTTTTCAGCGCCAGGCTGTCCATCATGGTACCGCGCGGCACAATGAAGCCCTTGCTCAGGTCACCCCTGCTGCTGTCGGGCTCAATCTCCGCGATCGCCATCGACGGCGTGGGCGCAAGATAGTTCGGCGCAATCATCTCCAGCAGACGCTGGGAGAAGCGCGGAAACTCCGCGTCCATTTTCATCTGCACGCGGGAGGTCAGGAAGGCGAAGCCCTCCATCAGACGTTCGGTATACGGGTCCGCCACCTCGATGCCGCGCATGCCCAGCCGCCCGGCGACTTTAGGATAGCGTTCGGCAAACTCGGCCCCCATTTCGCGCAGGTAGGCCAGCTCGCGGTTGTAGTATTCGAGCAGTTTACTTTCCATGATTACCCCGCATCTTTCAGTTCAAAATGGCCGTTTTCCAGATCGACATCGGTACGAAACAGAAACTCCAGCGGGTAAGGCACACACCATAAACGCCCTTTGATCTCGATGGAGAGCACGTTGTGCAGATCCAGCGAGGAGGTATCCGACACGCAGCGGACCTGCAGCCCCTGCGGCAAAATGCGCGGTTCAAAATTGATGATGGCCTCGGTGAGCTTGCGCTGAATGTCGTGCCATTCGATGTCCGACATTCTTTTCCCGGCCAGCGGCGCGACGCCGAAGTTAACCACCGAGCGGCTCACGTGCGGTAACGCGCTCAAATCACCGGAGGCATCGTGGTTGATGGTATTAAACAGCCACTGCAGATCGCGCAGGACATTGCGGCGCAGGGCGGCATGGGTGATCAGATTGCTGTTGGCCGACTCGCGCTTTTTTTCCGGGTCGTTATCAGTGAGGCGATCGAGCAGCGAAGGCTGCATTTTGTCGCGCGCCCCCACCTTCTCCTGCTTGCTGCGGGCTTGCCAGCCGCTGCGCAGCAGATCGCCTTCGCCAGCGGGATTACTCATCGGCTCCATCCGTCGCGAACGTCACGAGGCTCAAGGACAGCAGCGGGCTTTCGCTTTGCTCGCTCAGCCAGGCCTTCTGGCCCTGGCCTTCATACAGCGTGCCGTCAGTATCGAGCGGGTGCCAGTCGGTGGTGCGCCCCAGTTTGACCGCATCAGAGGCATCGGCTGCAAACGGGTAACGCGCCGGGATCTGACACACCTGTTCCGTACCGTCGGTCAGGCGCACCAGCGCGTGACGCCAGACCAGATCGGTGACGCTGGCAGGCGCCTGGAAACGGATCTCCGCGATGGCGTTAAACGGCAGCCAGAAATAGCGGCCGTTGACGATGGTTTCGCACACCGGGCCGAGACGGGCATCGCCGTCCATCAGCCAGTCAAAGGCCTGCGTCTCCTCGTTTTCAAGGGTGACACTACCAGGGTTTGCCTGCGCCTGTTCAAGGGCTTCCAGACGCAGCGCCTGCGCGCGCTCGCCCTCCTCGCTCAGCGCCGCGGCAAGGGTGGTCAGCCACGGCCACTGGGTTTCAGGCATCGCCGGACGCGCCTGTCCCGCCATCACCTGCGCGCGCTGCAGCTCGCCCTGAATGGACTGCTCCAGCAGCGTGACGGTGGGCTTCGCCTGCGGCTTCAACGCCAGCCAGCTTTTCAGCTGGGTCAGGGCACGCGTCCAGTTGCCGCTGAGGGTTAAAAACTGCACGAACGCGGCGCGGAGGTCGGCATCCGCCGGACGGGCTTTGATTTCAGCTTCAAGGCGCGCGAGCGCGTCGTTAAGCGACTCACCCGCCAGGTGTTGATAGAGCGTATTCATTGCCATTCCTTAATTTGCCGCGCGCCATGCGCCGACGGCCGGATCGCGCAGCTGAGGACGCAGGGTGTCAATCAGAACGATATTCAGCGGCGTGCCGGGTGCGACCCAGGCGCTCCAGGTTTTTTTCACCGCCGCGATACGCGCCTGCAGTTTTGCATCATCGCTGGCGGTTTCACGGGAAATCTCCACCGCGACCGTGCCGTTGCTCTTCCAGCTGTTCAGGGCATTGTCGTAAGGCAGGATCATCCAGCTCTGGTCGCTGTTTGGGGTGCTGAATACCATGCGCTCTTTGTTGACGGAGGTGATCAGCGCGTTTTCCGGGTCGGCGCTTTGATTCAGCCCGGTGACCGGGAAGCCATGAATGTAGGTCACCGCCATCTCTTTCTGCCCGCCGTTGCGGGACTGCGACACAACGGTGTGTCCGCTCAGCCAGCTGCCGTTCCCGCAGCGGGTGGTGTCAGAATCCGGAATAAAGAGCGCCGGTGCAGAAGCGCCCCCTTCCCAGAAGGTCCGCAGGTGGCAGCCGTCCTGAAGCGTAAACTCCTGCCACGGCGTACGGTCGGCGGCAACGGTGCGGGAAGCCACGTTCTGATCGGGCGGCAGTAACGCGCCGCTGGCTGGGGTGGCGGTGACGATCGCGGCAGACGCGGCCTGCTCCTGTTTCACCACCAGCGCCCAGTCCTGCGCTTTGCCAGCCGTGCCCTGCGCCAGCGTGGTACCCGCCGGATCGTTGAGCGTCCAGCTGAGTTTATTCACTTTGCTGCACTGGTGTTCCAGCAGTGAGCCAAGACGCGGCACAAAGTTCTCCAGCACGGAGACGTCTTTCTTGCCGTTCGCCACAATACGCAGCGCCACCTCAGGCTTACACCAGCTCTGCGGCGTGTTGTCTTTGATGTTGTCGATCCAGATATCCAGCTTCTGCGCAGGAGACTGCACGATGCGGAAATTTTCAGCCTGCGCGGTGGAGGTCGCCGCCAGAAGTGCCAAACCCGATAGCCAAAGTTTCATATCGTTCCTTGTGTGTCTAATCAGTTCCGCAGGGAAGAAATTGTGCTGCGTCAGAGAGGGTGTGCAGCAAAGTGGTGTCCTGAGGGTTGCCCATCCATACCGCCAGGGCAGTATAGTTATCCTGAGCATTCCCCTCCTGTTCGCCATTCTTTTGAATGATTTGGTTCATTAAGGTCAGCCACTCCTGCGGCGTATTGACCATATGCAGCGACTGCTTCATTTGCTCTTCGCTGACGCCGTGCCAGAACCCGTCGGTGCACAGTAAAAAGGCATCGCCGTCCTCAACCTGCACCACATCGCTGTAGCTCGCTTCCGGCCCGCCGTTTTCAATCCCCAGCGCCAGATAGAGCAGGTTGCTGTTCAGGTTGTCGGTCTGGTGCCCGGCATCTTTCATCTGCTGCACCAGGCTGTGGTCGGTAGTCACATGCCACAGCCATCCCCGGCGAAACAGGTACAGGCGGCTATCTCCGGCGTGCGCCCAGTAGGCCAGCCCGTAATCACGATCAATGAACAGGCTGACCAGCGTCGTGCCCATCCGGCGATAGTCCTGTACGGCCTGCTGTTCGCTGAGAATGGTGCGGTTCGCCGTCTGCACGTAGTCGCGGATGTGCTGCGCATTAAGATGTTTGTCGCCATCGAAGCGGGAGATAATGCTGTTGCGGGCCAGCGCTGCGGCCACCTCGCCGCCCGGCAGCCCCGCGATGCCGTCGCAGACGACAAAGCAGGCTGAACGTTCCCCTATGGTTTCTCCCGTCTGATCCTGGTTGCTGGCGCGCGTCCCCTGGCGGGAGAGAGAAGCCGTTGCGATATTCATTTGTCTTCCGATCCGCTCTGTGAGTCTTTGTACTGATTGACCTCCATGTCATACGCATGAAGGAAGGCCTCGCCGAACAGGGTGTGGAAGTCGTCCTCAATCTCGCCCGCCGTCTCGCCATAGCTGCGAACAAAGTAGTCCCACAGGGCCGCTTTGCGGCTGCCCGGCAGCGCCAGACGCGAGGTCATCCCGTTCTGCTTCGCCTGCTCTTCCAGCTGCTCCGGGTTAAAGGACTGCAGCATCGCGGCGATAATGGCGCGGATGCCGGAGATCATGCCCAGCTGGTGCGCCTGCAGATCGATCAGCGCGTCGCGCACCGATTTGGTCGGCGGCATAAAGCCCGGCATCGGTGTGCCGAACATCTGGATCAGCACGGTTTTGCCGGTCGGCAACAGCTTGAACGGGTTGTTGGCATCGTCCAGCACCATGGTCATATCGGCTTTCACGCCGCGCTTGAGGATAGAGCGCGAGGAAAGCAGCGCCACGGTCCCCTGAGAGAACATGCCGAGGATCTGCCCCAGCTGACGCATATTTTCACGGTCAAACTGCGGGACGGGCTGCATTTCGCTCAGCCCCATCCCCTCCAGCAGTGCCTCCAACAGCTCACCCTGCAGCACTTCGCCCTTCTCACCGCTGTTTGCCGTGGTGGGCGAGGCGGCGTTATTGACCGGGTCGATGCGCAGGCGGCCCTTCGGGGCCTGCGCGCTGCTGCGCGCAACGGCCTGTGGCGTAGGCATGGTGAAGCCTGCGTAATCCGGTCGCGCGGGCTCTTCTTCAGCACGCGGTTCTTCCTGCGGCTCTGGGGCGAACAGCGGAGAATCGGCCAGCACGTCCTCTTCCTGTTCAGGTTCAGGTTCCGGCACTGGCGCAGGCTTCTCGGCAATAATGTCATCCGGATGGGTTAGTGGCGCGCCGCCCATCAGCCCGAGCGGGTCGTCATTACGCGCGGCTGGTGCGCTGGCCTTACCGCCAAACAGGGCCAGCGGATCGAGCTCATCCGTCGCCTCTTCTTCTGGCTTCACGGGGCTCGTCTCGCCCGGCGGCACCAGCGTTGACGGGGTGACGTCGTCAAAAATACTCTCTTTTTTGAACAACGCTTCGTCGCTGAACAGCATGTCCGGGTCGACATGCTTACGCTCGAGTTTTGGATCGCTGTCGTTGAACATCGCCAGCGGATCTTCGGCGTTACGCTCCGGGGCCGCAGGCTGGGAGAACGGATCGTGCGATGCAGCAGGCTGCGGTTTTGTACGGTTGCTGGAGATGCTGTCGGAGATGGAGAACTCCTGCATCAGGCTATCCCAGATCTCCGTTGGCACGGCGGTCGGCTCGGCTTTCCCGCGCGGTGCGGCACTTGCCGGTTTCGGTTGAGAAGCTGGCGCGGTCGCGGGTGCGGCTGTCGGACGCGCCTGCTGGTGCAGGCTGGCCGCCATACGGCTCACGGGCTGGGTATCGTGGATCAATTCGGTCACTTCGATACGGTAGTCATCAATACCGAGAATGTCGCCATCCTGCAGTTCAACCTGGCGCCCTCGCTCCAGCGGAATGTCATTTAATACCACGCGGGTGACGCTGCCGCGGTTGGTCACGCGGCATTCGCCCTGGGCGTCCACGTGAACAATGGCCTGCAGACGAGAGATGGTGCGGTCATTATCCGGCAATACCAGATTGTTATCCGTACCGCGCCCAATGGTGCCGCCCGGGGCGTAAAAATCACAGCTGCTTTGCGGCGGCTGATGACCGGGTTTCGTAGAAATAATCGTGAATCGCATGGCGTATTCCTGCTGGTATGATTAGCGCTCAAACGCTGCCGCTCTCGGGGCGAGAACGGCGGCGTTTGGGGCCGGATTCCATTGATTCTATTTTGCGGTTTTGAGCGGACGAATCGCGTCGCTGTTGGCGATTAAGCTGCACTTTAAAACCTGATATTGACCCGGTTCGGTACCGCCTACTTTCTCTTTCAGTAAAGAAACAATCACCTTGTCAGCTTTTTCAAAATTCTCTGCAGGGAGATTGCTTGCTTCCAGCCATGCGGCCGCGCTGGCCTCTGCATCGTCTTTCAGACTTTTACTGTCCGCAATCTTACTGATGCATCGATTTTGCACCCAGTTTTCAAAGATTTGTTGCTGAGAAAAAGCGCTGACATCAGGCAGGGTTTGGGCATAAACAGCAGAGGCATTTATAGCCAATACCAGCAGTAATAAACGTTTCATTTCAGGCTCCAGAATGTTGCGTTGGTCGGAATAAACGAACCATTACCCGGTGAGCCCAGAAAATGGCAATCATCAGAGCAAATATTACCATTCCAGAGTGTGACATGCCCGGTTGCGTCGCTCCAGCCGTGCCCGGTAAAGATGATAATGCCTTGTTTGCCTGCAAATTGCGCAGGAGTGGGAGAAGAGACAGACATATCGGCATTGCCCAGTACCGTGGGTAGAAATGCAATCATATCTTTAACGCGGAACATATAGCGCTTTTTGTCGTTTCCGGTCACTGTCGCATATTTACTGTTAGAAGGAATAGGAATGCCACAGTAATTTAAAACGTAGCTCATACGAATTGGGCAGGCATTTTTAAAAATACCGGCGTCGATATTATGCTGAACTTTTCCACCCAACAATTTGCCAACCTGTTCTACGCTTACGTTCACTTCTCTGAATCTGTTCCAGGCGGCACCAAAAGCAGGACGCATTTGAGACATCTTGTTTCTCCTTGAAAGAAGCTCCGGATAAAGTGAGCCCTTTCGGGCCCACTATTATTACGCTTCTTTGTTCTCTTTGATGTTCCAGCCAGCGCTGCTTTCAGCACCTTTACCACCCGACGTGGTCTGCTCCCAGTACTGCTGTTTCACTTTCGCAGCCTGGAATGCATAGGTCACACCAACAGTGTCGCCGTTGTCAGCACCGGTGTACTGAACAGAGGTCACCAGCACATCTTCCAGCGTAATGCGGGAGTATTCCACCTGCTGGCCACCGGCTTTACAGACGGACAGCTCAACTTTGGTCAGGTGTTTACCGCTGGCGCAGTGTTTCAGGATAGCGGTGGTGGATTTGTCGATCAGCGCGTTAACGTGCAGGTCGTTAAAGTTAACTTTACCGGCACCGCCGCCACCGCCAACGCTCATATTACCTGGCTGGGAAGCGCCCCAGGAGAAGGAGGTAATATCAGTCCAGCCGGTGTGGTTAGAATCTTTCGATTCGCCCGTAACACCCTCGACCTTCAGAAACATATCAATAGCCATAATATCTACTCTTCGTGGATGAACAATATTGCTTTCGAAAAAGCACTTATATGGCAAACAGGAAAGCATGGGGCTGAATAAAACCGTCCATATTTTACCTCTGCCTCATATCAAATGACCCGTGTCATTTGACAGTCTTACATTCCCCCTGAATGAACGGAAAGAATGTGAAGTCTTTTACTACTCTGGGTTATCCTGGATCCAGCTACGGTCAGGATCGCCAATGATGACCTGCGGAACCAGTTTGTTCAGTTCGTCGCTATGATAAAGACGTATACAGTTTAAGGTTACGCCTTTGACATCGGGTTTTCGCTCTGAATGAAAACCATTAATTTGATTTTTATATTTTTCGATGAGGGCATTCACTTTATCCGTGCCATTTTCAGCATCAAAAGGTATCCACTCAATAAATGCGCTCGCACTTCTGGCCGCATCAGCAGAAAACTGACTGCCTTTATCTGCCACCTGAGCAAGACAGCGCGCCAGAACTAAATCTTTTAAAACCTGCCGGTATGTTTGCTGCTGATAAAAATCAGGATAGTTATTTCCGGCCCACACATAAAAGGTCATAAATACGAGGAAAAAACAGAAATGTTTCACCTTATATCCTTTGCCATCGGCCCCACAGCGCATCAGCTATCCAATTCCAACCGGTTCAGCAGTGGAGCGTTCTATAAGCCAGTCCGATGTTGACAGGGGCTTAATTCTCCCATTGCATCGGTAATGATTTCAGAAGCCCGCCGTTTGCTCTCCTGCTCAGATAAATGGGCAAAGCGAGAGTAAAGAAATTCATGAACCGTATTGGGCAAAACCGGATGACCTTTACACCAGGCCTTCCCCTCTGATGCATCAACCACGCCTAATAGATACATATCCGCCTTAATGCGCTCGCGTTCATTCGTTTTTGAAAGCCAGGCACTGGCGAAGCGCGCTGCGCTGAGATTGAAATCGTACCCCGTTAATAAGCCCGGGTCGCGAAGCAAATTTGACGTATCATCCTGCGGTAATGCTGTTGCGTCAGGATAAGAATAATTTCCCGTTTGTGCTTCAGCCAGAGACGCGATAAACAACAAAGCGATTGCAAACAGGTTTATTTTATTCATTGTAATATCGCGTTAGTGGAATGCCTTAATTAAATACAAGCCAGCACGAGGTATTAACGTTTCTCTTTCCATTTCTCTGCAACAACGTAGATACCTATCGCTAATGCATTAAGTCCGGCACATAAGAATCCATGCATTGCGATTCGCGGGACATCTTCTGGCCAGTCAAAGATAAACAGATAGTAGCCGGATACCGTCACAAAAAGCATGAATGAAATAATTAACAATGCATAAACCATTAAATAGATGATGAATTTTCTTGTTATCGCTTTCACAGGTAAATTCATTAGCTATCTCGTACTCACAATAAGGCTGCCGGCCCCAGGAGGCCGGCTATCTGCATCACGCGTCTTTCGTCTTCAGCGACGGCAGTTTAGATACCAGACGCAGAGAAACGGTCAGTCCTTCCAGCTGGTAGTGTGGACGCAGGAAGAACTTCGCGGCGTAGTAGCCCGGGTTGTCCTCAATCTCCTGCACCTGCACTTCCGCAGCTGCCAGCGGTTTACGGGACTTGGTCTCCTGAGAGGAGTTCGCCGGGTCACCGTCGACGTAGTTCATGACCCAGTCGTTCAGCCAGCGCTCCATCTCTTCGCGCTCGCGGAAGGAGCCGATTTTGTCGCGCACGATGCACTTCAGGTAGTGGGCAAAGCGGCAGCAGGCGAACAGGTACGGCAGACGAGAGGCCAGACGCGCGTTAGCGGTCGCATCCGGATCGTGGTACTCCGCCGGTTTCTGCAGAGACTGCGCGCCGATGAAGGCGGCAAAGTCGGAGTTTTTGCGGTGAACCAGCGGCATAAAGCCGTTTTTCGCCAGCTCGGCTTCACGACGATCGCTGATGGCGATCTCGGTCGGGCACTTCATGTCCACACCGCCGTCATCGCTCGGGAAGGTGTGGCACGGCAGGTTTTCCACCGCCCCGCCTGACTCCACGCCGCGAATCGAGGTGCACCAGCCGTACTCTTTAAAGGAGCGGTTGATGTTGGCTGCCATCGCGTACGCGGCGTTCGCCCACGAGTAGCTGTTGTGGTTCGCGCCGTCGGTCTGCTCCTCAAAGTCAAAGCTGTCGACCGGGTTGGTGCGAATACCGTACGGCAGGCGCGACAGGAAGCGCGGCATCACCAGGCCCAGATAGCGGGCATCTTCCGATTCACGCAGTGAACGCCATGCCGCGTATTCGGTGTTCTGGAAGATCTTGGTCAGGTCGCGCGGGTTGGCCAGCTCCTGCCAGGACTCCATCTGCATTACGCCCGGTGCGGTACCGGTAATGAACGGACAGTGCGCCGCTGAGCCGATGCGCGCCATTTCACCCAGCAGCTCAACGTCCTGCGGGCTGTGGTCGAAGTAGTAATCGCCCACGATGCAGCCAAACGGCTCGCCGCCGAACTGACCGTACTCCTGCTCGTAGATTTTCTTGAAGATCGGGCTCTGGTCCCAGCCCACGCCCTTGAAGCGCTTCAGGGTACGGCCCAGCTCCTGCTTGGAGATGCTCATAAAGCGGATCTTCAGCATCTCGTCCGTTTCAGTGTTGTTCACCAGGTAACTCAGACCGCGCCAGGCGCTCTCCAGCTTCTGAAACTCTTCGTGGTGAATGATCTGGTTCACCTGCTGCGACAGCTGCTCGTCGATACCGGCAATCAGGTTCTGAATGGTACGGTAGGTATCGTTCGAGAAGGTGACGGTATTTTCCAGCGCCTGCTGCGCCAGGGTTTTGACCGCGCTTTCGACGGCGGAGCGGGCCTGATCGGTTTTCGGGCGGAACTCTTTGTTCAGCAGCGCGCTGAATTCATCCTGGCTGAACGCCTGACCCGCCTGCTGCTCGTGTTGTTGAGTCTGGTTGCTCATCGATTATTCCTCGCTACCTTTCGCGCTTTCGTCATTTTTCGGCAACTGGCTCAGGGATTTGAGCAGCGTCGGATCCTGCAGAATTTTAGCGATCAGCTCTTCCGCACCGTTTTTGCCGTCCATGTAGGTCAGCAGGTTAGAGAGCTGGGTACGCGCTTCAAGCAGCTTGTTCAGCGGCTCAACCTTGCGGGCCACCGCATCCGGCAGGAAGTCGTCCATGCTGTCGAAGGTCAGATCCACGTTGAGCTTACCTTCGCCGGTCAGGGTGTTATCCACCTGGAACGCCACGCGCGGCTTCAGCGCCTTCATGCGTTCGTCAAAGTTGTCGATGTCGATTTCGAGGAATTTACGCTCGTCGACGGCCGGCAGGTTTTCCACCGGTTTGCCGACCAGATCGGCCATGACGCCCATCACAAACGGCAGCTGAATTTTACGTTCTGCACCGTAGATCTCTACGTCGTACTCGATCTGCACGCGGGGAGCACGGTTACGTGCGATGAATTTCTGCCCACTGTTACTCATTGCCATGATGTTCTCCATCAAAGATGCGCGGTGAAGGTGAAACGGCAGGCTCCATGCCTGTCGTCATAATGCCTGGACGCGCTATTCGCGGCGCCCAAAGATGTTTTCCAGTTGGTTAACGCCGTCTGGCGCCAGGTCGCGAATAATGTCCATAAAGTTAAGTTCTGACAGCCGCTGCACCCGTTCAATCATCAGCGGTGCGGGGTGGCTCGGTTCGTACTGCGCAAAATACTGCTTCGCTTTTTCCAGCATCAGCTGCGCGTCGGCGCGGCTGGTGACCTGCACGCTTCGCCAGTCGGTGACCGGCTGAACGGGCTGCGTTGCCGCCGATTGCTGCCCGGCCTGTGGTTCTGCCTGCACCTCACGGTTCGGCAGCAGCTTGCTGATGTCGGTCACCTGACACGCGCTGGCTACCAGTCCGACGGTTTTCAGCAGCTGCTCCATCTCGGGCACGCCGCTTTCACCGAGATGCCCGGTGAGCAGCTCGCGAATCGCCAGCAGCCGTTCGTTAATGACGATAACCGCTGCGGTTCCCGGCTGGTCGCCGCGGGCCAGCTCGTCAATCAGCCGTGGACGGCCGCCGGGATAGTCCGGACATTCCGTCTTACTGCCGTCCAGCAGGGCCTGGGCATCCCGGAGCGAAATTTCATCGCCGTTTGAACGCAGAAGCGAGGCGTTTCGCACGGCGACGGTGAGGTCGGATTTATCGCTGAGCCCCGCCAGGGCGTTAATGCGATAGAACGGATCGGTTTCGCCATACTCTTCCAGCAGCGGATAGAGCGGCTCCCAGTAGCGGGCGATCGCCTCCTGCACCAGCAATAATCCGTCCGCGTAGCCCGCCAGCCCGCGGCGGCGCGTCCAGGCATGGGTTAACGCCAGCAGGACGCGAAGATCTTTGGTGCGGGTCAGCAGGCTGGTGGCGTATTTTTCTACCGTATTCCAGTCTGCGGGCTCTGCCGGGATAATGGTGTCGCCAAACTGCTGTTCCGCTTTCCCAAGACTTGCCTGATTCATGATCTGGAAGTCAGCGTCGTACTCCAGGTTTTCGCCGCAGGGCTTGTCGGGGCTTATTGGCGCGAGAAATTCTTCGATATTCATAAGATCCCTGCTTATTCAAACATGGGCGGATAGAGACCGTGACGCCCCGGACGGGCGCCCCCTGCCGGGTCGAACAGCAGGGTGAAAAGCTGCCCGGTAAAGTTACCGCTGTGCACGTGGGTGTATAGCGGGTAACCGTCGCAGCGGTTGGTCCACCAGTAGCTGGTCTGACGTAGCGGATCAAAACACTCCGCCGCCTGAGGCCAGCCCAGCGTGCTCTGGCCGTCCTCGTCATAGCCAATCACATCCAGGATGTCGGAGCGCTTTTGCGGCTCGACGGGCTGCGGCGCCGGAATGGTCATCAGCATCTCATCCAGCTGCGAGGCGGAAAAACTGTTGCGCACCGCGTGCAGCCCCAGGCGCCCAATCTGCTGGTACCAGCTTTCGGCCTGGCTGAGCAGGCTGGTCGACCACTCTGACGGGGCGAAGCTCAGCTGAAGGCAAACCGGGTACTGTCGGCCAACGCTGTCGCGGCCGGGCAGCAGACAGCCCATCTGGATCATCTGGCTGCCCAGCATGGGCGGTACCACATAATTCCAGACTGGCGCTTTCTGGAACTGGCGCTCGCCGCTGCGCTGCTCTTCCTGCTGCCAGGCCAGCAGACCGACCTGAAACCAGTGTGACCACTGGCGCTGTAAAGTGTCAGGAAAGCGACGCTGCAAAAAATCTCCGGCGCTGGGTAATTTGCCATACCAGCTGTAGCGGTTCATCGCAGGGGTATTCGTCATACGGCTGTCCTTGCGGTTATGGGCATGAGAAACGGGGAAGCTGGAACGGGTTGCGAATGCTGTTTGGCGCAAACTCCAGCGTGACCTGATGTCCGTCTACGTTGAAGGTGGCCTGACGGCTCAGGCTACCCGCGCCCGGGCTGGTGCTCGCTTTATCGAAGAAGCGGTTGAGCGCCCAGGCGCCGTTGGTGACCAGCGTCGCCGTGCTGCCGTTCGCCAGCCCCAGCTGCATGCGTACCTGGTTGGTGCCGCCCGGCCCCGGCCAGTTCATGATCTGCACGGCCTGCGGACCGTGGCTGTAGCGCAGCAGCTGGCCGTCAACGTCCAGGGTCAGGTTCAGAATGGTGTTATCCATTCGTACGGTGCGAACCGTCACCTTGAAGGACGGCGTCGTTGCGCCATTAGCAAAGAAGGCGTCGCGAATCGACTGGGCCTGCTGGAACGGTCTCAGCAGCCCTTCACTTCCCGGCAGCGTTTTCCCGTCGATGCCCGGCATAAAGCGCCAGTTGGCCTGCGTGGTGTCCACCTTATTGGTCAGATTGTCGCGGAAGAAAGCGTCCATCAGCCCGGTACCCGGCGCAAACATGCGCGCGAGATCGTCAGGGGTGACCTCGGTGCTGGCGCTGCGTACCAGCGGGTAGCGACCGGCAATCGCCTGACGGCAGAAACCGCCCACTTCAACGTTAATCCGCTTACGCACGTTTTCCAGATCACGACGCTGGGTATCGCTGCTGGCGCCCACCGCCATGTTGCTGAACATGGTTTGCAGCCCGCCCGGCAGACGACCGGCGCTGGCCTGCAGACGGCTGATCGCCTCGCCGCCCGGTGCCGGCATCCCGCTATTGGCCGCGTCCTGGACGGCGGTCAGGTAACGATAGAGTTCATCCACCTGCTTGAGAAAATCATCAAATACGATGGTCTTCCCCCCCTTCTCCAGCGGCTGCGCCAGCTCAATCATCGGCGCATAGTGGTCGGTGACCAGCTGTTCCGGCGCCTGGGTGACCACGGCGGCCTGGGTCGGCGCTGCGTCATTGTTGCTGAACAGGGCTTCCAGCGTACGGGTGGCGCGGTTGCTTTGATCCTGCGCTTTGCCTGCATCTTCTGGCGCTGGCGCATTGCGTGACAGCGTCAGGACCTGGCTCAGGTTCTGCACCAGACGGCGCAGCGGCGAATTGCCGCCGGAGAGCAGGCGCGCGGTGTTGATGCGCTGGGAAAGGTCGGCGCTGTTATTGAGCTGGATGTCGGCGAGGAAGCGATCCCAGTTGGCGATAAAGTCGCGCATGTAGAGCTGGCGCACGGCGTTATCGATCTGCTGTTTATCTTCCTGCGCCGTGGCGGCCCCCAGCACCCAGGCGTCATCCTCGTGCAGGGCGGTGGTAACGCTGTCAATCTGGCCGTTAAAGCTTTTCCAGTAGCCGTCCGGCGTATAAAGACCCGGTACGCCTTCGCTCACCGGCTTGCCGCTTTTGCGGGAAAATACCAGCTCGCTCTGCGGTCCGCCGAGGTCGGAAAGTGAGACCGGCTTCAGGTTGTCATCATGTTCCAGCAGGCGCTTGAGGCGACCGTAGACGCGGGTTGAAAGCGGCTGCTGGTTGATCATCGCTCTTTCGCGGGCAACCAGAGATTCATCCTGCGCGTACGGCGAGGCCTGAATTTTCGGTTCCAGCAGCTGCGTCAGGTGCCATTCAAGCTGCTGCAGCTGCGCCTTCGTGACGTTCTGCGGCAGATTCCGCTGCAGATTGAGCATCACCCACGAATGCAGGAATTTGCCGTCATAGTGCTTCGGCTGATACAGCATCTGATAGGCTTTCAGCGCTTCATAGCTGTATTCCACATCGCTGCCGTTGTCGTTGCGAAGCCAGGTAGTGATGTGCATGGCGACGGCAGGGAGCAGCATCTGATCCAGCGCTTTCTGGTACAGAGACTGCGCGGCATCGCTGACGTCATCCCCGCGATAGAGCCCCATGCGGCGGGATACGGGCGGATCGTTCACATCAAACGCGTCGCTTTTCGGCAGGTCAACCAGACCATTCAGCAGCGGCAGCAGATCGAACAGGTCACGCTGCGGCTGGTTCTGTAGCGCTTTGCTCTGCTGGTCGAGCAGCGGCACCTTCGCATCCACCTCTGCCAGATAGGTCTTGTTCTTGGCATAGCTGGTGAGCCACAGACCGCCGAGGATAACCAGCAGGGCCAGCAGCGCCGCGTAACCGGACCAGATCACCGCCCGGTTGCGCAGCTCCCACCAGCGGTTTTCACCTGCGATCCCGGCTTCCTGGAAGATGACATTTTGCAGCAGATTCTTAATGAAGAAACTCTGGCCTTTAGCACCCGGGATAGGCGCTTCTTTGCTGACCGAATCCCAGTTATCCGCCTCGCCCCCTTCCGGCAGCGACAGGGCGCGGTTCAGTTCGCCCATCACCCGGTCGAACGGCATGCCTTCCTGCGTCCCGCTGGCGAAGTAGATCCCGCGCGGAGAGAACTCGGTTTCGAAGTTGGAGCGGGCAAAGACCGTGCTCAGGTAGTCTGCCAGCAGCGGACGCAGCGCGGCGAACTCCTGCGGGAAGAGATACGCTTCTGCGCGGGTTTTCGCGTCATGCTCTTTCAGCATGGTTTCCGGCAGCCCGGCATCAAGGCGCTGCTGTAGCAGAGAAAACTCCTGCTGGAAGTTGCCCATCAGGTCGTAATCAGCGTGTTTGGTTTGCTCCCACGGCAGCGTAAAGCCCCAGATCTGGTCACGCTGGGCTTTATCGTAGTCGGCAAACCACGCGCGGAAGCCTTTAAGCAGGTCGGCCTTGGTCACCATCACGTACACCGGGAAGCGGATACCCAGCTGTTCATGCAGCTCGGACAGACGCTGGCGCAGGTTCACCGCCTGCTGGCGGGACGCCTCGGCGGACTGGGTGAGCAGGTCAGAAATGCTGATGGTGATGATGACGCCGTTGATCGGCTGGCGGCGGCGATACTTACGCAGTAACCCCATGAACTCCAGCCATTCGCCGGCGTCCTGCACCTGCTCGCTCTCCTGGGTGGTATAGCGGCCCGCCGTGTCCAGCAGCACCGCCTCATTGGTGAACCACCAGTCGCAGTTGCGCGTGCCGCCAATGCCCCGCAGCGCGGTCTTACCGAAACGATCGGCCAGCGGGAACTGCAGCCCGGAATTGACCAGCGCCGTGGTTTTACCGGAGCCCGGCGCGCCGATAATGACGTACCACGGCAGCTGATAGAGATATTGCGTGCTGAAGCGCTGCGTCCACTGGGCGCCCTGGCCCGCTTTGCTGAAGTGCGCTTTTTTAAGCATCTGCGCGGCTTCATCAAAACGGCTGGCGAGGATCTGCTCCTCGCTGTTCAGCCGCTTCTGCGGATCCGCCGCTTCCGGGCTGGCGGTATTCTCCTTGAGCTTGTCCATCAGCTTGCGGTTCAGCCAGGCGTTGTACAGGCGCGGCAGAATGTGGCCCTGCGCCCAGAGCAGATAGACCACGGCAATGCTGATAATACGGTTCTGCTCAGACTCAAGCGGTCGAGTGTCCACGATGGACAACAGGGGACCAATCATCCAGATCACCGCCGCCAGCGCCGTGACGCCGAGGAAGCTCCACAGAATGCGGTTGGTCAAAATGGAAAGAAGTGTAGT
Organism: Enterobacter pseudoroggenkampii; assembly: GCF_026420145.1. NCBI lineage: Bacteria > Pseudomonadati > Pseudomonadota > Gammaproteobacteria > Enterobacterales > Enterobacteriaceae > Enterobacter > Enterobacter pseudoroggenkampii. The sequence continues at coordinate 1,942,941 of NZ_JAPMLV010000001.1, forward strand.
CAGCATTCCTTAGTTTCCTTGCGGCAATCCGTTCAGCTCAGCCTGAGTGTTTTCAGGCGACACCAGCAGAGTAATTTCCACACGGCGGTTACGGGCGCGATTTTCAGGCGTCGTGTTCGGCGCCACCGGGTTAATCTCGCCCCGCCCTTCCGCTTTCACGCGGCCAGGCTGAGAGAGGCTTCCCTGCAGCATTTTCTGTACCGAGCGGGCGCGTTCCAGAGAGAGTTCATAGTTAGAGGCAAAGCGCGCGCTGCGGATCGGCACATTGTCGCTGTAGCCCACCACCAGAATTTTGCCGCTGACGTTATTCATCGCCTGCGCAATGCGGTGGATGACCGGTTCATAGCGGTCACGCACGACGGTAGAGGCAGAAGCAAACAGCCCGTCGCCCTTCAGGATAACGACGCTGCGATCCGCTTCGTCTTTCACCGCGACCAGGCCAGCCTCGATTTCAGGTTTCAGGAAACCGCGCAGGTTCAGCACAGCCGGAAGCTGACGCGCCGGTTGCTGAATAGTGGTTTCCGGCAGCTGGGACTGATAAATCTTCGCCAGCACCGGGTTGGTGTTATCGCCAAGACGCCAGTTAAGCACGATATAAAACAGACAGGCGATAAACCCGGCCAGCGCCACGCAGGCCCACAGGGGAACCATCGGCCGCCAGAGCTTGCGCAGCACCGGACGATCTTCCGGATGGGGTGAAAGCGGCGGCGGATAGCTGCCGCGCACACCGCGGATCATCTGCCACAGCCGCTGCTTGATGGTTTCAAGCTGGGTGCGGCCGTTATCCAGCACCCGATAGCGTCCTTCGAAGCCCAGCAGCAGGCAGTAGTTGATCATCTCCAGCAGCAGAATGTGCTCGCGCGGGTTTTGCGACAGGCGCGCCAGCAGCTGGAAGAACTTCTCGCCGCCCCAGGTTTCGTTATGGAACGTCACCAGCAGACCGTTGCTTGACCAGACGCCGCTGCTGCCCCAGGGGGTGAGCGCGGCGGCCTCATCGAGCGCCGTACACAGGCAGTAACGTGCCCCGACGATCACTTCGTAGGGCAGCCCCGCCTGCTGGCAGCGGACTTCGAAACGGCGAATCTCATCAATCAGGCGCTGGCGTAACGCCACCTGATCGTCATGGGAGATCGAGTGACGGATCTGCGGAATCGCATTGAGCAGCGGATTGGCGGCCGCCACCAGCTGATTGTTGCTACTGGCTCCGGTAAAGGCGGCATCACTGCCGGTGTCCTGTCGTTCCTGCATATTAAGCGCTCGCTTTATTATTCTGTCGGGCTACGGATGGCCCAAAACTCCATATCCAGCCCCGGGAATTCCCCTGCAAGATGCAGGGCGAATGCACCGGACTTATCCATCTCGTGCCACAGCTCGCTGCCCTTCTCCAGTTCAAAGTAGCTATAGCCGGCATGCCACGGGATCTGCGGCGGCGCGACCGGCATGGCGCGCAGCATAATGCCCGGCAGCTGAAGCTGAACCAGATCGCGGATTTTCGAGACCGGCGCGACCTTCATCTGCGCCGGGAAATGGGTTTGCAGGTGTTCGCCTGGCACGTTGGCTTTAACCGCCAGCACGAAGCCGAACTCACGCACCATGCTGGTTTCAGGCACCGTGGCGATGTTCAGGCCGTGAGAGCGTTCGTTAAGCGGCAGCTGAATCGCGTGGTCTTCCATCACCAGCGACAGCCCCTGACGCAGCATCAGCATCAGCTTGCTGAAGCAGTTTGCCAGATCGTCATGATCGTAAATCGGCAGCACGCTTTCGGCGGTACGCTGGGACGTCCAGGTGGCGAGCTCGGTCGCAAACGGCAGCCAGCTGCGCCAGAGCGTTTCCGGATGCAGCAGCGGGAGGGTTTTTAAATGTGAAACCTCGCCCAGATGACGGTTAACCAGCGACAGCAGCGTGAACTCAATCAGCTCGGAGGTATTAAAGCGGCCGGGCTGGCGCAAACGACCGCCAATTTGCTGGCTGCGCTGCACCAGCAGACCGTGCAGATCGTTAATCATGCTGTAGATCTGCGGGCTGTTGTTGGCGTTGAGCATCGGCGGGATGTAGCTGTTGTCGAGCCGCACGTGGTTGTCGTTACGCTTCTCGGTCACAAACGCCACGCCGATGGCGGTCCACTCTGCCGTGAGGTCTTTTTCCAGCATCAGGGTCAGACGCAGGCGGCCAAACTGGACGGTGGCATCCCCCACCGACATGGCGTTATCGTCTTCCACCTCTTGCTCGAAAGCGATGAAGCGCGCCAGCGAGGCCGGTTCTTCGCTAAAAATCACCTCTTCTCTCTCGCCACGACGTACCGGCAGCGCAAGCACCACCTTTTCGTTAGTGAGATTGTCAGGAATTTTCAGCGGTGCAGGGCCGTTGCGCCCGTTACGTACCTGGAAAAAGGTGCCGTCCGGCAGCAAACCGCTGCAGTAGCTCAGGGCAATGCATCCCTGACGAAGCATCGCTTCATCCAGTTCAACGTCGAGAAAGCCCCAGAGATACGACCGCTGTAGTGCGCCCCATTCACGAACATGGTTGAGCAGATAGCTTTCAGTCCGCTGAAAATGGTGTGGACGCAGGAACATGCCTTCGGTCCAGACGACCTTTTCTGCTTTCGTCATGATGATGTGTTTCCTGTTTTGAAGCGCGTTACTGGCTGATGACACGAATGCCGTTCACGTCGAGAAAAACGTTGGCCTGAAGTTCATCTGCTGACCATTTCCAGAACTGGTAGATATGATTTTCGCCAGGCACAGGCAGAGGGAGTGAAACGCGCCATTTTTTGCCATCCAGCACCTGATACTCCGCCATCACGCCGATGTAGCGGGCCTCCGGAGAGCTTTGCCCGCTGAGGGTTTTGGACAGCTGTCCCGGCATCAGGAAGAACACGTCGCTGTTCAGCAGATTCGCGCCAAGCGTGGCCGACGCGTTGTTCTGCAGGGAGTAGAAGTCGCTGGACATGAAATCCGCATCGGATTTCAGCAACAGCACCCGGACCTTAAGCGGCGCAGATTCATTGATTTGTGGATGAGCCTGAAACTGCAGATTGTAGCGGGAGGGGTCGCTGTGTGAAGACGACGTACAACCACTGACCAGGGCGAAAATCGCCGCGTAAAAGAATAACCACAGCTTATGAAAATTTTTATTATTCATAAAAATGCGCTCATGAAAGCCGTTTAGTTCAGGATCCAGGTACCGTTAGCGCTGTCTTTGCAGGCTTTGCTGTTGCCATCGACATCGACACAGGTCGCTTTTTTACGCACTTTTGGACGAATCGCCTGTTTACGCACGGCGGCGTCGTACTGGTCGGCCTTGATAACCGCACGCATCGGGACGTAACCAATCAGCTGATCGTTGCCTTCGTCGGCAAGCGCCATCCAGTAGTGTTCAACCTGCCCCAGCACCACGTACGTTTTTCCGGTCTCGAGATTACGGATAACTTTGCCGCCGAAGTCAGGTCGGCTCATCAGGGAAGCCGGATACATGGCACGATACGGTTCGTTGACCGGCGTGAACTCCGTCGGCGGCGTCACAGCGTGACGGTGGGTTAAGGTAACGCCGTTGACCTGGCTGGTCTCGATCGTATCGTCGTTGATCACAGGTTTTTGCGGCGCTTTACAGCCCGCCACCGCCATTACAAACAGAAGTGAAAACAGTACGCGCATTTTCATATGCTTTTCCGTAGCGATATTTCGATGATGAAGATAAGGGGATGAAGTTTGACTTAAGTGCTATTGTTAAAATAGCAGGATATTTTCGGGGCGTTACTATTTTAAGGACATAGCTACCGCACGAGCCCTTCAGAATAAGGCCCAGTGTCTTCCTGACATATTTTGACAAACGGTAAGCAAGTTTACATGAGCTTCGCATCAATTCAATATTTACCGCCGCGTAACTGTTGGTAAATGAAGCAGTCGGAAAATTATAGGATTAATCCTATAAAAAAAACGATTTGCCCCACCCTTTCTTATTTCCTCACTGCAAAACCACATAACATGATGTTTTATCTATTAAAAACACAAAAGAGAACCACTTTCATTAACGCAATAACGCTATTATCGCCACTACCATAATTAGTAGAATTCGCGTTTTTTTGATGTCAAAGGAATATATCTCCGATGAATTATTTGTTGCACTAACAAGGTATCTTTAATATTGAACACGCTTCATCGCTTGGGTGAGAATATTTCACTTAATGCAGCCCGACGTTAATTTCATGCCGCAAAAAAACTGTATATTTTATGTCGTGATAATTCCACAGTAAGGTATACCTTATATCTATTATTCATTAAGCCTGAGTAAACCTTCCTGTCATTTCCTCAAACCCAAAATGCCTCCAGCAGCCCGCCAGACGTGAATCGTGGCGATATCTCCAGCGCATCAGCTTCATTCGAAGTTTTACTGGTACTACATCCTTCCTTGCTCACCGCCATCTATCTCGCCTACCGACCGATAGATAAGATTTATTATTAAAATGATAAAATTTCGTTATAATTTCTTTAAATATTTAAACATTAATCCCCATAAGCCGCTGTAATAAAAAGAATTTAAGATAAAGCATCTTCCCGCACCGCATGCGCGTAGCCATACGGTCGTCATTGCTTTTGCTTATTGTCCTGTGCAGCGCTTTTATGGGTTCAGATGTTGTTGACCAAACAAATCAGGAGTGGGTATGAACAAGAAAAGACGCTCGGTGCCAGGCATCAGACACTATGACGGCCCTGCCGGCGGCTGGGGGGCACTAAAAGCGACGGCCATCGCGGTACGTACCCAAATGGATACCCTTGACGCTCCCGCGACGCTGCTGCGCACCAACCAGCCTGATGGCTTCGACTGCCCGGGCTGCGCGTGGCCTGATAAAGAACACAAATCGACGTTCCAGTTCTGCGAGAACGGCGCCAAAGCGGTGACCTGGGAAGCGACCAGCAAACGTGTCACCCCCGCGTTTCTGGCTGAAAACAGCGTCTCCTCGCTGCTGGCAAAATCGGACTTTGAGCTGGAAGGCTACGGTCGACTGACGCACCCACTGCGCTATGATCGGGCGAGCGACACCTTCCGCCCCGTCGACTGGGACGAGGCGTTTCAACGCATCGGCGAAGTATTGCGCGGGCTCGAGCCGGATCAGGTCGAGTTCTATACCTCAGGACGCGCCTCTAACGAAGCGGCGTATCTGTTCCAGCTGTTTGCTCGCGAATACGGCACCAACAACTTCCCCGACTGCTCGAATATGTGTCACGAGGCCACCAGCGTCGGTTTACCGCGTTCAATTGGCATCGGAAAAGGCACCGTTTCGCTGGACGACTTCGATAAGACCGAGCTGGTGCTCTCCATCGGCCACAACCCCGGCACCAACCATCCGCGAATGATGGGGACCCTCCACGAGCTGGCCCGCCGGAACGTGCCGATTATCGTCTTTAACCCGCTGCGCGAACGTGCCCTGGAACGTTTCGCCGACCCGCAAAGCGTGATTGAAATGGCAACCTACAGCTCCACAGATATCGCTTCGACCTATTTCCAGGTGAAGGCCGGGGGCGATGCCGCCGCGCTGAAAGGCATTGCCAAACACCTGCTGGAAATGGAGGCCGAACGCGGTGACGTGCTGGACCACGCATTTATTGCCGAACACACCCAGGGCATTGAGGCGTTCGCCGCCGATATCGCGCAAACCCGCTGGGACGACATCGAACGCGAGTCGGGTCTGAGCCAGGCGGCGCTCAAAAAGGTCGCCGAAGCCTATGCAAAATCGAAGGCCACCATCATTACCTACGGGATGGGGATTACGCAGCACAATAAAGGGACGGCCAACGTCCGCCTGATTGCCGACGTGCTGCTGCTGCGGGGGAATATCGGGAAACCTGGCGCGGGAATATGCCCGCTGCGCGGCCACTCAAACGTGCAGGGGAACCGTACCGTCGGGATCAGCGAGAAACCCACACCGGCATTCCTTAATCGCCTGAAGGACGTGTTCGGCTTTGAGCCACCGTCGCACCACGGACACGACGCGGTGCAGGCCACGCAGGCGATGATCGACGGCCGCGCGAAAGCGCTCATCTGCCTCGGCGGCAATTTTGCCGTCGCGATGCCCGATCACGAGCGGGGTTTTCCGGCGATGGGTAACCTGGATTTGAGCGTGCACGTCGGCACCAAGCTCAACCGTACCCATCTGCTGGTGGGCAAAGAGACCTTTATTTTCCCGTGTCTTGGCCGTACCGAGCTGGATGTTCAGGCCACCGGCCGCCAGTCCATTACCGTCGAAGACTCCATGTCGATGGTGCATGCTTCATCCGGCAAGCTGAAGCCTGCATCGCCGTTGCTTCGGTCAGAACCCGCTATCGTCGCGGGCATGGCGAAAGCCACCCTGCCGGATACCCGCGTGGACTGGATGACGCTGGTTGAGGATTACGACCGGATCCGCGAACTGATCGAGCAGACGATTCCGGGGTTTGAGAACTATAACGCGCGGATCCGCGTTCCCGGTGGTTTCCGTATGCCGCTGCCACCGACGCAACGTATCTGGCCAACGGCGACGGGAAAAGCGATGTTCTCGGTGTTCGACGGGGTTCACGAGAACGCCAGCGGTGAAGGTGAGCATGTTCTGCGCCTGATCACGCTGCGCAGCCACGACCAGTACAACACCACCATTTACGCCCTGGACGACCGCTACCGTGGCGTATTTGGCCGTCGCGACGTGCTGTTTATGAACGAAGACGATATGGCGCAGTCAGGGCTGGAACACGGCGACCGCGTGGATATCGAAACCGCCCTGCCCGGCAGCGCTCAGCGTCTGAAAGACATTACCGTGGTGGCGTACAACATCGCGCCGGGGACCGTCGGCGCCTATTATCCGGAAGCCAACGTGCTGGTACCGCTTGATTATCTGGATAAGGACAGCGGTACGCCGTCGTATAAATCCGTTCCGGTTCGCATCACCCTGCGCTCAAAAGAGATCCGCATGCTGTAAGGCTGTTCGCGCAGAGAAAAAGATGGATATTAAACAGTTAAAATATTTAATCGCGCTCGACGAGACCCGCCATTTTGGCAAGGCTGCCTCGCAGTGCAACATTACCCAGCCGACTCTCTCCATGCGCATCCGCAGCCTGGAGGAGGAGCTCGGGCTGGTATTGATTGTGCGCGGGCAGCGCTTTGAAGGGTTTACGCCGGAGGGTGAACGCATCCTCGCGTGGGCCCGCGCGCTGCTGGCCGCGCACGACGGGCTACAGGCGGAAGCCGCGCTGTGCAATGGCCAGGTGGTGGGTGAACTCCGTCTGGGGATGGTGCCGCTGGCGAGCGTGGATCCGATGATTTTTATTCGCCATTTGACGCAAAAATACCCGGAGCTGACCTACAGCCTCTATTCTATGTCCTCCGCGCAGATTGCCGACGGCGTCAGTCGCAATCAGCTTGAGCTGGGAATTTGCTACCTCAACAGCATCGACACCAGCCTGTTTGACATTATCCAGCTTCCCAAAACGAAGATGGGCCTGCTGCACGACGTCCGTCATTTCCAGCTCGGCCAGGAGACATTGACCTGGCGCGATCTGACGGATTTTCCGCTGGGGTTCCTGACCAAAGGGATGCACTACCGGGCGCATATGGAGGCCGGCTTTAAGTCTGTCGGCATTGAACCGACGGCCGTTTTCGAGAGCGACTCGACGTTCCAGATCATTCAGGCGGTTCAGAGCGGCGTATGCTGCGCCGTCATGCCGCTGAACAACGGGCTGGAAGCACTGAACAGCCATTTCAGGATTGTCCCCATCGCTGACGCGAACATTGAGGCCCCTGTCGGCCTGATTATGCGCAGGCAAAAGCCTATCTCCTCCCTGGCGCTGCGCTGTTTTACCGACGCGCAGGAGATTTATCACGCGGACAATGAGGCGTAGGCCTCGCGCGTCACCACGCTAAAACCGCCGATCAGCACTGCGTCACAAATCGCCTGATGTTCCGGTGAACTGACCAGCGCATGGAGCGCATCGCGAATGGCGTTTAGCGTTTCAGGTGAGGTGTTATGCGAAGCGATCAGCGGCAGTCCCGGCGTCAGCGGGGTATGGTCAATGATCGCCAGCCCCGCAAGCCGTTCCGGCTCATGGCGCTGCAGCAGTGCCCAGGTTACGCAGTCGATGGCCGCGATATCCCCTGCCCCGCGTTTCACATCAATCAGCGACTGGCGATGGCTGCCGCTAAAGGACGTTTGCGCGAAAAATGGACCGCCACTCAACAGGGGAGCCACTTTTTTTCGCAGCGCATTGTAGCCAGACTGGGAATCCGCAGAGTTACAGACCGCCCGTCGTCCGCGAAACTCCGCCAGCGTCAGGTGCCGATCCTCCTCGCGCACCGCCAGAAAGCTGCGGTACTGGATCCCTTCGCAGCCCGGTGCCGTGTAGTGAAAACAGCCGACCACCTGCACGTCCGGGAGCTGCGTGACCAGCGGGTAACCACAGGTCTGGCTAAGGATAAGCCCGGGCTGTTGCCAGTGCGTGAGCAGATCGGACTCCGGCCAGTCGGGGACATCATCGACGGGCACACCGCGTGCAGCCAGCAATCCCTTAACCGCCAGCCAGAGCGCGCGCGTGTCGGCGCGATCCACCGCATACATGGGAAACGCCAGCAGATTACTCATACCCTTCTCCCTGTTGCTTTCCGGGGTGAACGGTGACGTCGACGGGACTGAACCAGAACCGGCGCAGCCATTCACCGTAGCCCCTGACGAGAAAACCGCGGTTTCGCTGCTGGTACGCCTCCCGGTTTTTCTGGTAGATCGTCTTCAGCCCGTACCAGGGAACGCCCGGCAGATCGTGATGTACTGAATGGTAGTTGAGATTCAAAAACAGCACCCGCCAGAACAGTCCGGCCTCGTTAATGACGGAGCGCGCCAGCGGATCGTCCGCCGCACGATGTTCGAAAAACGATCGCACCTTGGTCAGCGCGAGCGCGGGATAACTGACCGCAAGCACGAACCAGACGGGTGAAAAACCGATATGCGTCATCCAGACGAAGAGTACCGCCAGCAGCGTGATGTGAACCAGCCACATCGTCATCGCCCTCAGGTGAAGATGGCGAAACGCCGCCGCGGCGCTGCCCAGCGTCTGGACGATATCCAGCAGCGGCGCCAGCAGAAGCCGCCCGGCAAAGGTATTCCGGGCCCGGATCAGGCGCTTCTGCCTGGGGGAAAAGCGCCCCCAACTCTCGTCGGTAAAATAGTACGACTCCGGGTCATCCACCGGATGGGTCAGGCTATGGTGCCGATGATGGGCCAGATGGGAGTCCCGGTACAGGCCGTACGGATACCAGACCGCCAGCGGGAGCGTGCCAAACAGCTGGTTAAGCCAGGCAAAACGCGTGGGGTGTCCGTGGATCAGCTCATGCTGCAGGGACATGTACCAGGCGCTAAACCAGACGAGCAGCAGCGTGGCGGGCAGCAGGCCGAGCGTTTGCCAGAACGTCAGCGTGCCAAACCAGCCTGCATAAACAGTGATAATCAATAGCCAGGTGGGCAGTTCGCTTCGCCATATAAAACCCGATGCAAGATGGCGGATTTGTTCGCGTTGTTGCGGATGTAAATAGAGGGAGCTTCGTTGACTCATTCCTTCGGACGCCGTTTCGCCAGAGACAGTGCCCAGACGATCGGGGATAACGCCGGAAATAACAAAGAACTTAAATCGCTTTGCTTTGCCAGAAACGTGGGGCGCACGCGTTGCTTGACTTATTCTGTGATAAAGGTACTTTTCAGGACATGAAGAAGATCCTGATTATCGTTCCCGACGGCGGCATGCTGTTTGAAGCCGCCGGTATCGCCGACATTCTGATGCAGGCCAACCGGCTGCACCCGGAAGGGCTTGCGCAGCCCCGCTACCGGATTATCATCGCCACCACGCAGCCTCACCAGGTGATCCACGGCCAGTCCGGCCTGAACCTGCTGGCGGACTATCGTCTGCCGGAGCTGGATCCGCGTGAACCGCTGGATACCATTATCATTACCGGACGCGGCATGAACGAGCTGGAGAGCACGGCGGTGGTGGACTGGCTGCATCTCGCTGCGCCGCATGCCCGGCGGGTAGCCTCTATCTGCGGCGGCGCGATGCTGCTGGCCCAGACCGGCTTGCTGGACGGTCGTCGCGCCACCACCCACTGGCGGCTGCTGGAGACGATGCAAACCCAGTATCCGGCTATCCACGTCGAAGGCGGTCCGCTGTATATTCAGGACGGCCCCATCTGGACCTCCGGCGGCGTAAGCTCCGGGTTCGATCTGACCCTGGCGCTGGTGGAGGACGACTACGGATTTACCCTCGCCCGCGACGTGGCGCAGGATATGGTGATGTATCTGCGTCGTCCCGGCGGCCAGCTGCAGTTCAGTCGTTACAGCCTGCAGCCGCCTGGCGCGTCGGGCCCGATAAGCGAACTGCAAACCTGGATCCTGCAGAACCTCACCGCCGATCTGTGCGTGGAAAATCTGGCCGAGAAAGCGGCGATGAGCCCGCGTAATTTCACCCGCGTATTTACCCGCGACGCGGGCGTCTCTCCGGCCCGCTACGTGACCGAAGCGCGTCTGGCCGCCGCCCGCCAGCTGCTTGAGCAGACCCGCGATCCCCTTGAGCGCGTTGCTGAGCAAAGCGGGTTTGGCACCAGCATTAATTTGCGCCGCATCTTTGAGAAACAGCTTCACCTTACCCCCGGCGAGTACCGCCAGCGATTCCACTGCCGCAAGATGGCGTAATCTGATCCTTTTTTGTCGTTTACGCCAACCAGCCCGACGCCTACAGTGACTCCAGACAACAGAGATAAGGAGTGCACCATGGTTAAGGTCGGTATTAACGGTTTCGGCCGTATCGGACGTAATTTCCTGCACGCGGCGCTGGGTAACCCGGATCTGCAGATTGTGGCCATTAACGATCTGACGGACAGTAAAACCCTCGCCCACCTGCTGAAACATGATTCCCTTCTGGGCAAGCTGCCCGCACCCGTTGAAGCGGCTGACGGCGCGCTGCAGGTAGACGGGCAGCGGATCACGGTGTTTAGCGAACGCGATCCGGCGAATATTCCGTGGCGTGATGTCGGCGCCGACGTGGTGATTGAGGCCACGGGCTTCTTTACCGAGCGGGAGAAAGCGGCGGTACATATCACCCACGGTGGGGCTAAGCGCGTCATCATTTCCGCCCCCGGGAAGAACGACGACCTGACGATTGTGATGGGCGTTAACCATGACCAGTACGATCCCGCCCGGCACACAGTGGTGAGCAACGGGAGTTGCACCACCAACGGTCTGGCACCGGCCGCGCAGGTGCTGCACCAGCAGTTCGGGATTGAGCATGGCCTGATGAACACGACGCACGCCTACACCAACAGTCAGGCGCTGCACGATCAGCCGGAGAAAGATCTGCGTGGCGCACGCGCGGCGGCGCTGTCGATTGTGCCCTACTCCAGCGGCGCGGCGAAAGCGCTGGGGAAAGTCATCCCCTCCCTGGACGGCAAGCTGACCGGGTATTCCCTGCGTGTGCCGGTGCCGGTGGTGTCGATTGTGGATTTAACCGTGACGCTGAGCCGCAACGTGACCGCCGAAGAGGTGAATGACGCGTTCCGCAACGCGGCCGCCAGCGGGCCCCTGAAAGGCATTCTGGGGTATAGCGATGAGCCGCTGGTCTCCAGCGATTACCAGGGCGACCCGCGATCGTCGATTATCGACGGGCTTTCCACGCTGGTCATCGGCGGGAACATGGTGAAGATCCTGGCGTGGTATGACAATGAGTGGGGCTTCTCCAACCGCCTGGTGGATCTGGCGGTGCTGATGGATAAGAAAGGGCTGTAAGCCTGAGGCCGGGTGGCGCTAACGCTCACCCGGCCAAAAATCATTCCGCTTTCACTTTCACACCCATAAACACAATCACCATCGCCATCACCAGCAGGAAACCGCTTCCCGCGAATACACCGCTGGCGCCGTTGAGGTCAAATACTGCCCCGCCTCCGGCCGCACCGGCGCTTATCGCCAGCTGGATTGAGGCCACCAACAGCCCCCCTGCACTTTCGGCTTCATCCGGGACAGTGGTGGCAAGCCAGGTTGACCAGCCCACCGGAACCAGGCCAAATGCAAAGCCCCACAGCGCGACCAGCAGCCCGTCCAGCATGGCCAGATGACCAAAGGCGACCATCATGAGCGCGAGTACGCCCATCGCAAACGGCACCAGCGCCAGCGTCAGGCGCAGATTGCGTGCCAGCAGATGCCCGGCAACGGAGGTGCCCACAAAGTTGGCGATACCAAAGCCCAGCAGGATCAGTGATATGGTCTCCACGCTCGCTTGCCCCACCGTTTCCAGGAACGGACGCAGATAGGTAAAGAAGGCGAAATGGCCGCTGAAGATCAGAATGGTCGCCAGCATGCCGCCGATCATCCCCGGACGACGCAGCACGCGGAACAGCGTACTCAGGCTGCCGCTGCTCTCAGGCTTCATGGACGGCAGGACCCAGAGCTGCCACAGCAGCGCCAGCATGCTCGGCAGAATGCAGAGGATAAACACGTTACGCCAGCCGATCAGGCTGCCCAGATAGCTGCCGAGCGGCGCCGCGACTACCGTGGCAATCGATACGCTGGAGAAGATCACCGCCAGCGCCTTCGGCACTTTATCCGCCGGGACCAGACGCATCGTCGTGGCCGTCGACATTGCCCAGAATCCCCCGATGGCTACCCCCAGCAGCAGGCGCCCCATCAGCAGGACGTGCAGGTTGGGCGCAAAGGCCACCAGCAGGCTGGAGATAATTTGCAGCACCGAGAAAAACATCAGCACCCAGCGGCGGTCGATACTTTTGGTTGCCGGGGTGATCAGCAGCCCGGTGACCAGCGCCACCAGCGCGGTGGCAGTGACGGCCTGTCCGGCCATCCCCTCGGTCACGCCCAGGCTCGCGGCCATTGGCGTTAACAAACTGGCCGGCAGAAATTCTGCCGTAATCAAACCAAATACCCCCAGCCCCAGTGAATAAACGGCCCGCCAGGCGGGTTTTGCAGGCGCTACCGCCTCGCTCGCCGCGACACATGAACTCATCTGTTGATCTCCCGTTATAAAAATGTGACTACAGTCGCAAAAGAATAGAAGGTTCACCCTGGACGATCTATGACATATAATCTCCACTTATTGATTATTCGTCCGGAGTTGTGCCATGACCGTACAGTCACCCGATTTGATCAGCGAACTTTTACGCGGCATGCGCCTGTCAGGCGTGAAATACCGGCGCATTGAAGCCAGTGCGCCATTTGGCGTCGCGTTTCATCAGGCTCCCGGCCGGGCGCAGTTTCATTTTGTGAGCCACGGTAGCGCTCTGCTGCGCATGGAGAGCGGAGCAACGTTCGAACTGAGCGGTGGCGACGCCCTCTTTATTCCCGGCGGGAATTCCCATGCCCTGCTCTCTGACGAGCAGGCTCCTCTTACCCCTGTCAACGCCTTTCCGAGCGAGCCTATCTGCAGCTCGGTCTGCGCCATCACCTGCGAGCCCTGCCCGGAGAGCGAGAACACCCTCATCTTTAGCGGGTGCATGGATTTTGAGCTGGGCGGAATGCAGCCGCTGATCAAGGCAATGCCGGAAGTGATGATGGTCAGCCGGTTAATGTCCACCTGGCCGGAGATCCACCCGCTGCTGGCGGCGATGGAGCGGGAGTCCGTGGCGCGTCAGGCCGGGTTTGCCGGGATCCTTGCGCGACTGGCCGACGTGGTAGCGGCCTTAATTGTGCGCGGCTGGGTTGAAGGCGGCTGTGGTAAAGCCACCGGCTGGGTGCAGGTTTTGCGCGACCCGCGCCTGAGCCGGGCCATTTACGCCATGCACCAGCAGCCGGGCCTGAACTGGAGCGTCGCGGATCTGGCAAAAGAAGCGGGCACGTCCCGCTCCGTGTTCGCCGAACGGTTTCTGGCCGCGACGGGAACCACTCCGGCAAAATATCTCAGCGAGCTGAGGATGCGCCTGGCCATCCAGTACATTCGCCATGAAAATCAGCCGATAGAAACCGTTGCGCTGCGGCTGGGGTACGGCTCTCTGGCGGCATTTAGCCGGGCATTTAAGCGCATTATTGGACATGCGCCGGGCACGCTGCGGGAAGCCAGCCAGACGCCGGAAGAGGTCTGACTGGCCAGCAATATTTAACGCGAAGCGGGCAATATTCGTCTAAGGTTTTCAGGTGATTGACAACAGCGGTCACGCTGTTTAGTGAAGACAGGAGACGAACTGATGATAAGACCTCGTACACTACGCCCCGCGTTCTTGACCCTTGCGTTAGGCGGCGCGCTGCTCGGCGTAACGACATTCGGTTATGCCGACGATAGCCCCGCAGCCCAGACAGCCTCACCCGATATTTTGCTGGGCCCGCTGTTTAATGATGTGCAGAGCGCCAAACTGTTTCCCGATCAGAAAACCTTTGCGGATGCCGTCCCCAAAACCGACCCGCTGATGATTCTGGCGGACTATAGGATGCAGCACACGCAGTCCAGCTTTGACTTACGCCACTTTGTCGAGATGAACTTTACGCTCCCTGCGGAAGGGGAAAAATATGTTCCGCCTGCTGGACAAAGTCTACGTGAGCATATTGACGATCTCTGGCCCGTACTGACGCGCACCACGGATAAAGCCAGCAACAAATGGGATTCCCTGCTGCCGTTACCCAAACCTTACGTTGTGCCCGGCGGACGTTTCCGCGAGGTCTACTACTGGGACAGCTATTTCACCATGCTGGGCCTGGCAGAGAGCGATCATTGGGACAAAATCAGCGACATGGTGGATAACTTTGCCTATGAAATTGACACCTTCGGCCACATTCCCAACGGCAACCGCAGCTATTACCTGAGCCGATCCCAGCCGCCGTTCTTCTCGCTGATGGTGGAACTGCTGGCAACGCACGACAGTGATGCGCTGAAGAAGTATCGTCCGCAGATGGAAAAAGAGTATGCCTACTGGATGGACGGCGTCGACGCCCTTCAGCCGGGTCAGGCCAACAAGCGCGTGGTGAAGCTGGATGACGGCGCTGTCCTCAACCGCTACTGGGATGACCGCGACACTCCGCGCCCGGAGTCCTGGCTTGACGATGTAAATACTGCCAAAAGTAACCCTAACCGACCGGCAACCGAAATCTACCGTGATTTGCGTTCCGCCGCGGCCTCGGGATGGGACTTTAGCTCCCGCTGGATGGACGATCCGCAAAAACTCGGCACCATCCGGACCACCAGCATTGTCCCCGTGGACCTGAATGCCCTGATGTTCAAAATGGAAAAACTGCTGGCGCGGGCAGCCCAGGAGAGTGGCGACGCCGCCAGCGCAAGCAAATACGAGGCGCTGGCCACCGCGCGTCAGAAAGCCATCGAGAGCCACCTGTGGAATGATAAAGAGGGCTGGTACGCGGATTACGATCTGAAGAGCAAGAAGGTACGCAATCAGCTCACGGCGGCAGCCCTGTTCCCGCTTTACGTGAAGGCGGCGGCGCAGGATCGTGCCGATAAAGTCGCTGCGGCAACCTCCTCACGTCTGCTACAGCCGGGCGGAATAGCGACCACCACCGTCAACAGCGGTCAGCAGTGGGATGCGCCAAACGGCTGGGCCCCGCTGCAATGGGTGGCGGCGGAAGGGTTGCAGAA
This sequence comes from Enterobacter pseudoroggenkampii, assembly GCF_026420145.1. NCBI lineage: Bacteria > Pseudomonadati > Pseudomonadota > Gammaproteobacteria > Enterobacterales > Enterobacteriaceae > Enterobacter > Enterobacter pseudoroggenkampii. Next base: position 1,958,528 of record NZ_JAPMLV010000001.1, read on the forward strand.
TTACGGGCAAGAGAAGGTCTCGATGGATGTGACCTGGCGCTTCCTGAAAAACGTTCAGCATACTTATGACCGGGAAAAGAAACTGGTCGAGAAATACGACGTGTCGACAACCGGTACGGGCGGCGGCGGCGGCGAGTATCCGCTGCAGGACGGCTTCGGCTGGAGCAACGGCGTGACGCTGAAGATGCTGGATCGGGTCTGCCCGAAAGAGAAACCGTGCGACAGCGTGCCGGAGAATCGGCCTGCCGCGAATGATGAGGTGGCGCCGGTGAAGGCGACGGCGCAGTAAGTGAGTATTGCCGGGTGGCGGCTACGCCTTACCCGGCCTACTTTTTAAACTCACAGGGCTTTGCTTAGAAACTGTAACTCGCCCCTAACTGATACGTTCTGTCGCGCCCAATCCAGCAGTTGGTCGCATCGTAGCAGGTCAGCGTCTCTTTGTTGGTGATGTTCTGCGCGCTGGCCTTAAGCGTCAGCCCTGCCAGCGAAGGCAGGATTTCGCCCATCCGATAGGATGCCGCCAGATCGTACTGGGTGGTACCGCCCAGCTTACCCGCATCGTTAGCCGGTGAGATTTCCATCGGGCCGGTATAGCGCGCCCCCGCCCCCAGCATCAGCCCTTTCAGCGGCGTGTTCTCAAAGGTGTAATCCCCCCAGAGATTGAAGGCATTCTCCGGCACCTGCGTTGGACGTTTCCCTTTGTACTTATCATCTTCCGTGTTGATCGCGTGGGTGTAGGCATAGTTAGCAATCAGCGTCAGGTTGTCCGTCGGGCGGCTGATGGCAGACAGCTCAGCCCCTTTGGATTCCACCTCCCCGGTCTGACGATAGTTCAGGAAGCCCGGATCGGAGGTGACGACATTTTTCTGACGGATGTTGAACACCGAAGCGGTAAAGGTGGTGGCGTAGTCGGCCAGCAGATATTTCACGCCGCCCTCCACCTGCTTGCTGGTGGTCGGCTTGACGTCTTTCGCCGCAAGCGTTCCCTTCGGCGACACCGGCGCAAAGCCTTCGGAATAGCTGATAAACGGTGACAGACCATTATCAAAGGCGTAAAGCGCGCCCAGGCGTTTGGTGACGCGATCCTGAGAGACCCAGTCCTTATCACCGTTTTGCAGATAATTGGTGGTCACGGAGCGATAATCGTCGTAGCGCAGGCTACCCAGCAGATTTAAGCCCCCCCACTCCACCTGATCCTGCAGGTAGTAGCCGTTCTGCTGATAGCTCAGACGGTTTTTCTGGGCGGTATACAGCCCTAATGCGCTTTCACTGATTTGCGAATAGTCAGGATGACGCATATCCATGCCCGGCGTGGTCGACGCGTAACGGTAGTGGAAATGGGAGTTCAGCTTCTGGTAGTCAAACCCGGCCAGCAGATGGTGTTTCCAGTCGCCCAGCGCCACGGTTTTAGTCACCTGGTTATCGATATTGAAGCTCTGCAGATCTTCATCGGTGGTGTAGGCAAAGCGGTTAAGCTGATAGACCTCGCTTCCCGTGCCCGTCGCATAGACGCTGCGCTGATGCGTATCGACGTCGAAATAGCGCGCCTTCTGGTTAAAGCCCCAGCCGCTGTCGAACGCATGTTCAAAGCTGTAGCCCAGCATCCACTGGCGCTGCTTAAATCCGTTCCACTCATCACCGGCATAGTCGCGCTTGCCCGCGTATTTCGAGCGCAGGTAGGCGAGCGGCAGCGGGTTCGACGGCGTCAGGCTCGGGGAGTTCTGCGCCAGCGCATCCAGAGTCAGGCGGGTTTTGCTGTCGGGTTGCCAGGTGACGGACGGGGCAACCAGGTAGTTTTCATACCGGGTGGTGTGCGGCTGATCGTCATTTTCCGTCGCTTTACCCAGCAGACGGTAGTTCCAGTCGCTGTCGGCGATCTGCCCGGTTGAGTCGAGATACCCCTCTTTCAGATTGCGGTTGCCGGTGTTAAATCCGAATTCGGTTCGCGCTTCTCGCTGTGGCTTTTTACTCTGGATATTCACCAGCCCGCCCGGCGAGCCGCCGCCGTAGAGAACCGATGAGGGGCCTTTCAGGATATCAACGCTGTCAATCAACAGCGGATCGATGCGGGCTTTGGTATTGCCGGTGACGTTATAGGGCAGCTGCAGCCCGTTGTAGAACTCCTGGTCGACGGTAAAGCCACGAATTTTATATTCGCTCATGTAGGAGGTATTCCCCCGCACCTCGGTTGAGACCCCTGGCGCATAGCGCAGGATTTCATTCACGGAATTCGCATGGCGCTTGTCAATTTCCGGCGCAGAGAGGGTCGTGATGACCTGCGGCGTTTTACTTTCAGCAACGGCCGATTTCGTGGCGCTGTTCGTCCAGGCCGGCAGCGCGCTGCCCTGCTCTGCGCCGGTGACGACGATAGTGGATTCTTCGGCGAATGCCGGAACGTGCAGTGCGAGCGAGACGGCGCCTGCCAGGGCGCATAGCGTAAAACGTGAAGGAGTCATAATGTCGTCTTGTTGTTAGATGCGATACGGAACGACAATTATTATCATTTAGATTAACAAATCAATACGCAGGCAAAAAAACGGCCCTCCGCAGAGAGCCGTTTACGTCATGTTATGCTCGTCGCAGTAACCTGAATATGCCCAGCACCACAATGGCGCCCACGACAGCGACCAGAAAACTGTGCAGGTCGAAACCACTTATGTTGCCTCCGAAGCCAAACATCGTCGCCAGCCAGCCGCCCACAACCGCACCAACGACCCCGAGTACACAGGTCAAAATAAAGCCGCCGCCATCGTTTCCCGGCATGATCAATTTCGCGATAGCGCCAGCAATAAGACCAAAGATAATCCAGGCGATGATACCCATAGCGATGCCCTCTTGCAGGTTTAACGCGTGCGCAGAAAACCTTCTGCACAGCTAACTTAAGTATAGGTCATCGCCGGAAAACCATTTTCATCTCACCGACTTATCTTTACGTAAACAGGCAAAAAAAACTCACCGGTTTGTATTAAGTTTCATTGCAGATTGCCGATAACGCTAAGACAGTCTGTCATCAATCAAGGAGCCATCCGGCGTGAGTCATTACAGTGAGCAGTTCCTCAAGCAAAATCCGCTGGCTGTATTAGGGGTATTACGCGACCTGCAAAAAGGTGAAGTGCCGCTGCGCATCAGCTGGTCGAATAATCAGTTCATCAGCAAGATCCTTGACGCCTCACAGGAGCGGCTGGTGATTGATTTAGGCAGTCAGGAGTATGAAAACCGCGCGGCGCTGAAGGCGGAGAATATCGCGGTGATGGCCGAAACGCAGGGCGCCAAAGTGGAGTTTGTCCTGTCGCGACTGGAACTGAGCGAGTACCAGGGACTCCCTGCTTTTGCTACCCCACTTCCCACCAATCTCTGGTTTGTTCAGCGTCGTGAATATTTCCGCATTAGCGCTCCGCTTCACCCCGCCTATTTTTGTAAGGCCAAAATGCCGGATAAAAAAGAGATCCGCTTCCGCCTCTTCGATCTGTCACTGGGCGGCATGGGTGCGCTGATGGATACGCCGAAACCCGACGGACTGGTAGAAGGCATGCGGTTTACGCAAATTGAACTGGATATGGGGGGCTGGGGTCGCTTTTATTTCGATGCACAGCTGATTGCCATCAGCGACCGTACCGTTGTGGACAGCAAAAATGAAACCATCACCACCCCGCGTCTGAGCTTCCGCTTCCTGAACGTCGGGCCCGGTGCAGAGCGTGAGCTTCAGCGCATCATTTATTCGCTGGAGCGGGAGGCGCGGGAACGCGCAAATAAAGTTCTGTAAGAAAATCGGGCAGCGTGACCGCCGCCCGTCTGCGGCATTACATGGCATCCATCGCTTTCTGTACTTTCCAGATATAACGAGGCGCCTGTGGTGCCGGGTGATTTTTCGCCACATGCTCAAAGAATTCGTCTTTGTCCATGCCGTTAATCTCTTCTATCGCCTCTTTGCGGTCAGAGGAGAAGGTTCTGAGCAACGCGCCGGCACCGTTAACGTAAGAGACCACCAGCGCGTACTGCATCACCTCCGGATCCTTAATACCCTTCAGCACGCCGTGCTCCATGATGCTCAGATAGGCCGTGCCCATTGAAATGTTACGTTCCGGGTTCTTCAGCTCGCTGGTTGACGGCTGACCGCTCCAGCCCATATAGCGGTAAACTTCTTTCCCCGCCGTTGACGCTTTAAGCTGCATCAGCCCCACCGCGTTGGATTTGCTGACAAGCGTGGGGTTACCGCCGGACTCCACCGCAATGATCGCCGTGATAAGACGCGGACTGACGCCCCAGGCCTTCCCGGCTTGTTCACTGATCGGCATCCACTGCATGGCCCGTTTCACCGGCACTTCCGGGTTCCAGGGTGGGTTTTGATAATCATGTTTTGAACTACAGCCAGCAAGCAACACAATCAAAAAAGCAAACCATCTCAATTTCACGTCATCTATCCTTATAGCCGGTCATCGCGGTGCGCCGCCTCTTGAAGCAGGCGTCGTATACGCGGCATGATATAGACAATTAGTTTCTCATTCAGCAAGGAATTGCCATGTCTCAGTTTCATCTCATCGCGCCGTCGGGCTACTGCATTAACCAGGACGCGGCGCAGCGGGGCGTTCAGCGTTTGCTGGAATCGGGTCATCAGGTAGAAAATCAGACGATTATCCCCCGCCGCCAGCAGCGTTTTGCCGGTACAGAAGCGCAGCGGCTGAATGATATCAACAGCCTGGTGAACCTGAAGGGTGAAAACCGGATTGTGCTGGCGGTGCGCGGCGGATATGGCGCGAGCCGGCTGCTGGAGAGCATTGACTGGCAGGGTCTGGCGCAGCGCCAGCAGCAGGATCCGCTACTTATATGCGGCCACAGCGATTTCACCGTCATCCAACTCGGGCTGCTGGCGCTACATAACGTTACCACCTTCAGCGGCCCGATGCTGGCCGGTAACTTCGGCGCCCCGGAGCTGAATGCGTTTACCATGGAACACTTCTGGCGCGCGCTGCGCAATTCCACCTACAGCGTGGAGTGGCAAGGCAATGGGCCGCACTGGGAATGCGAAGGTCAGCTCTGGGGCGGCAACCTGGCGATGCTGGTTTCACTTATCGGCACGCCGTGGATGCCGCACATCGAGGACGGCATTCTGGTGCTGGAAGATATCAACGAACATCCGTTCCGCGTCGAACGCATGCTGTTGCAGCTCTATCATGCCGGTATTCTTGAACGCCAGTCCGCGATTGTGCTGGGCAGCTTCAGCGGTTCTGCGCCGAATGACTATGACGCGGGTTACTCCCTGGAGAGCATGGTTGAGTTCATTCGCTCGCGGCTGGATATTCCGGTCATCACCGGTCTGGATTTCGGCCATGAGCAGCGCACCGTGACCCTGGCACTGGGGGCACACGCCTCGCTGATCCACAATGATTCCGGCAGTCGGCTGACCATCAGCGGCCATCCTGTCATAAAGGCATAAAAAAGCCGTTATACCCCCTTAATAAAACGCTGTTGCCGTCGTTAATATGTTAGGGTTTTAGTAACAGCGTTAACATTGAGGTGGGAGTAAGAGAACATTGGATGCCGCAGCGATAATCAGCCTTTTCATTTTGGGTTCGGTCCTTGTAACCAGCAGTATTTTATTAAGTTCATTTTCATCGCGTCTCGGCATACCTATTCTTGTCATTTTCCTCGCCATCGGCATGCTGGCCGGCATTGATGGCATTGGCGGTATCCCTTTCGATAACTACCCTTTCGCCTACATGGTGAGTAACCTCGCGCTGGCGGTGATCCTACTGGACGGCGGGATGCGCACCCAGGCGAGCTCCTTCCGTGTGGCCCTGGGGCCCGCGCTGTCGCTCGCCACAGTCGGCGTGCTGATTACCTCCGGCCTCACCGGAATGATGGCCGCGTGGCTTTTCCATCTCAATATCATGGAAGGTTTGCTGATTGGCGCGATTGTTGGCTCAACCGATGCGGCAGCAGTATTTTCCCTGCTTGGCGGAAAAGGGCTTAACGAACGCGTGGGCTCCACGCTTGAGATTGAATCCGGCAGTAACGATCCGATGGCGGTGTTTCTCACAATCACGCTTATCGAGATGATCCAGCAGCACGAAAGCGGGCTGAGCTGGACGTTTGCGTTACATATTCTGCAGCAGTTTGGCCTGGGGATTGTCATCGGCCTGACAGGGGGATATCTGCTCCAGCAGACGATCAACCGTATATCGCTTCCTCTGGGGCTTTACCCGCTGCTGGCGCTGAGCGGCGGCATTCTCATTTTTGCCGTCACTACCGCAGTGGACGGCAGCGGCATTCTCGCCGTCTACCTCTGCGGGTTCCTGATGGGCAACCGCCCTATTCGTAACCGGCATGCCATTTTGCAGAACTTCGACGGTCTGGCCTGGCTGGCGCAGATCGGCATGTTTCTGGTGCTGGGTCTTCTGGTTACGCCATCGGACCTGCTGCCGATCGCCGTTCCGGCGCTGCTGCTCTCTGCATGGATGATCTTCTTTGCCCGTCCGCTGTCGGTATTTGCAGGCCTGCTGCCGTTTCGTGGCTTCAACCTGCGCGAGCGGATCTTCATCAGCTGGGTGGGCCTGCGCGGCGCGGTGCCGATTATCCTTGCGGTGTTCCCGATGATGGCCGGTCTGGATAACGCGCGGCTGTTCTTTAACGTGGCGTTCTTCGTGGTGCTGATTTCGCTGCTGTTCCAGGGAACCTCGCTCGGGTGGGCGGCTAAAAAAGCCAAAGTGGTGGTCCCTCCCGTGGGCTGGCCGGTCTCCCGCGTGGGGCTCGACATTCATCCGGAGAACCCGTGGGAACAGTTCGTCTATCAGCTGAGCGCCGACAAATGGTGCGTGGGGGCTTCACTGCGCGATTTGCACATGCCGGCCGAAACGCGCATTGCCGCTCTGTTCCGCGACAACGTTCTGCTGCACCCCACCGGCAGCACCCGCCTGCGCGAAGGGGATATTCTCTGCGTGATTGGCCGCGAGCGCGACCTGCCCGCGCTGGGCAAACTGTTCAGCCAGTCGCCTCCGGTGGCGCTGGATCAGCGTTTCTTCGGCGATTTTATTCTGGAAGCCAGCGCCAGGTTTGCCGATGTCGCGCTGATCTACGGCCTGGATGAAGGTGCTGAAGACGGAGATAACCAGCAAACGCTGGGCGAAATCATCCAGCAGCGGCTTGGCGCTGCCCCGGTCGTGGGAGACCAGGTGGAGTTTGCCGGGATGATCTGGACGGTTGCCGAAAAAGAAGATAACGCGGTGCGGAAAGTCGGTTTGAGGCCGATGGAAGAGGAAGCGGAGTAGCGGTTTTTTTGCCGGGTGGCGGCTTCGCCTTACCCGGCCTACAAAACCCTCGAACGTAGGTCGGGTAAGCGTTAGCGCCACCCGACACAAACATTCGTTACACCGTCACAACCGGCACTCTCGGTGCCAGGGCGCACATCAATTCGTACCCCACCGTGCCCGCCGCGGCAGCAACGTCATCAATCTTAATTTCGTTACCCCACAGCTCGACCGGTGAACCGATGCCCGCCTGCGGGCATGGCGTCAGGTCAACGGCCAGCATATCCATTGATACGGTGCCCACCGTTCCCGTGCGAACCCCATCGACCCACACAGGCGTACCGGTCGGCGCGATGCGCGGGTAGCCGTCGGCATAGCCGCCCGCCACGATGCCAATCCGCTGCTCGCCCTTTGCCCGGTAGCGGCTGCCGTAGCCCACCGTGTCGCCGGCCTTCAGGGTTTGCACACCAATGATTTCGCTGCGTAGAGTCATGACCGGCTTCAGGCCGCTGTTGGCGATATCCTGCCACTGGCCTGAGGGAGACGCACCGTACAGAACGATCCCCGGACGCACCCAGTTATAGTGCGCCTCGGGATGCCACAGCGTGGCCGCCGAGTTCGACAGCGAGCGCTGGCAGTCCAGCCCTTCTGCCGCCTGCTCAATGCGGACCATGGCATCGGCAATGCCGTCCGGTCTTTCCGCGTCGGCAAAATGCGCCATCAGCGTCATTTCACCTACGTTCTTCAGCGCGCGCAACTGCTGCCAGACCGTATGCACCCGCTCAGGCTGGAAGCCCAGGCGGTTCATGCCGCTGTTCACCTTAAGATAGATATCCAGCGGAGCATGGAGCTTCGCATCCTGAATCGCCTTAATCTGCCAGTTGCTGTGCACGCTGGTAGTCAGACGGTACTTATCCAGCAGCGGCAGATCGTCGGCGTGGAAAAACCCTTCCAGCAGCAGAATAGGCCCTTTCCAGCCGCGCTCGCGCAGCAGAATGGCCTCTTCCAGATTGAGTAAGGCAAAACCATCGGTGGCGCTCAGGGCGCTCCAGATACGATCGATACCGTGGCCGTAGGCATTCGCTTTCACCACCGACCAGACGCGCGAACCAGGTGCCGCCCGACGAACAATCTGCAGGTTATCTTTCAGGGCCTGTAGGTTCAGCTGGGCCAGAACAGGACGGGACATGACAGCTCCTTAGTTATGCGCGCCGTGCAGATGCTGTGGACGCGAAGGCGTAAACCCCGATTGATAGCGTGCAGCGCTTAAATCGTCAAACGGAATTGCCGGCGTGCGCCCGGAAATCAGGTCGCTCAGCAATTGGCCCGATCCGCAGGCCATCGTCCAGCCAAGCGTGCCGTGGCCGGTATTGGTCCACAGGTTTTTAAACGGCGTGCGGCCCACGATCGGCGTGCCGTCCGGGGTCATCGGACGCAGGCCGGTCCAGAACGTCGCCTGCTCCACAAAGCCACCGCGCGGGAAGAGATCGCCCACAACCATCTCCAGCGTTTCACGACGCGGCTGCAGCAGCTCGGTGTTGAAGCCGACAATCTCCGCCATGCCGCCTACGCGGATGCGGTTATCGAAGCGGGTAATGGCGATTTTGTAGGTTTCATCCAGAATGGTCGATACCGGAGCACCGCTCTCTTCTTTCACCGGAATGGTCAGCGAGTAGCCCTTGAGCGGGTAGACCGGAATGTCGAGAATACCTTTCAGCATGGCGGTGGAGTACGAACCAAACGCCATCACGTAGGCATCGGCTTTGATCACCTCGTCGCCGCACTTCACGCCGTAAATTTTTTCCCCTTCCGACAGCAGCTTGTCGACAGAGGTGTTAAAGCGGAACTTCACCCCCGCCTGCTCGCACATCTGCGCCAGACGCTGCGTAAAGAGCTGGCAGTCGCCGGTTTCGTCGTTCGGCAGGCGCAGGCCGCCTGTCAGCTTATGCGCCACTTCCGCCAGCGCCGGTTCAACCTGACCAAGCTGGCTGGCTTCCAGCAGCTGGTACGGTACGCCAGCATCTTCCAGCACGGCGATATCGCGGGTGGCATTTTCGTACTGCTGCGCCGTGCGGAACAGCTGCAGCGTTCCGCCCTGACGGCCTTCGTACTCAATCCCCGTCGACGCGCGCAGCGCTTTCAGGCAGTCGCGGCTGTATTCCGCCAGGCGCACCATGCGCCCTTTGTTCTCCATGTAGTGGCGGGTGTCGCAGTTGCGCAGCATCTGCCACATCCACTTCAGCTGGAACTGCGTGCCGTCAAGGCTGATGGCCAGCGGCGCATGGCGCTGGAACATCCATTTAATCGCTTTCAGCGGAACGCCCGGCGCAGCCCACGGAGCGGCATAGCCGGGAGAGATTTGCCCGGCGTTCGCCGCGCTGGTTTCGAGCGCCGGACCGGATTCACGATCGATAACGGTTACGTCATGTCCCGCCTGACTTAAATACCAGGCGCTGGTTACCCCAACGACACCACTTCCCAGTATGACAACACGCATAGCCACTCCATTATGTGCAAAAGAACAATCTTCTAATTACAGATTGATAACCTAGTTGAAAATATTATTCAACATATGACTTTTTTATGGTGACTTACCTCACACATCCCCCAGCATCAGGGGATAGTGCTAATTTGGGATCTCCTGCTGCGCGTTATTTTTAACCAGCATAATATGCTGAGACATACCGTTTTTTTGCCGTATCAAAAACGCGAAATCGCAAAGAAAAAATTTCTGCCCCAGCACGCTTTTTAACACGTTGATCTATGCTTGAAAGGAGGCTCTCCAGACAGAGAGAGCACCCACAACGAGGGCGCGCTAATGGCTACTATTGATTCCCTGAACAAGGACAACACACGTCTGAGCGATGGACCCGACTGGACCTTCGAGCTGCTGGATGTTTACCTCGCCGAAATCGACCGGGTCGCAAAACTGTATCGTCTGGATACCTATCCCCATCAGATTGAAGTCATTACGTCCGAACAGATGATGGACGCCTACTCCAGCGTCGGGATGCCGATTAACTATCCGCACTGGTCGTTTGGTAAAAAATTTATTGAAACAGAGCGGCTGTATAAGCACGGCCAGCAGGGGCTGGCGTATGAGATTGTCATTAACTCCAATCCGTGTATCGCCTATTTAATGGAAGAGAACACCATTACCATGCAGGCGCTGGTGATGGCGCACGCCTGCTACGGGCACAACTCCTTTTTCAAGAATAACTACCTGTTCCGCAGCTGGACGGATGCCAGCTCCATCGTCGATTACCTGATCTTCGCCCGTAAATATATTACCGACTGCGAAGAGCGCTACGGCGTGGACGAAGTGGAAAAACTGCTCGACTCCTGCCACGCGCTGATGAACTACGGCGTGGACCGCTACAAACGTCCGCAGAAAATCTCCCTGCAGGAGGAGAAAGCGCGGCAGAAAAGCCGCGAAGAGTATCTGCAGAGCCAGGTGAACATGCTGTGGCGCACCCTGCCGAAGCGTGAGGAAGAAAAAGCGGTCGCCGAAGCGCGTCGTTATCCGTCCGAGCCGCAGGAAAACCTGCTCTATTTTATGGAGAAGAACGCCCCGCTGCTGGAGCCGTGGCAGCGTGAGATCCTGCGCATCGTGCGCAAGGTGAGCCAGTATTTCTATCCGCAAAAGCAGACGCAGGTGATGAACGAAGGCTGGGCGACATTCTGGCACTACACCATCCTCAACCATCTGTACGACGAGGGTAAAGTTACCGAGCGGTTCATGATGGAATTCCTCCACAGCCATACCAACGTGGTGTTCCAGCCGCCTTACAACAGCCCGTGGTACAGCGGCATTAACCCGTATGCGCTTGGCTTTGCCATGTTCCAGGACATTAAGCGTATCTGCCAGTCGCCAACGGAAGAAGACAAGTACTGGTTCCCGGATATCGCCGGCTCTGACTGGCTGGAAACGCTGCACTTTGCGATGCGCGACTTCAAGGATGAGAGCTTCATCAGCCAGTTTATGTCGCCGAAGATCATGCGTGACTTCCGCTTCTTCACCGTGCTGGACGACGACCGCAACAACTATCTGGAGATCTCCGCAATCCACAACGAGGAGGGTTACCGTGAGATCCGCTCTCGCCTCTCTTCCCAGTACAACCTGAGCAACCTTGAGCCGAATATTCAGGTGTGGAACGTCGATTTGCGCGGTGACCGCTCCCTGACGCTGCGCTATATCCCGCACAATCGCGCGCCGCTGGATAAAGGGCGCAAAGAGGTGCTGAAGCATGTGCATCGCCTGTGGGGCTTTGACGTGCAGCTGGAGCAGCAGAATGAAGACGGGAGCGTCGAGCTGCTGGAACGCTGCCCGGCGCGGTTGAATACGCTGTAGTGCAGCCTTTTTTGCCCGGTGGCGCTACGCTTACCGGGCCTACAAGACCCGCAGGTCGGGTAAGGCGTAGCCGCCACCCGACGAAAAAAAACCTCTCATACGAGAGGTTTTTTATTTCAGCGGCTCTGAATCGCCAAATCGCCCGGCAGCGTTTTCTGCATGCGGTGCCAGATTTCACCGGAATCATGACCGTAGCGGCGCACCGTCTCATAAACCTGATCGTGCAGGCCTTCAGTACAGAGCTTGCTCAGCTTATGGTAGAAGCCCAGCGCAAGGCTACGCGCTTCCGGATTGGCAAAGTAGTGGCGGCCGATGCGGGTATAAAGCCCTTTCATACCGTTGAGGATCAGGCCATACACCGGGTTGCCGGAGGCAAACGCCAGGCCGCGAAACACGTTGTAATCGAGGGTGGCAAAAGCATCGGCGTGATCTTCCACCTCGTTCGCTGTGGCCAGCACCGCAAGGGCGTCTTCCGGATGCTGACGGAAAGCGGTACGAATAAAGATCGTCGCGATGTTGGTGCGAACGGAGAGAAGATTATCAATGAGCTGCGGCACGCTTTCATGGTCGAGACGCGCCAGCGTTTCAAGAATGTTCAGCCCGGACGTTTCCCAGAAGTTGTTTACTTTCGTCGGCTTGCCGTGCTGGATAGTCAACCAGCCATCGCGCGCCAGCCGCTGGAGCACTTCACGCAGCGTGGTGCGAGTGACGCCAATCAGTTCAGAGAGTTCGCGTTCAGCCGGAAGAATGGACCCCGCAGGGAAACGATTATTCCAGATGCTTTCAATGATGTACTCTTCCGCGAAACCCGCCGGGCTCTGCGCCTTAATGACCATAGTGAGATTTCCATTACACAGCTTTAGCAAATTGGACTCATCATACCAGAGGCAGCCAGTGGCAGGTAGCACGGCAAAGAGAGAAAAGAGGGATCGCCGTTTCATTTTTATGAAATTTACAATGCAGCCTTATCCGCCTCCAGGCCGCGATTTTTGCGTATACTGATGTTTTGTCTTACTTGACGGGGATGGACGTCTGTCGTGGAAATTTCTTTTGGGCGCGCACTGTGGCGCAACTTTTTAGGCCAGTCTCCGGACTGGTACAAACTTATACTTCTGGTGTTCCTGGTCGTTAACCCTCTCCTCTTTAGCGTAAACCCGTTCATTGCCGGGTGGCTGCTGGTGGCGGAGTTTATCTTCACCCTGGCCATGGCGCTGAAATGCTATCCCCTGCTGCCGGGCGGACTGCTGGCGTTTGAGGCCGTCGTCATCGGCATGACCCGCGCCGAGCACGTCAAAGCCGAGCTGGCATCCAATCTCGAAGTGCTTCTGCTGCTGATGTTTATGGTGGCGGGCATCTACTTTATGAAACAGCTGCTGCTGTTTATCTTCACGCGCCTGCTGCTCAGCATTCCGTCGAAAATGTTGCTCTCGCTGGCGTTTTGCCTTGCGGCCGCCTTCCTGTCGGCCTTCCTGGATGCGCTGACGGTCGTCGCGGTGGTGATAAGCGTAGCGGTGGGGTTTTACGGTATTTATCACCGCGTGGCCTCCTCTCGTCCGGGCGAGGATTTGCAGGATGACAGCCACGTCGATGCGCATAATCGTGAGGTACTGGAACAGTTTCGCGCCTTCCTGCGCAGCCTGATGATGCATGCTGGCGTCGGTACCGCGCTGGGCGGCGTGATGACCATGGTGGGCGAACCGCAAAACCTGATCATTGCCAAAGCGGCGGGCTGGCACTTCGGTGAGTTCTTCCTGAGAATGGCGCCGGTGAGCGTACCGGTGCTTTTCTGCGGGCTGGCGACCTGTCTGCTGGTGGAGAAGTTTCGCCTCTTTGGCTATGGGGCCCAGCTCCCGGAGCCGGTACGTCAGGAGCTGCATAAATTCGATCTGCAGAGCCGACGCCAGCGGACGCGCCAGGAGACGCTGCGTCTGATTGCGCAGGGCATCATCGGCGTCTGGCTGATCGCCGCGCTGGCGTTCCATCTTGCCGAAGTGGGGCTGATTGGCCTGTCGGTCATTATTCTCGCCACCACCTTTACCGGCGTGACGGACGAGCATGCCATCGGTAAGGCGTTTACCGAAGCCCTGCCATTTACCGCCCTGCTGGCGGTGTTCTTTGCCGTCGTGGCGGTGATAATCGACCAGCATCTGTTCGCGCCGATTATTGCCTTTGTCTTAAAGGCATCGCCGGATGCTCAGCTGTCGCTGTTTTACCTGTTCAACGGCCTGCTCTCGTCGATCTCAGATAACGTCTTCGTCGGGACGGTCTATATCAACGAGGCCAAAGCGGCTATGGAGCAAAGCGTTATCAGCGCCGGACAGTTTGAGCTGCTGGCCGTGGCGATCAATACCGGCACCAACCTGCCATCGGTGGCGACGCCAAACGGCCAGGCCGCCTTCCTGTTCCTCCTGACCTCCGCCCTCGCGCCGCTCATACGACTTTCTTATGGCAGGATGGTGTGGATGGCGCTGCCCTATACGCTGGTGCTCACGATCGTGGGATTGCTTTGCGTCAAAATTACCCTCATTCCCTGTACGCAATGGTTGATACAAGCGGGTATACTTGCGGCGCAATAAACACTGCATCTCGGGCAGTTCGCTGCCCGTTTGCCTTTTCGCACGATAAACATCCAATTACGTTTTATTTCGCCAGGTACAGGTGGCGCGAAAAACGAATTCGTTTACACTGCGATTTCTAAGCATGTTCCAGGGAAATGATTATGTTGAGATTTTTAAACCAGTGCTCCCGCGGTCGCGGAGCGTGGTTGTTAATGGCCCTGACCGCCTTTGCGCTGGAAATGGTCGCGCTGTGGTTCCAGCATGTAATGGGACTCAAACCTTGCGTGCTTTGTATTTATGAACGCTGCGCACTGTTCGGCATTATGGGTGCGGGCCTGGTGGGCGCGATTGCCCCAAAATCGCCGCTTCGCTATGCCGGTATTGCCATCTGGATATACAGCGCCTGGAAAGGAATTGAACTCTCCTGGCAGCACACCATGATGCAATTGCATCCGTCACCGTTTATGACCTGTGATTTTGCCGCCCGCTTCCCGAGCTGGCTGCCGCTGGACAAATGGCTGCCGCAGGTGTTTGTCGCATCCGGTGACTGCTCCGTTCGTCAGTGGGAATTCCTGACGCTGGAGATGCCGCAGTGGCTGGTGGGTATTTTTGCCGCCTACTTCGTCGTGGCGCTGCTGGTGCTGATTGCCCAGCCGTTCAAACCGAAGAAACGCGATTTGTTCGGAAGGTAAAAGCAAAACGGCAACCTCGGTTGCCGTTTTTAGTGTTTGCGCCCTCTCCCGTGGGAGAGGGTTGGGGTGAGGGCATCAGGCCGCACAAACACAATAAAAAACCCGCCTCGGCGGGTTTTTTATTGTCAACGGGTCGGGTGGTTCATGATGTGGTCTTCCCAGTCACGCACCTCGGACTCTTTCACCGCGATGTGGCGCACTGAAATGCGCTCACCGTGCATCGCCGCTTTTGAACCGGTTAACAGCGGATGCCAGTCAGGCAGACCTTTCCCTTCCGCCAGCAGGCGATACGCGCAGGTATGCGGCAGCCATTCAAAGGTGGGCAAATTATCCCGGGTTAACTTGATGCAATCCGGCTCAAACTCGAAGCGGCGCTCATAGTTACGGCACTGGCAGGTTTTAATGTTTAACTGCTTGCAGGCAACGTTGGTGAAGTAGATTTCGTCCGTGTCTTCATCCATCAGCTTGTGCAGGCAGCACTGACCGCAGCCGTCGCATAAGGATTCCCATTCCGCGTCCGTCATGTCGTCGAGAGTTTTGCTTTGCCAGAAAGGGATGTCGTTCATCAGGATGTCCACACGTCAAAAGAAAGCGCACCTTATAACGAGTCTGGCACGTCGATGCAAGTTTTGCCGCCCTTTTCAGGCGGCAAGAGGAGGTTACAGCACGCGGGTTTTCAGCGACAGGCCGTTAAAACCGACCTCAAGCTCGTCACCGCTGAGCAGCGGGCCAACACCTTCTGGGGTTCCGGTCAGGATCACATCGCCCGGCTTCAGGGTAAAGAAGCGGCTCATGTAGGCGATCAGCGGCACAATCTTATGGATCATGTCTGCCGTGGTCCCCTGCTGGCGGATTTCACCGTTAACCTTCAGGCTGAGCGGGGTGTCCTGCGGATCGCCGGTAAATTCGCTCACCGGCACAAACGCCGAGATCGGGCAGGAATTATCAAACCCTTTGGCTTTTTCCCAAGGCTGCCCGGCTTTCTTCATTTTGCCCTGCACGTCACGTAGCGTCAGATCCAGCGCCACGCCGTAGCCGGCAATCGCTTTCTGAACATGATCTTCGGAGGCCTGACGCAGCGTTGCGCCGATCAGCACGGCGAGTTCAACTTCGTGATGCACCGAGCCGAGCTCCTGCGGCAGGGCCAGCGGCTGGCGGATATCGCAAAGCGCCGTTTCAGGCTTAATGAACAGAACCGGCTCTTCTGGCGTCGCGCTGCCCATCTCCTGAATATGTTTTGCATAGTTGCTGCCCACGCAGACGACTTTGCTGACGGGATAATCCAGTAATGCACCTTGCCAGTTGTGATGTTGATACATGGTCGACCCCTAAACGGTTGATGTGTTGTGCCCAAAAACAGTTGAGACTATTTTTTACCGTTCGCCTCAAGATGCTGTTTTAATAAATTCTCGGGTGGCGGTGGAAGCTGTAAATAATAGCCTTGCTCGGCTAAGGCCGTTTTTACTTTATCCAGATCGGCATTAATCAGTTTCTTACGACCATCAAGCGGCAGCAGCATCGCCAGCTGTGGTCGGCCAAAGTTCTTCATTAATTCTTCAGGCACGCGTGAAAAATCGTCTTTCTTTTCGACATAAAGATAGGTCTGGTCACGGCTTGTACTTCTGTAGATCACACAAAACATGTTTTTACTCTGAATTAATGGGTGGTTGCTTGCCTCAATATACTCCTGACTATAACATGCCTGATACTCTTCGGAATATCGCAGCGAGTGGTTGCGGTTAATAGCAAATTGAGTAAGGCCAGGATGTCAAACACGCCCATCGAGCTTAAAGGCAGTAGCTTCACCTTATCAGTAGTACATTTGCATGATGCAAAACCCGAGGTTATTCGTCAGGCGTTAGAGGACAAAATCGCCCAGGCTCCCGCCTTTCTGAAGCACGCCCCTGTTGTTATCAACGTTAGCGGTCTTGAGGCTCCGGTTAACTGGAAACTTCTCCAGCAGGCCGTCTCCTCGACCGGACTGCGTATCGTGGGCATCAGCGGCTGCAAAGATACTGAGCTGAAAGCGGAAATTGAGCGTGCGGGGCTGCCTCTTCTGAATGAGGGCAAAGAAAAAGCCTCGCGTGCAGCACCCGTTGCCGTGCAAACGCCCCCTCCTGCGGTGCAAAACGTTACTACCGTCACAAAAACGCGAATGATTGATGTGCCGGTTCGTTCCGGTCAGCGCATTTATGCACCAAACTGTGATCTGATTGTTACAAGCCACGTCAGTGCTGGCGCTGAGCTGATTGCAGATGGCAACATTCACGTATACGGTATGATGCGTGGACGTGCGCTCGCGGGTGCAAGTGGCGATCGAGACGCGCAAATATTTTGTACTCACCTGACGGCGGAACTGGTGTCCATCGCAGGTGAATATTGGCTGAGCGACAAGATCCCAGCCGAATTTTATGGCAAAGCGGCTCGCCTGCTTCTGGCAGACGACGCGTTGACCGTTCAACCGTTGAATTGATCCCTTTTTAACAAGGAATTTCTATGGCACGCATTATTGTTGTTACTTCGGGTAAAGGAGGCGTTGGCAAGACCACCTCCAGCGCGGCCATCGCTACTGGTTTGGCCCAGAAGGGAAAGAAAACCATCGTTATCGACTTCGATATCGGTCTGCGTAACCTCGACCTCATCATGGGATGTGAGCGTCGCGTCGTGTATGACTTCGTGAACGTCATTCAGGGCGATGCCACGCTGAACCAGGCGATGATTAAAGACAAGCGCACCGAGAACCTCTACATTCTCCCGGCCTCTCAGACGCGTGACAAAGACGCCCTGACCCGTGAAGGAGTGGAAAAGGTGCTCGATGAGCTGAAAAAAATGGATTTCGACTTCATTGTCTGCGACTCCCCTGCCGGCATCGAAACCGGTGCCCTGATGGCACTGTACTTCGCTGATGAAGCGATCATCACCACTAACCCTGAAGTTTCATCCGTGCGTGACTCAGACCGCATTTTGGGGATCCTCGCCTCTAAATCCCGTCGTGCGGAAAATGGCGAAGACCCGATTAAAGAACACCTGCTGCTCACCCGCTACAATCCGGGCCGCGTGAACAAAGGTGACATGCTGAGCATGGAAGACGTGCTGGAGATCCTGCGCATTAAGCTGGTGGGCGTTATCCCGGAAGATCAGTCCGTGTTACGCGCTTCTAACCAGGGCGAGCCAGTGATCCTTGATACATTGGCAGATGCAGGTAAAGCTTACGCCGATACCGTTGACCGTCTGCTGGGAGAAGAACGTCCTTTCCGCTTCATTGAAGAAGAGAAGAAAGGTTTCCTCAAACGCCTGTTCGGAGGATAAGTTATGGCATTACTGGACTTTTTTCTCTCGCGGAAAAAGAACACCGCCAACATCGCAAAAGAACGTCTGCAAATTATCGTTGCGGAGCGTCGTCGTAGCGACGCCGAGCCTCACTACCTGCCACAGCTGCGTAAGGACATCCTGGAAGTGATCTGTAAGTACGTGCAGATTGACCCGGAGATGGTGACGGTGCAGCTGGAACAAAAAGACGGGGATATTTCGATTCTGGAGCTGAACGTGACGCTCCCGGAAGCGGAAGAGTCGCGTCCGTAGGTTTGTGATTTCGTAGCCCCGGTAAGCGCAGCGCCACCGGGGGAATATGCCGGGTCTATCGCCCGGCATATTTTTTATCGCGGATACCCTTCCAGCAGCGTATTCAGGCGATCGGCCATCAATTCCCCGCGCCACCCCGCCATCATTTCCGGTACGCCATTCTGCGGCTTCAGCTTCCAGTGCCAGTTCAGCAGCTGGTTAATCTGACGACGTGAGGCGAGCAGTTCAGCGCTTAGCTTGCTTTCCGTTGCAACGTTCTGCACCAGCGCTTTGATCTCCTTAAACGCTTTGCGATAGCCCGGCATATCCATCAGGTTCAGCAGCGGTTCCGGTAGCGCATCTTCCGGCAGCTCCTGCGCTTTTGCGACCAACGCCAGCAGGGTTTTGCCGTGGAAGCGGATCTCGCTGCCCGAAAGCCCAATGCTGTCCAGCTCTCCCAGGCTGCCCGGCATATAGCGCGCCACCGCCCAGAGATGTTCTTCGCGAACCACAAAGTTAACGGCCAGATCGCGCTCGCGCGCTTTACGCAAACGCCAGTCTGCCAGCAGCTGCAGGCACGCCAGCTGACGCGTACGCAGCTGCCAGGCGTTGCTGATGTCGCGCCAGGCCTCTTTCGGGTCAACGACTTCCTGACGACGCTGCTGGGTCATACGACACTCGTCGAGCGCCGCAGGCAGCCATCCGGAGGCTTCTGCCTCTTTCATTAACTGTCCGGCAATCGGCAGCAGGTAAAACACGTCTGCCGCCGCATACTCCAGCTGACGCTCGGTTAGCGGACGCGCCAGCCAGTCGGTACGGGATTCACTTTTATCCAGCGTCAGCCCCGTATACTCCTCTACCATGGCAGCAAAGCCCCATGAGAGCGGACGATTGCTGAATGCCGCAAGGATCTGCGTGTCAATCAGCGGCTGGGGCATGATGCCAAAGGTGTTCAGAAAGACTTCCAGATCTTCACTGCCTGCGTGCAGGTATTTCGTCACGGCGGTATCGAGCAGCAGGTCACGCATCGGCGTCCAGTCGGTAATGCCGAGAGGGTCGATCAGCGACACGTGTTTACCGTCGTACATCTGAATCAAACCCAGCTGCGGATAATAGGTCCGGGTACGGACAAACTCGGTATCCAGGGCAATGGCAGGAAAGTCGCGCGTCACTTCGCACAGCGAAGCCAGCTCGTCGTTGGTCGTGATCATCTGGTAATTCAAAACGGGTTCTCTTTTGTTTGCGCCCATAAAAAACGCCGGCTTAACCGGCGTCTGGGCGATTAGCGTGAAGCTCAGGCCTTATTGTCTACTTTGCCACGGGCTTCGTCACGTAATTCTCGTCGTAATATCTTCCCGACGTTGGATTTCGGCAGCTCGTCGCGGAATTCCACCAGCTTCGGCACCTTGTAGCCCGTCAGCTGACGACGACAAAACGTTACCAGCGCTTCCTCGGTGAGAGAAGGATCTTTCTTGACCACAAATATCTTCACCGCTTCACCGCTGCTGCCGGAAGGCACGCCGACTGCCGCCACTTCGAGCACGCCGCTGTGCTGCATAACCACGTCTTCGATCTCATTCGGATAGACGTTGAAACCGGAGACCAGGATCATGTCTTTCTTACGATCGACGATGCGCAGGAAGCCTTCGTCATCCATCACCGCAATATCACCGGTGTGCAGCCAGCCGTCTTTGATGATTTCGTCGGTCGCATCGGGGCGCTGCCAGTAGCCCAGCATCACCTGCGGACCTTTGACGCACAGCTCCCCCGGCTCGCCCGGCGCGACTTCGTTATCGTTATCATCGACCAGTTTGGCCTCTGTGGAAGGAACCGGCAGACCAATGCTTCCACTGTGATAGTCGATATCATGCGGGTTAACGCTGACCAGCGGCGCGCATTCCGTCAGGCCATAGCCCTCCAGCAAATACTGACCGGTGAGCTTCACCCAGCGCTCGGCGACCGCCTGCTGAACCGGCATGCCTCCGCCCGCTGAGAGATGCAGCGTGGAGAAATCCAGCTGCTGGAACTCTTTGTTATTCAGCAGCGCGTTAAACAGGGTGTTTACCCCTGTCATGGCGGTGAACGGGTATTTCGCCAGCTCTTTCACCAGGCCCGGGATATCGCGCGGGTTGGTGATGAGGATGTTCTGACCACCCAGTTCAATAAACAGCAGGCAGTTCATGGTCAACGCAAAGATGTGATACAGCGGAAGCGCGGTGATCACCACCTCTTTGCCCGGATGCAGCAGCGGCCCGTAGGTGGCGTTTACCTGTTCAAGGTTTGCCAGCATATTGCGGTGGGTAAGCATGGCCCCTTTGGCGACGCCGGTGGTCCCGCCTGTGTATTGCAGAAACGCAAGATCTTCCGCGACCACTTCGGGTTTCACATACTGCATACG
Source organism: Enterobacter pseudoroggenkampii (assembly GCF_026420145.1). Taxonomy (NCBI): domain Bacteria; kingdom Pseudomonadati; phylum Pseudomonadota; class Gammaproteobacteria; order Enterobacterales; family Enterobacteriaceae; genus Enterobacter; species Enterobacter pseudoroggenkampii. Next base: position 1,979,332 of record NZ_JAPMLV010000001.1, read on the forward strand.
GTAACCCGCATGCAGCGCGCGGCGGAAGGAGATGGCGTCCGGCAGATGATATTTTGGCACCAGACGTTTGACGTATTTGACGACAAAGTTAACCAGCGTGCCTTTAGCTGTGGAGAGCTGGTCCCCCATGCGCGTCAGGATGACGTGTTTCACCTGGGTTTTGTCGACCACCTTTTCCAGCGTATGGGCAAAGTTGGACACAATGACAATCGCAACCGCGCCGCTGTCGTTCAGCTGATGCTCCAGCTCGCGCGGGGTATACAGCGGGTTGACGTTGACGACGATCATCCCGGCACGCAGGATACCGAACAGCGCCACCGGGTATTGCAGCAGGTTCGGCATCATCAGCGCGACGCGATCCCCTTTTTGCAGCCCCAGCCCTTCCTGCAGATACGCCGCAAACGCCCGGCTGCGCTCCTCCAGCTTACGGAACGTCATCACCTCGCCCATATTCACAAATGCGGGCTGGTCCGCGTAGCGCCTTACCGAGTGTTCAAATAATTCCACCAGGGATTGATAACGGTCAGGATTGATCTCAGCAGGAACATCTGCGGGATAACGGTTAAGCCAAACCTTCTTCAATGCATCACCTCTGAAATGAGTGTTCGTCGTCATCACAACCCCGATAATAAACAGTTTGTTAACATTATATTAACTCAGCGTACCAGTTTATTAATTGTTCATATTTAAGGTTGCGAAGCGCGTCACTCTTTTTTTTCGTTTTATCCGTAAAAAAACAGAGACAGCGGCTGAGCCGCTGTCTCTTTTCTAACAATAACAGTAAGTTACTCAGTAACGATCGTCTGAACCTGTGCAGGGCCCGGGTTGTACCAACCCCAGCCCGGGTAGCCATAACGATAAGGATGTGGACCCCACATCCACGGATCCATCGGCTGAGGCGGCATGATCACCTGCTGTGCCAGCCGCCAGCGTTTATACCCGTTGACCTGCATGGTCATAAATTTGTACGGCGTGTTGCCGATTTTGCCCTGCACGGCGCCGGTAATCGGCCCGACGACGGTCACCAGCTGTCCGCGGAAATCGACCGGATCGAGGAAACCGCTGACGTCCGCGTAGATACGTCCCCGGGAGGCCTCGCCCAGTACAGGCCGCGCGCCGCTGTCCAGCGGAACGGTGGCGATCTCCAGACGGGTTTTCCCCTGCTGGTTTTGTACGTCTATGACCTTACCGCCAAAGCGTGCTTCCTGGCCGACGTACAGCTCAGGGGCATTCATCACCCGAACCAGATCCTGCTGTGGCGTCGGGCTGCTGCCCTTAATCGCATCAGGAACGGAAACGCATCCGCTCAGTGCTATGGCAACTGCGCCTGCCATAATAAGGCGTACTACTTTAGTCTGAACCGCCATGATGCGACTCCTTTTTCTCAGTTCCTGTTACTGAGATTCACTCGCGGCCCGGAAGTTTCTTCCACGCGACGGTGTTTCGCAAATAAACCGGCTCCGCCTGTTCAACGGCCACGGTTTTTCCTGCTGCGAGCAGCTGGCTGGCAATCGGAAGCATATCTTCAGCAGCCGGGAGCAGCATGTTGCCGTCCACCAGCGTCAATCCGGTGTCGTTCGCCATCTCAGGCCACGCTGGCCAGCCCGTGCCGACGGTCGCCCACTCGCCGGACAGCTGCTTCAGTCGTTCTGTGACCGCTTCTGGCTTAAGCACGGCTTCCGTCTCTTCGCCGTGCCACACGCCCTGCTCGTCGCGGGTGTATTCGGCCCAGTAGACTTCGCCCATGCGGGCATCAATCGCTGCCAGGACGCGCGTTGCCCCGGTCATGCGCCATGCGCCCTGCGCCATGGTGGCAAGGGTAGAGACGCCGATCATCGGCAGTTCGGCGCCCAGCGCCAGCCCCTGCGCAATGCCAATCCCGATACGTACGCCCGTAAAGCTGCCGGGGCCGCGGCCAAAGGCCAGCGCGTCGAGGTCGGTTAAGGAGGTGTTGCCCTGGGTTAAAATGGCTTTTACCAGGGGCAGAATGCGTTGGGTGTGTTCCCGGGGGCACTCTTCGAAATGGGCAGAAACAGCACCGTCGTTCAACAGAGCAACAGAGCAAGCCTCTGTCGCGGTATCAATAGCCAGAATTCGCATCAGTCGTCGCGCTCTCGCAAGGGTCAGTCACAAAATGGCGCGCATCTTAGCACACTCCGGGGTAAATTACTCCGCCGTTGGGTTTGCCAGGAAACGCACCGCGCGTTTTATGTCCCGCGTCCGCGGCGCGGGCGGCAGGCTTGCAAGGAAAGTCGCACCGTAAGGACGCATCACCAGCCGGTTATCGCAGATGACCAGCACGCCGCGATCGGTGACGTCACGGATTAAGCGCCCTACCCCTTGCTTAAGCGTGATGACCGCATCCGGCAGCTGTACCTCGTCAAACGGATCGCCGCCGCGCAGACGGCAGTCTTCCATCCGCGCCTTCAGCAGCGGATCGTCCGGGGAGGTAAACGGCAGCTTATCAATGATCACCAGCGAAAGCGTGTCGCCGCGCACGTCCACCCCTTCCCAGAAGCTGCTGGTTGCGACCAGCAGGGCATTACCGGCGCTGACAAACTGCTGTAACAGCTGGCCTTTGCTGGTTTCGCCCTGCAGCAGCACCGGTAGGGTCATCGTGGCGCGGAACTGCTCGGCGAGATCGCGCATCATGGCGTGGGAGGTGCAGAGCATAAAGCAGCGGCCGTTGTTGGCCTCGATCATCGGTTTTAGCATTGCAGCCAGATGGCGCGCAGCACCCGGCTGGTTCGGCAGCGGCAGATTACGGGGAACGCAGAGCAGCGCCTGTTTTTCGTAGTCGAACGGGCTGGGCAGGAGCAGCGATTCCGCCTGCTCAATGCCGAGGCGCTCGGTGAAGTGGTGCAGATCGTCATTCACCGACAGGGTTGCCGAGGTAAAGATCCAGCTTCCCGGCTTTTGCGCCATCACCTCTTTGAATTTATCAGCCACCGTCAGCGGCGTGAGCGCCAGCGTGAAATGCCGCGAGGTGCACTCGTACCAGTAGCTGTACCCCGGCTGGTTGATCTCTTTCAGCCGTTTGAGCCGACCGCGATAGAGCGTAGCGCGCTCGAAGGCTGCATCCAGCAGCGCGGAGCGGCCGAGGGACAGTTTCGCCACGTCGTAGCAGAGCTCCAGGGCGTCATCGAGCAGCAGCAGCGCGCGCTGGATATTTTTGTCCGCCAGCAGCTCGCGCAGGTTGCCGCGATAGCCCGGCTCGCCGAGCTGTAAACGGAAATCCTGCGCGCTCTGCGCCAGGCGGTCGGCGCACTTCTGCAGCTGCTGGGTATCTTTGAGTTCGGTCCGGTAAGCAATGGTGAAATCTTTCGCCAGATCCTGCAACTGACGGCTGGAGAGCGACTGGCCGAAGTACTGGCTGGCGATATCCGGAAGCTGGTGCGCTTCATCAAAGATCATCACGTCCGCTTCCGGGATCAGCTCACCAAAGCCGCTGTCCTTAACCACCATATCCGCGAGGAACAGATGGTGGTTCACCACCACCACATCCGCATCCATCGCCGTTTTGCGCGCTTTCACCACAAAGCAGTCTTTATACAGCGGACAGTCGCTGCCGAGGCAGTTGTCGTTGGTGCTGGTCACCAGCGGCCAGGCCGGGGAATCTTCCGGCACGCTCGCGCAGGTGCTGATATCGCCCTCTTCCGTCTGGTTCGCCCAGGCGCGAAGGATAATGACGTCGCTGAGAGTTTGCACCGGCAGGTCGCCGCCCGCCAGCGCCTGCTGCTCAAGGCGCTCCAGGCAGAGATAGTTGGATCGCCCCTTCAGCAGGGCCAGACGTCCCTTGTATTTCAGCGCCTTAGCTACCGTGGGCAAATCGCGGCTGTAGAGCTGATCCTGCAGCGCTTTTGAACCGGTGGAAATAATCACCTTCTTTTTCGCCCGCAGCGCCGGCGCAAGGTAAGCATAGGTTTTACCCGTGCCGGTACCGGCTTCAACCACCAGCGGCTGAGCCTTATCGATGGCGCGTGCAACGGCGTGCGCCATCTGTCGCTGAGGCTCACGGGGTTTGAAGCCGGGGATAGCCTGCGCTAATTGACCTTCAGGGGAAAAATCGTCTGCCACGGTGCTCTCTCACTGTATTTTTGCACAGGGATTATGTCAGCCCATCCTCTCATGTGCCACCCCAAATAGTGACGACAGGAGAACAATATGGCAGTCTTGCCGCCTGATGACGAAAAATAACGAGGAAACGTTTATGACAATTGTGCGCATTGATGCCGAAGCCCGCTGGTCTGATGTGGTGATCCATAACCAGACGCTCTACTACACCGGCGTCCCGGCTAACCTGGACGCGGATGCGTTCGAGCAGACGGCAAATACCCTGGCGCAGATTGACGCGGTGCTGGAAAAACAGGGCAGCGACAAATCCCGCATTCTGGATGCGACGATTTTCCTGGCAAACAAAGATGACTTCGCGGCAATGAACAAAGCCTGGGATGCGTGGGTGGTGGCGGGTCACGCGCCTGTACGCTGCACCGTACAGGCCACGCTGATGAAGCCGGAATACAAGGTCGAGATTAAGATTATCGCGGCGGTTTAAGCCCGATTACTCTTCATCTTCATCCTCGAAACGCGCCACGATCCGCTCGCCGGTATGCGTGGCGCGCAGTTCTTCCGCCACCTGGGAAATCGCCTGTCCGCTGCTCATCCCCTGGGACATCAGTTCCTGAATTCGCTCAACCGCTTTCTGCTGCTGTTCATGGCTCAGAGAAGGTAAACCTGCAAACATCGTCAACTCCTGCTAAATTATTCGCGCTAATTATTTCACGCTGCCCGGTAGTATGCCATACATGAACATGCGCTTCCCCACTGTTATTACCCTGCCCTGGCGGACAGACGCCGCTGAATACTGGTTTGCCCGCCTGAGCCATCTTCCGTTTGCGATGATGCTGCATTCCGGCCATGCGGATCATCCCTATAGCCGCTTTGATATTCTGGTCGCCGATCCGCTGAAGACGCTGACAACCGATGACCTTTCGCTGACGGACGATCCGCTGGTGCAGCTTCAGCACGACATTAACGCGCTGGGCTTATTTGCCACACCCAACCCGGACCTTCCTTTTCAGGGGGGAGCGCTGGGCCTGTTTGGCTACGATCTGGGTCGCCGTTTCGAAACGCTGCCCGAGCATGCGCAGGCTGATATTTCCCTGCCCGACATGGCCGTGGGGCTGTATGACTGGGCGTTAGTTGTTGATCACCAGAAAAAAACGGTTTCCCTGCTGAGCCATCGTGACGTGCAGGCGCGTCTGGCCTGGCTTGAGGCGCAACAGGCTGCACCCGCAGAGATGTTCACGCTGACCTCCGGCTGGCGCTCGAACATGAGCGCCGCAGAGTATGGCGAAAAATTCGCGCGCGTTCAGGCGTATCTGCAAAGCGGTGACTGCTACCAGGTTAACCTTGCCCAGCGCTTCCAGGCGACATACCGGGGAGATGAGTGGCAGGCATTTACCCGTCTTAATGCCAGCAATAAGGCGCCGTTTAGCGCGTTTGTGCGTCTGGAACAGGGGGCGATCCTCAGCCTGTCGCCCGAGCGTTTTATTCATCTGGCCGAGGGCACGATTCAAACCCGTCCGATTAAAGGCACCTTGCCGCGTCTTGCCGATCCCGACGCCGACCGCAAGCAGGCGGAAAAACTCGCCGCCTCGCCGAAAGACCGCGCCGAAAACCTGATGATTGTCGATCTGATGCGTAACGACATTGGCCGGGTGGCCGTTCCGGGCAGCGTCCGCGTGCCGGAACTGTTTGTCGTCGAGCCTTTCCCGGCGGTGCATCATCTGGTCAGCACCATTACCGCGCGGCTGCCTGACTCGCGCACGGCCAGCGATCTTCTGCGCGCCGCGTTCCCGGGCGGCTCCATCACCGGCGCGCCGAAGGTGCGGGCAATGGAGATCATTGATGAGCTGGAGCCCCACCGCCGCAATGCCTGGTGCGGCAGCATCGGCTATATCAGCCTGTGCGGCACGCTGGATACCAGCATTACCATCCGTACGCTGACCGCCTGCAACGGAAACCTTTACTGTTCGGCCGGGGGCGGCATTGTTGCCGATAGCCAGGTCGATGCGGAATATCAGGAAACCTTTGATAAAGTTAACCGTATCCTGAAACAACTGGAGTAAACACGGGTGGAAAAAGAGAATCTGACGCTGGATGACTTTTTATCTCGCTTTCAGCTACTAAGACCGCAGGTCAACCGCGAAGCGCTGAATCAACGTCAGGCGGCCGTGCTGATCCCGGTCGTGCGTCGCGCGCAGCCGGGCCTGCTGCTCACCCAGCGTTCCGCCCATTTACGCAAGCACGCGGGTCAGGTCGCTTTTCCGGGGGGCGCGGTAGACAGCTCCGACGCCTCGCTGATTGCCGCCGCGCTGCGCGAAGCGCAGGAAGAGGTTGCCATTCCGCCGGAGGCCGTTGAGGTCATCGGCGTGCTGCCGCCCGTCGACAGCGTCACCGGTTTTCAGGTCACGCCGGTGGTCGGCATTATCCCGCCGGGCCTGCAGTATCACGCCAGCGTCGATGAAGTCTCCGCGGTGTTTGAAATGCCGCTGGAGGAAGCCCTCCGACTGAGTCGTTACCACCCGCTGGATATTCAGCGTCGCGGGCATGACCATCGGGTCTGGTTGTCCTGGTATCAGCATTATTTTGTCTGGGGCATGACGGCGGGCATTATTCGTGAGCTGGCGTTGCAAATCGGCCTGAAGCCTTGACTATACTTTACATTCAGCCCTCTTCTGCCAGGTTTGCGATCTGCGTCGCGCTATTAGCAAAACCCATCGTTAACCATTAGTTTAATTCATGTGAATAGTTAAGCCGAGGTCGGTGTTCCCTCTTACACTATGCGCAGTTATAACATCGTTACTGGAACCCCGGTAACCCTGTCAGGAGTGTGAAAGTGATTAGTATATTCGACATGTTCAAAGTGGGAATTGGCCCTTCGTCTTCCCATACTGTTGGCCCGATGAAGGCCGGTAAACAGTTCGTCGATGATCTGGTCGAAAAAGGATTACTGGAAAGCGTTACCCGTGTCGCCGTGGATGTTTACGGCTCGCTGTCATTAACGGGTAAAGGCCACCACACCGATATCGCCATTATTATGGGTCTGGCAGGCAACATGCCGGATACCGTTGATATTGATGCCATCCCGGCATTTATCCGCGACGTGGAAACACGCGGTCGCCTGCTGCTGGCAAACGGCCAGCAGGAAGTCGATTTTCCGCAGGATGACGGCATGCGTTTCCGTAGCGACAACCTGCCGCTGCATGAAAACGGCATGACCATTCACGCCTGGAGCGGTGAAAAAGAGATCTACAGCAAGACGTACTACTCCATCGGCGGTGGTTTCATCGTGGATGAAGAGCATTTTGGCAAAGACAGCGTCGGCGACGTCAACGTACCGTACCCGTTCAAATCGGCTACCGAGATGCTGGGCTACTGCAAAGAGACCGGTCTTTCACTGTCCGGTATGGTGATGCAGAACGAACTGGCCCTGCACAGCAAAAAAGAGATTGAAGACTATTTTGCGAACGTCTGGCAAACCATGCGCGCCTGTATCGATCGCGGGATGAACACCGAAGGCGTTCTGCCGGGTCCACTGCGCGTACCGCGTCGTGCCTCCGCCCTGCGCCGTATGCTGGTGACCACGGACAAGTTCTCCAACGACCCGATGAACGTGGTTGACTGGGTAAACATGTTTGCCCTGGCCGTTAACGAAGAGAACGCCGCCGGTGGTCGCGTCGTGACGGCGCCAACCAACGGCGCCTGCGGTATCGTCCCGGCAGTGCTGGCCTACTACGATCACTTTATTGAGCCCGTGACGCCGGACATCTACATTCGCTATTTCCTGGCGGCAGGTGCCATCGGCGCGCTGTACAAGATGAACGCCTCCATCTCCGGTGCGGAAGTGGGCTGTCAGGGTGAAGTCGGCGTGGCCTGTTCCATGGCGGCGGCAGGTCTGGCAGAGCTGCTGGGCGCAAGCCCTGAGCAGGTCTGCGTGGCGGCTGAAATCGGTATGGAACATAACCTCGGTCTGACCTGTGACCCGGTCGCGGGCCAGGTGCAGGTGCCGTGCATCGAGCGTAACGCGATTGCCTCGGTGAAAGCCATCAACGCCTCACGTATGGCGATGCGCCGTACCAGCGAACCTCGCGTATCGCTGGATAAGGTGATTGAAACCATGTACGAAACCGGCAAAGACATGAACGCGAAATACCGCGAGACGTCCCGTGGTGGCTTGGCCATTAAGGTGCAGTGCGACTAATACTGCCTTTCGCCCATCTGCAACGGATGGGCGAATTTCCCTCTTCTTCCTCGTCTCCCGCTGTTTTCCCCACTACACTTTCACTGTTGCGTCCGGCTTTTGTGGCTGGTGGCTTATCAGGCGACCGTTCATGCAAACTGCACAAACGATCATTAAAAACTATCGCCGAAAACGCGTTATCGTCTGTGTCACGGTTGCGCTCCTCACACTCATCCTGACGTTAGGCATTCGCTTTATTTCACAGCGCAATGTTAATCAACAGCGGATCCTCGATTTTACCAGCCACACCGTCCGCGCCCTTGATAACATACTGCTTTCTCTGGAGAACCGCCGCAGCGTGCTGCAGCCCCTGGTGGGACAGCCCTGTCCCCAGGCGCACCTGGCGCTGCGAAAGCAGGCCGCCATTTTGCAGACGGTACGCTCTATCGCCCTGATTAAAGACGGTATCCTGTACTGCTCGAGTATTTTCGGAAGCCGCGATCTGCCCGTTCGTGACTTCCTGAAAGAACTCCCCGCCAGCACGACGAAGCTGATTTTATCCACCGACCAGTGGTTGCTTAAGGACAGCCCGATATTGATTCAGTGGTATCCCGTTTCTCAGGACGGTGAAGCAGGCGTCATCGAGATCATCAATATCGATCTGATCGCCAAAATGATCCTCGAGCCCCAGCGCCCGCTTATCAATGACGTGGCGCTGACCGTGGGCGATCGCTTTCTGCGCTATGGTCAACGCGTCAGCGACAGCCTGACGTTTGATGATGAAGACTCTCTTTTCCAGCAGTCATCAACCCGAAATCCTTTCACCATTACGGTCAGCGGGCCAGGTCCTGGAGCATTAGCCTTAAAAAGCCTGCCAGCCCAGCTGCCGCTGGGGCTTATGCTGAGCCTGTTGCTGGGCTATCTCGCCTGGCTGGCGACGGCAAACCGGATGAGCTTTACGTGGGAGATTGATATGGGCATTGCGGGGCGGGAATTTGAGCTTTTCTGCCAGCCGCTGGTGAATGCCCGCACCCAGGCGTGTACTGGCGTGGAGATCCTGCTGCGCTGGAACAACCCCCGTCAGGGTTGGATCACCCCGGAGGTGTTTATCCCTCTGGCAGAAGAACATAACCAGATTGTCCCCCTGACCCGCTATGTCATCGCCGAAACGGTGCGCCAGATAGGCTACTTCCCTTCCAGCGCCGGTTTTCACATCGGCATTAACGTTGCCGCCAGCCATTTCCGTCACGCGGTGTTGATACAGGACCTGAACCGTCTCTGGTTCAGCGCCTTTCCGCGCCAGCAGCTGGTGATAGAACTCACGGAACGGGATGCGCTGCTGGATGCGGATTATCGCATCGTGCGCGAACTGCATCGCAAAGGGGTGAAGCTCGCCATCGACGATTTTGGCACCGGAAACAGCTCCCTCTCCTGGCTTGAGAAGCTGCACCCGGACGTCCTGAAAATCGACCAGTCCTTTACCACCGCCATCGGCACCGACGCCGTGAACTCGACGGTGACAGATATGATTATTGCGCTGGGCCAGCGGCTTGATATTGAACTGGTTGCTGAGGGGGTCGAGACAGAGGAGCAGGCGCGCTATTTGCGCCGCCACGGCGTGCCTGTCCTGCAGGGCTTTTTCTATGCGCGGCCCATGCCGCTACGGGATTTTCCGAAGTGGCTGGCGGGGAGCGCGCCCCCGCCAGCGCATCATAACGGGCACATCGTGCCCTTAATGCCGCTGCGCTAAGCCGGCTTACTCATCTTCGTCGTGGGCTGATTGTTCTTTAACAATACGAACCATATCAACGCGATAGTCGTTGGCTTCAACGATCGTAATGTGCAACGGCGAAAGCTCGATCACATCTCCGACGCGCGGGATTTGCCCGTTAACCGCGATCACCAGACCAGCAACGGTCGCGATGTCTTCTTCATCGTTAATCACGTTTTCCAGCCCCAGCGTGTGCGAGAGCGCGTGCAGGTCGGTGGTACCTTTAACCAGCCAGCCTTCACCGTCGGCAACAATCTCTGGCGTTTCGTCGGCATCCGGGAACTCACCGGCAATTGCTTCCAGCACGTCCAGCGGCGTAACCAGCCCCTGCACCACACCAAACTCATTGGTGACGATAACAAAGCTACCGCGAGCGCGACGCAGCACCCCGAGCAGGTTGATCGGATCCAGCGTTTCCGGCACGACAATCGCAGGCGACGCCGCAGCAACGGCTTCCACGTTGACGCCCTCTTCCAGGGCCACCAGCATCTCTTTCGCCCGCACGACGCCGATGATCTCATCCAGCTCACCACGACACACCGGGAACAGGCTGTGCGGTGAAGAGAGCAGCTGCTGGCGAATTTCATCAACGCTCAGGTTAGCATCGACCCAGCTGATTTCCCCGCGCGGCGTCATGATGCCGCGCAGCGAACGGGAGGCCAGGGAGAGCACGCCGTTAATCATGTAGCGTTCCTGTTCCACAAACGCCCCTTCCGGGACCGGAACCGGATTATGGTTTTCGGAATCAGACTGAACGTTCACCTGACGACGACCGCCCATCAGGCGCAGAATGGCATCTGCGGTACGGGCACGCAGCGGCTGATTCGACTGCTGCTTAATAAAGTTACGACGCGCAATCTGGTTGAACAGCTCGATCAGGATCGAGAAGCCAATCGCGGCGTACAGGTAGCCTTTCGGAATATGGAAGCCAAAGCCTTCCGCCACCAGGCTCAGACCAATCATCAGCAGGAAGCTCAGACACAGCACGACCACCGTTGGATGCTGGTTGACGAAGCGCGTCAGCGGCTTCGAGGCCAGCAGCATAACCGCCATTGCAATAACGACAGCCGCCATCATTACCGGCAGATGGTTCACCATGCCGACCGCCGTGATCACCGCATCCAGCGAGAAGACTGCATCAAGCACCACGATCTGCAGCACGACCACCCAGAAGCTGGCATAGCCTTTACCGTGCCCATCATCGTGCTGACGGTTTTCCAGCCGCTCGTGAAGCTCTGTCGTCGCTTTGAAGAGCAGGAATATCCCCCCGATCAGCATGATTAAATCACGCCCGGAGAAGGTGTAATCCATGACGGAGAACAGAGGTTTGGTCAGTGTGACCATCCAGGAGATGACGGAGAGCAGCCCCAGTCGCATGACCAGCGCCAGCGAGAGACCAATCAGACGCGCTTTATCACGCTGTTTTGGCGGCAGTTTGTCCGCAAGGATGGCGATAAACACCAGGTTATCAATGCCGAGAACAATCTCCAGCACCACCAGCGTGAGCAATCCCACCCAGATTGACGGGTCCATTAAGAATTCCATGACAAGCTCCTGCTAAAGGAATGACGAAACGGTGCCCCACTCAATGTGGGCAAAACAGAGGTAAACAGAGTCGATACGTGGCGAGGATCGCCGGTGAATAAGGCGCGAAATGGCCTGGTAGATGACTGACGTCGGTGACGGTCCATATAGTGGGCTGTAGCCCTATACTCCTGAACAATTAAACGGAGGCTAAACATATCAGAGACACTGTGTTTTTAGCAAAGATTTACGTTCCTTTGCAAAGTTCTGTAACACAGCCGCTTTACGCTACAGATAAATCTGTAACGCGTGGCTAAATTACGGATCTTCATCACATAAATTATTTTTTCACTATCTAAAATAATTCGCGGAAGTCTTAGTTTTTTGAACTCTAACCCTTATCTGAATCGATTCGGTTCGCCAATACGATTCTCAGTACGACTGCCTGGCAGGCGTATTAATGATAATAAAAGGAGGTAGCAAGTGACCATTGCTATTGTCATAGGCACACATGGTTGGGCTGCTGAGCAGCTACTCAAAACGGCAGAGATGCTGTTGGGCGAGCAGGAAAACGTCGGCTGGATCGATTTCGTTCCCGGTGAAAACGCCGAGACGCTGATTGAGAAGTACAACGCTCAACTCGAGAAGCTGGATACCAGCAAAGGCGTGCTGTTTCTCGTTGATACATGGGGCGGCAGCCCGTTCAATGCTGCCAGCCGCATTGTCGTCGATAAAGAGCACTATGATGTTGTCGCCGGGGTCAACATTCCCATGCTGGTGGAAACCTTCATGGCGCGCGACGACAATCCGGCGTTCGATGAGCTGGTGGCACTGGCCGTTGAAACTGGTCGCGAAGGGGTTAAGGCCCTGAAAGCGCAGCCGGTTGAAAAACCTGCCCCTGCGCCTGCAGCGGCACCGAAAGCGGTAGCACCGGCAAAACCGATGGGCCCGAACGATTACATGGTTATCGGCCTTGCGCGTATTGATGACCGTTTAATCCACGGCCAGGTCGCCACGCGCTGGACCAAAGAGACCAACGTTCGACGCATTATCGTGGTCAGCGACGAAGTGGCCGCCGATACCGTTCGTAAAACCCTTCTGACTCAGGTTGCTCCTCCTGGCGTTACCGCGCACGTCGTGGATGTCGCCAAGATGATCCGCGTTTACAACAACCCGAAATACGCGGGTGAACGCGTGATGCTGCTGTTCACTAACCCGACAGACGTTGAGCGCATTGTTGAAGGCGGCGTGAAAATCACCTCCGTGAACATTGGTGGTATGGCATTCCGTCAGGGCAAAACGCAGGTCAACAACGCCATTTCAGTCGATGCGAAAGATATCGAGGCATTCAACAAGCTGAATGCGCGCGGTATTGAGCTGGAAGCCCGTAAGGTTTCCACGGATCAAAAACTGAAAATGATGGATTTGATCGGCAAAGTTGGGAAATAAGCCCGCGCCGGTTCTCATATAAAGTTTACGTAATAGGAGAAGTGCAATGGAGATTACCACTCTTCAGATTGTGCTGGTGTTCGTGGTCGCATGTATTGCGGGTATGGAATCCGTACTTGATGAATTTCAGTTCCACCGCCCGCTGGTGGCCTGTACCCTGATTGGGGCCGTTCTGGGTGACATGAAAACCGGTATCATCATCGGTGGTACCCTGGAAATGATCGCCCTGGGCTGGATGAACATCGGCGCGGCGGTTGCGCCCGATGCCGCGCTGGCCTCTATCATTTCGACCGTTCTGGTTATTGCCGGTCACCAGAGTATTGGTGCAGGTATCGCCCTGGCAATCCCGCTGGCAGCCGCAGGCCAGGTTCTGACCATCATCGTTCGTACTATTACCGTTGCCTTCCAGCACGCGGCGGATAAGGCGGCCGACAACGGCAACCTCACGGCCCTGTCATGGATCCACGTTTCATCCCTGTTCCTGCAGGCGATGCGTATCGCGATCCCGGCGGTTATCGTGGCGATCTCTGTGGGTACCAGTGAAGTCCAGAGCATGCTGAACGCCATTCCTGAAGTGGTCACCGGCGGCCTGAACATCGCGGGCGGTATGATCGTGGTCGTTGGTTATGCGATGGTCATCAACATGATGCGCGCAGGCTACCTGATGCCGTTCTTCTACCTCGGCTTCGTGACCGCGGCCTTCACCAACTTCAACCTGGTTGCACTGGGTGTGATCGGTGCGGTGATGGCGATTCTCTACATCCAGCTCAGCCCGAAATATAACCGCGTCGCGGGTGCCCCAGCGCAGGCTGCTGGTAACAACGATCTCGATAACGAACTGGACTAACAGGTGAGCGAAATGGTTGATATGACAAAAACTACCACCGAGAAAAAACTCACTCCGGGTGATATTCGTGGCGTGTTCATCCGTTCTAACCTGTTTCAGGGTTCATGGAACTTCGAACGTATGCAGGCGCTGGGCTTCTGCTTCTCCATGGTACCGGCGATCAAACGCCTGTACCCGGAAAACAACGAAGCGCGCCGTCAGGCCATCAAGCGTCACCTGGAATTCTTTAACACCCATCCTTACGTTGCGGCTCCCGTACTGGGCGTAACACTGGCAATGGAAGAACAGCGTGCAAACGGCGCAGAGATTGACGATGGTGCTATCAACGGTATCAAAGTCGGTCTGATGGGTCCGCTGGCCGGTGTCGGTGACCCTATCTTCTGGGGTACCGTGCGTCCGGTCTTCGCGGCACTGGGTGCCGGTATCGCGATGAGCGGCAGCCTGCTTGGCCCGCTGCTGTTCTTCATCCTGTTCAACGCCGTGCGTCTGCTGACCCGTTACTACGGCGTGGCCTATGGCTACCGTAAAGGGGTGGACATCGTTAAGGACATGGGCGGCGGCTTCCTGCAGAAACTGACTGAGGGGGCGTCAATCCTCGGCCTGTTTGTCATGGGGGCACTGGTTAACAAGTGGACGCACGTGAACATCCCGCTGGTGGTATCAACCATCACCGGGCAGGATGGTCAGACGCGCGTCACCACCGTGCAGACGATTCTGGATCAGCTGATGCCGGGCCTGGTCCCGCTGCTGTTGACCTTCGCCTGCATGTGGCTGCTGCGTAAGAAAGTGAACCCGCTGTGGATCATCGTTGGCTTCTTCGTCATCGGTATTGCGGGCTACGCCGTCGGCCTGCTGGGTCTGTAAGTATCAATGCTATAGGCCGGGGGCTTGCCCCCGGTTTTTTTTATCTGGAGGATGAATGACTGTCACGGACATCGTACTGGTTTTATTTGTTGTTGCCCTTCTGGCTTACGCGATCTATGACGAGTTCATCATGCCCCGCCGTCACGGCGAGACGCTGCTCTCCCTTCCCCTTCTGCGACGCGGGCGCGTGGATGCCTTTATCTTCGTGGGTCTCATCGCCATTCTTATTTACAATAACGTTACCAGCCATGGTGCATTATTAACCACATGGTTATTATGTGCGCTGGCATTAATGGCGATTTATCTGTTCTGGATCCGCACGCCGAAAATCATTTTTAAATCCCACGGATTTTTCTTCGCCAATGTGTGGATAGAATATAACCGTATTAAAGAGATGAATTTATCCGAAGACGGCGTGCTGGTGATGCAATTAGAACAACGCCGCCTGCTTATTCGGGTGAGGAATATTGACGACCTGGAAAAGATATACAAGTTACTCGTTAAAACTCAATGAGTTAGATATATAGCAATGGCTATATATTGCGTTTATCTTGCGCAAGAAATATAGCCAAAGCTATATCTCCTTCGTTAATTTTATCTCTATTTGTTAACGATATTTTCACGCTTAAAGACAAATGAAAATCGTTATCAACAAGTGTTTTAAATAATGCCTCTTCAATGTTGTTTTATATTCTCAAAATATGTTAAGGTTGCGCCCGTCGTTGGGGAGTAGCCGATTTCCTGTTCGCAGGAAATGTACGTGTCAACATACTCGTTGAAAAACGTGGCACGTACGGATCGCTGACAGCACATCTATGTGCAGCGCGATCAGGCGAGACCATAGATACATCAACTGCTGTTTACTGGGGGCAGTGATGTGTCATATGGATATCCCCGGTCTGGACGCTGTTATGAATATCTCCGCTACGATCCTTCTCGCTTTTGGCATGTCCATGGACGCATTCGCGGCTTCCATCGGAAAAGGCGCCACGCTCCACAAACCTAAGTTCTCAGAAGCCCTGCGTACCGGTCTGATTTTTGGCGCTATCGAAACGCTGACGCCGCTTATCGGCTGGGGTCTTGGCATGCTCGCTAGCCAGTTCGTGCTGGAGTGGAACCACTGGATTGCGTTCGTCCTGCTGGTATTTCTCGGTGGCCGAATGGTGATTGAAGGTTTTCGCGGCGGCGATGAAGAAGACGAGGAGCCTCAGCACCGCCACGGGTTCTGGCTGCTGGTCACTACGGCCATTGCCACCAGCCTTGATGCGATGGCCGTCGGTGTCGGTCTGGCATTCCTGCAGGTCAATATCATCGCCACCGCGCTGGCCATCGGCTGCGCAACATTGATTATGTCCACGCTAGGCATGATGGTCGGACGGTTTATCGGCCCGCTGCTGGGTAAACGCGCCGAGATCCTGGGGGGGATTGTGTTGATTGGCATTGGTGCCCAAATCCTCTGGGCACACTTCGCCGGTTAATCTTCGCGCTGCCAGAGGTGGATGCTGAAGTCCGTCTGGCAGCCAAATGTTGAGTGTGCCGCTAACGCTTCCCATACTTCCGGTTTTGCCCGCCACGCGAACGGCGTCATCTGCAGCAACGCGGTGGCCTCTTCCCCTTTCAGCGTCATTTCATACGCCACGGTTTGCTCCTGCTTCAGGCTAAAACCGGCCAGCTGTTCAGAATGAGGGGCATGCAGACGCACTTCGTCGTAGATCAGCCCTTTCAGCTCCATCAGATGACGCGGGCCTGGGGTCACGGTGACTACCCATCCGCCCGGTTTTACCACGCGAGCCAGCTCTTCCGCCTTGCAGGGCGCGTAAATGCGAATAACCGCGTCCATGCTGGCATCGTCAAACGGCAGTCGGTGGCTGGATGCCACGCAGAACGTCACGTCCGCGTAACGCTTTGCCGCTGCGCGAATCGCCACTTTCGACACGTCCAGACCGAACGTCTGTGCGCCCTTCTCACGGGCGATCTCGGCAAACCGCGCGGTGTAGTACCCCTCCCCGCAGCCGATATCGAGCATGGCGGTGGCTGAATCCGGCAGAATGTCATTCAGCATCTGCGCGACGGCCTCCCGCAGCGGCAGATAGTGCCCGGCATCAAGAAACGCGCGTCGCGCCTGCATCATCTCAGCACTGTCGCCTGGATCGCGGGAGCGTTTATGCTGCACCGGCAGAAGATTCACGTAGCCTTCTTTTGCCCTATCAAACTGATGCCCCTGCGGACAGGTATAACTTTTATCTGAGTGCGTCAGGGGGGCGTGGCAAAGGGGACAGCTGAAGGACATGGTGACTCCGGAGCATAATCAAAGGGCGAAGTGTACCGCTATTCGCCCTGGTTATAAACGCCCGGTTAACGCATAACGATAAGGTGATCGGACCCTGCCGGTAACCCGTCAGGTTTCACATTTTCCAGACGCAGCACGTTACCCATAATCTCACTGAAGACAGGGGCGGAGACGGCCCCGCCGTAGTAGGCACCATTTTGCGGATCGTTAATCACCACCACCAGGGCAAAACGCGGATTGCTGGCAGGTGCAACCCCTGCGGTGTAGGCGACGTATTTATCGACATACTTCCCGCTATCGTCAATTTTCTTCGCCGTACCGGTTTTCACCGCCACACGGTAATCACGAACGGCGGCCTTAACCCCTCCGCCGCCCGGCAGCGCAACGCTCTCCATCATGTGCTCCACCTCGTGCGCAATCTCTTCTGGCATGACGCGTTGCCCGATAACGGGGGGATCGATACGCGTAATCGAGAGAGGTCGCTCAAGCCCGAAGCCGCCAATCGTGGCGTAGACGTGCGCCAGCTGGAGCGGCGTCACCATCAGCCCGTAGCCGAAGGCAAATGTCGCGCGGTCCAGCTGGCTCCAGTATTTACGCTGGGGCAACAGCCCCGCGCTCTCACCCGTTAAGCCAAGCCCCGTATTCGTGCCGAATCCAAAATTTCGATAGGTATCAATAAGATGCTGGACAGGCATTGCCAGGGACAGTCGGGACACGCCGGTGTCACTCGATTTTTGCAGGATCCCGGTCATTGTCAGTTCAGGATAATAGCCCACATCGCGGATACGATGCCCGTCGAGGGTATACGGGTGCGTGTCAATCACGCTGTCCGGCTGGACCAGCCCCTGCTGCAGGGCCGTCATCAGCACCAGCGGCTTGACCGTGGAACCCGGTTCGAACGTATCGCTGATCGCACGGTTGCGAAAATCATTTATCGTTGCGCCTTCCCGGTTATTGGGGTTGAAATCCGGATAGCTCGCCATGGCGAGTATTTCCCCTGTGGGGATATTAATGAGCACCGAGGCCCCAGACTCGGCCTTGTTCCAGGCCACGGCATTATCGAGCGCATCCTCGGTGATGGTTTGCAGACGCTCGTCGATACTTAACTGGATGTTATGCGCCGGCGCGGGCGCAACTTCCGTCAGGTTTTCAACCACGCGTCCATAGCGATCTTCCCTTACCTGGCGCACACCCGCCTTGCCGGTCAGCTGCGCGTTGAAGCTTTTTTCCACGCCCTCAATGCCCTGCCCGTCAATATTGGTGAAGCCAATCAGGTTCGCTGCCACATGGCCGGCAGGATAAAAACGGCGGGATTCATCGCGTAAATTGATGCCGGGCAGATTGAGTTTATCTATCCACTTTGCCTGTGCCGGATCGACCTGACGGGCAAGATAAATAAAACGGCCCTGCGGGTTGGCGTTGATTCGCGCCGAGAGTGCGCCCAGGGAGAGATGTAGCGCGTTTGCCAACGCCTGCCAGCGTTCGTCGACGCCAACGCCTCCTTTTGCCAGCACCGTTTTAGGATCGGCCCAAACGGCCCGTACAGGCACGCTCACCGCCAGGGGACGACCTTCGCGATCCATTATCATGCCGCGCGGCGCATCAATCGCCAGCTGGCGGAGGGAGCGCATATCTTCCTGCTTCACCAGATTGTCAGGCTTGATGATTTGCAGCCAGGCTACCCGGCCAAGTAAAAAGACCAGACTACAGAAAATAGCTAAACAGAGCAGCGCAAAACGCGCTGGCGTGAAATTGCCAGCGGTCATTATCAATTTCTTCTTCACCTGAACCCCAGGACTGTTAAACAACGCCCTGATTTAACGGGAAAAGATGCGCTTAGGGAGGCGAAACAGTGCTACTAACCTCGCAGCTTTGCAACAAGTTACTAACAAGACCGTGAATGGTAATATTTTGAAAGATTAAGGACATAAAAAAGCCCCGCGTTATGCGAGGCTTTATGTCTGAGAGTGAAGTGCTAAGCGCTTCAGTCAGCAGCGGTTCGATCAGATAGCAGTTACGTTAACTGCAGCTGGGCCTTTCTGGCCGTCCTGAATTTCGAACTCAACGTTCTGGCCTTCAGCCAGAGTTTTGAAGCCGTTACCCTGGATTGCAGAGAAGTGTACGAACACGTCTTTGCTGCCGTCAGCAGGAGTAATGAAACCAAAACCTTTAGACTCGTTGAACCACTTAACTTGACCTTTAATCTTTGCCATTTTGCAAAATTCCTTAGAGTGTTTTCTTAGCCCGCAGGCATTAACTGAGATAAAACTGAGACATTACTGCATGAGGCACTAATATAAGGTTCGGCAGAGAAGCGGTATTCAACGACAACGTGTTTACTCAGGACTTCTTTACTGAAAATGCCACACATAAACAGAACTGTACCTCGTTTGACCCAAAACGTGTTATCACACACTATGTTTAATATGGCAAGCCATTTTTAAACATGTCTCGATCCGCCGCACAAATTCGAACAGTGCCTGTCAGGTTTTGCACAATTATGCGCATCACGTCCAGACAGCCCTGCTGCGTAACAAAGACCCAGCATTGCTTTCACAACCGCTGTAATCTAAGACTTTTTTAACATAGCTCAATCATAACGAAGCGTCCAGCAACCGGGAAAAGAAATCTTACGTCTTGATTGAGTTAGAACAATTTGTGAAAACTTATGCTTAAATCATTGTAACGCGACCAAATTGTTTCAGAGAAAAAACAGTGTTAATAACCCGCGCCCAGTTGTATTAAAATGCACCAGCGAATAAACAGCGTTATGCACCAAAATAATGAAATTTTTATGACCCTGCATCAAAAGAAGGCAAGCAAAACGTTTCGATAAAAATAAAACATTCCTGCACGCGTTTACATCAACAATATATGCAACAATTTATCGCTTCGTTTATAAGGATAAATATTCACCAATTTTCAGTATCCTGAAAGAATGATTAACTGGTGCTAAATTATCGAGTGCGTGAGTTAACTCCTGCACAGGTTCATCTAAGGCTTCATCTGCCAGTTCAAACACGCCCCAGTGAATGGGGAATGCCAGGGGAGAGCCCAGCTGCTGCCACAATGCCACCGCAGATTGCGGATCCATATGATGGACAGCCATGAACCATCGTGGGGCATAGGCACCAATCGGTAACGCGGCGGCATCAATATGGCCCAGGCGTTCAGGTATCAACAGCAGCTCGGGCGAATACCCCGTATCACCGCTGAACCAGAAACGATGATGTCGGCCTTCCATCACCCAGCCGCACCATAATGAGCGATTGCGGTTCCATGGCGTGCGCATACTCCAGTGTTGAGCCGGTACGGCGGTCAGCGCCATTCCTTGCCAGGTGAAACTCTGCCACCAGTCTAGCTCAACCACGCGTTTTGCTCCCCGACGCCGAAACCAGTCGGCCAGCCCCAACGGAACAAAAAAACTGACGTCGGGGAAGCGTTTGAGGATACGGCGAATGGTCGCGTCATCAAGATGATCGTAATGATTATGGGAGATGACGACCGCATCAAGCTGATGAAGCTGATCGACTGACAGCGCGGGAGGCGTTTTGCGCTGTGGTCCCATGAAAGGGAGCGGAGAAGCACGTCGCGAAAACACCGGGTCGGTAAGGATGATATTGCCGTCCAGCTGCAGCAACACGCTCGCGTGTCCGAGCCACCACACCCCATCTTCATGAGTTTGCGTAAGCTCAACCGGTTGCCACCACTGGCGGATAAAGTCTTCATAACCCAGCGCGGGCGGCTTCGGTAAACCGGCCTCTTTACGCGCTTTACGCCAACGGTCGAGGTCGCCGGGTTGATGTCCGACAGGATCGGTATTACGAAAACCGTTCGGGGTGTGATGTTTCAGGGAGGGGTCATACCAGGGGTTTTTCCAGACCACAGCCACCTCCCAGGACAAAAAGATTAACGCTCAGCCACCAGGCGGATAAAGTCATCTTCGTCTTTGTTATCTTCAGCGACTGCGTCTTTCGGCGCGTCTTTCTCTTCCGGTTCGTTAGCCTCACACAGACGGCGTAGCAGCGCATTCTGACGTTTTTGCTGATCGAGCAGCGCTTCCAGCAGTTCAATCTGCTCGTTAGTACGGGAACTGGCGCGATTCACAAAAAACCAAATGACCAGCCCCACAAGCAGAACAACCAAAGAAATCATCAGGGATGCTATATTCAGCAGCCCTGAATTCAGTAACTCACCCATTTCACCACCTCAATAAAAACGTCTATTTTACCACTGGCGCGAAGGAAGGAAATCACCTTGAGAAAAAATGCGTGTTACCAGGGAATAAATTTATTGATTGCGCAAACGCCGCTAAAAAACTGTACATCCTGATCGCACATCACATTGATCGTCTGCGTCCATAACACCACGCACGCTATCAGCACGATAATCAGAATTACCCAGCGTATTTTTTTCACTCCACACTCCGTCTAATGACCTGATGTAACGAGGTTATCACGCTTATCTTAAACAAGGGCTAACTGTGCCGCCATCGCGCTTTTTTCAGAATCCTGCACTTGTTTCGTTTCGTAAACCGTTTACGCTAGCATTATGATAACAACGATAAAAGAGGTAATGATGCGCTTAATCATTCGAACAATTATTGCACTGGCCCTTGTCTGGATTGGCCTTCTTCTAACGGGTTATGGCGTGCTTGTGGGAAGCATCGAAAACGCTGCCGGGTTAGGCATTCAGTGTAAATACTTAACAGCACAAGGAATGAGCACTGCGCAATATCTGCATACTGACAGCGGGATTGTTGGCTTAACCCACTGTCCGGTCCTGCGTAAGACTTCCGTCGTGATTGATAATGGCTAGTCAGCCGGGTAAATGACCGACAAAAAACGCCGCAACAGATGCGGCGTTTTTTATGTGAACAGAGATTAGAACGGGTAGTCGTGATACCCCATCTGTTCAGAAATCTTACGTGCGGCAGTGTGGAGAATAGCCACATACTCATGCAGACGCTCTTCGGAAAAACGTAAGGTTGGGAAGGAGATACTTAAGCCCGCGATCACCACGCCAAAACGGTCAAATACCGGAACGCCGATGCAGCGCAGTCCCTCTTCCTGCTCCTCGTTATCTTCGCCATACCCCTGCTCGCGTACGCGATCGAGCACCGTTAGCAGCGCGTCCGTGCTGGTAATGGTTCGTGAGGTACTTTGCTTGTATTCCACGCCTTCGAGGATCTGCTTCACTTCCTCACGATCGCGCCACGCCAGCAGAACTTTACCAATGGCGGTACTGTAGAGCGGGTTGCGACGACCAATGCGCGAATACATGCGCAGATTGTACATGGAGTCGATTTTATGGATGTAAACTATGCTGTCTTCATCCAGCGCGCCGAGATGGATGGTCTCTTTAGTGAGGCGAGAGATTTCACGCATCTGAATATCGGCGCTGCGGATCAGGTCAACATTTTGTAGCGCGCGGGCACCCAGCTCAAACAGCTTCAGCGTCAGGGAGTATTTTTCAGATTCGCCTTCCTGGGCAACGTAACCCAGCGATTTCATGGTCTGCAAAAAGCGATATACGGTGCTTTTTGACATCATCACGCGCTGTGACAACTCTGTAATACCTATTTCACGCTCCTCTCCCAGCGCCTGTAAGATGCCAAACACCTTCAGCACGGAAGAAACAGAATCTGGCTGTTTATCCAAATCCGCAATAGCCATTTACCACCTCATAGCGAGTGTTTTATAAAAATCAGAACCGGTTTTTATTATAAGTTCCCGTCATGTCACCTGCAATCAATCCCCGTTTACTTCGTTACAAATCTGCGACATATCGCGGCTGTAACAATGCTAAAATAGTTACCCTGAGAATAATTTCACGCTGAGCTTTTTTAACCCTAATGGAAAAGACCCTTTCCGATGGCCTGCCTTTACCCCAGCGGTATGGCGCGATAGCGACCATCATTATCGGTATATCAATGGCGGTCCTTGACGGCGCAATCGCAAACGTTGCCCTGCCAACCATCGCCAGCGACCTGCACGCCTCTCCCGCCAGTTCGATATGGATTGTTAACGCCTATCAGATTGCGATCGTGGTTTCCCTGCTCTCGTTCTCTTTCCTGGGCGATATGTTCGGTTACCGTCGGGTGTATCAGTGCGGTCTGGTGGTTTTCACCTTTACGTCTTTGTTCTGTGCTCTTTCAGATTCACTGCATACCCTGACGCTTGCCCGCATTGCGCAGGGTTTTGGCGGCGCGGCGCTCATGAGCGTAAACACGGCGCTGATCCGCTTAATTTATCCGCAGCGTCATCTGGGGCGAGGAATGGGGATAAACTCGTTTATTGTCGCCGTCTCTTCTGCCGCCGGGCCAACGATTGCGGCGGCGATCCTTTCCGTTGCGTCATGGCAGTGGCTGTTCGCCATCAACGTGCCGCTGGGTATTGTCGCCATCTTCTTTGCCCTGCGCTTTCTTCCCGCTAACGGTCCCAAAAGCACCATGCCGCGCTTCGATGTGGCGAGTGCGGTGATGAATGCCCTGACCTTTGGCCTGTTGATTACGGCGCTGAGCGGATTTGCGCAGGGACAGTCTCTGATGCTTACCGGCGCGGAGCTTATCGCCCTGCTGGCGATCGGCTTCTTCTTTGTTCGCCGCCAGCTCACTCTCCCTGTGCCTCTACTGCCTGTTGATCTGCTGCGTATTCCCCTCTTTTCCCTCTCCATTTGCACGTCTGTCTGCTCGTTCTGCGCCCAGATGCTGGCACTGGTCTCCCTACCCTTCTTTCTGCAAAGCGTGGTTGGACGTTCAGAGGTGGAGACCGGCCTGCTGCTCACCCCCTGGCCGCTGGCGACCATGGTGATGGCACCGCTGGCAGGTTATTTAATTGAACGCGTCCATGCCGGTTTATTGGGTGCTTTGGGGCTGGCGGTGATGGCGACAGGCCTTTTCGCGCTGGCATTGCTACCGTCATCGCCAACCGATCTGGACATCATCTGGCGCATGATCCTGTGCGGCGCGGGGTTTGGTCTGTTCCAGTCCCCTAACAACCACACCATTATCACCTCCGCGCCGCGTCATCGCAGCGGAGGAGCCAGCGGTATGCTGGGGACCGCGCGTCTGCTGGGCCAAAGCAGCGGTGCGGCACTGGTCGCCCTGATGTTTAACCTTGCCGGACAAAACGGTAACCACATTGCGCTTCTCACCGCAGGTGCCCTTGCTTCCCTCGCGGCGGTCGTCAGCGGCCTGCGGGTGACACAGCCCAGGGTTCAGGCATAAAAAAAGCCGGGCAGAGTGTTCTCCTGCCCGGCTTATTAGGGTTCCTGGCGTTACTTCAGGTATTCCCCACTGCGCAGCGCTTCAATACGTTTATCCAGCGGCGGGTGAGACATAAACAGCTCGCTCAGCGATTTGGATTTACCGTTAATGCAGAAGGCCATCATGCTGTTCGCTTCCTGCGGCTCGTAGCTGGTTTTCAGACGCTGCAGCGCGGCAATCATCTTCTCACGACCAACCAGCTTCGCAGAGCCGGCATCCGCGTGGAATTCACGGTGACGAGAGAACCACATGGTGATGATGCTGGCCAGAATACCGAATACCAGTTCCAGAACCATCGACACGGCGAAGTAGATCAGCGGGTTGCCGTTGCTCTCTTCACCTTCGTCGCGGTTGCCGCCCATAAAGCCAGCCGCAATCTGCGCCAGGATACGGGAGATGAAGATCACGAAGGTGTTCACCACACCCTGAATCAGGGTCATGGTCACCATGTCACCGTTGGCGATATGGCTGATTTCGTGGGCGATAACCGCTTCAGCTTCGTCACGGCTCATGTTCTGCAGCAGACCGGTGCTGACGGCAACCAGTGACGCATCGCGACGGGCGCCCGTGGCAAACGCGTTGATGTCCGGGGCATGGTAAATCGCCACCTGCGGCATGGCGATGCCGGCCTGACGGGATTGCTGAGCCACCGTATTCATCAGCCACTGTTCCATATCGTTACGCGGCTGTTCAATAACCTCACCACCCACCGATTTCAGTGCCATCCACTTCGACATCAGCAGGGAGATGAACGAGCCACCAAAACCAAACAGCAGCGCCATAATCAACAGACCCTGAACGCTGCTCGACTGAATTCCTGTCAGGCTTAGCACGAGCCCGAAAACCACCATGACCGCCAGGTTGGTGAGCAGGAAGAGCGCGATTCGCATCATAATTTTCTTTTTACCTCAGTTTAACAAAACGCACTATGCGATTACCCACATCGTATGGGTATTCCGGTTATTTTCAAGCATCCGGCGGGCGTAAGTCACCAGAAAGACACAACTTTACACAATTGGAAATCTGGCTGACGGAAGGATGAAGAACAAAAAGAAACAGGCACAATTTCTTGTGCCTGTTGGGAGATTATTTTGCCGGAGCGGGCTGTACGGCAGGTTTCTCTTTTTCCTGATTCGCCAGGTCGAGAGCGATATGCACCGTCTCATCCAGATACGGATCCGGCTCCTGGTAATCTTTTGGCAGATCGTCCAGTTTTTTGAGCAGAGGCTTGCCTTCACGCTTGAAGCGATCGTTGATACGCGCCAGGCGGGTTGCATCGTCTTCGTTGTTCTCTTTCTCACGCTGTGCGTAGTTCAGAGAAACGATATTCCGCTTATCTTTCAGGGCATTGAAGCGTGCGATGTCCTTCATGATGTACTGGAATTCCGGATCTTTCGCGATGCGGTCGTTATGCGCTTTCAGCAGTTCAGGGCCAAATTGCGTCATATCACCCGCTTTCACGTAGGTCGCGGCATTGATGCTGTCCCACGGTAACGCGTTATCTTCAAACTTCTCGCCGGTTTCCGTCTCTTCCGTGCCTGTCGGCATCATAATGTCCGGCGTTACGCCCTTACGCTGCGTACTGCCGCCATTCACGCGGTAGAATTTCTGAATGGTGTACTGAACCGAGCCCAGTGCAGGCCATTCCGGACGCAGCATTTGATCGTAGATACGATTAAGAGAACGATACTGCTGAACGGTACCTTTCCCGAAGGTTGGCTCACCGACGATCAGCGCACGGCCATAATCCTGCATGGCAGCGGCAAAGATCTCAGACGCGGAAGCACTGAAGCGGTCAACCAGGACCACCAGCGGGCCTTTGTAGTAGACCACACCGTCGTTGTCGGCATCTTCACGCACTTTACCGTTGTTATCGCGCACCTGCACCACGGGACCCGATGGAATGAACAGACCAGAGAGTGAAACCGCTTCCGTCAGCGCTCCGCCGCCGTTACTGCGCAGGTCGATGATAATGCTGCTGACGTTCTGCTTTTCAAGCTTCTGCAGCTGAACTTTCACATCGTCAGTCAGCCCTACGTAGAAGCCAGGAATATCCAGGACACCCACCTTCTCTTTACCCACGGTTTTCACCGACATTTTCACCGCGCGGTCTTCCAGACGGATACGCTCGCGGGTCAAGGTAACGATACGGGTTTTGGTGCCTTTTCCGGCTGGCAGGACTTCCAGACGAACCTTGCTGCCTTTCGGACCTTTGATCAGCGCAACCACGTCATCAAGACGCCAGCCGATCACGTCGACCATGTTCTGTCCGGTTTGTCCTACACCCACAATACGATCGCCTACGCTAATCGCTTTGCTTTTGGATGCCGGGCCGCCTGCGACCATCGAATTGATCACCGTGTAATCATCGTCCATCTGCAGCACCGCGCCGATACCTTCAAGAGACAGGCTCATCTCGGTATTGAACTGTTCGGTGTTGCGTGGAGAAAGATAGTTGGTGTGCGGATCGATTTCGTGAGCAAAGGCCGTCATGGCCAGCGAGAAGACATCCTCACTGTTGGTCTGCGCCAGACGACGAATGGCGAATTTGTAACGACGCGTCAGCGTGTCACGGATCTCTTTTTCGTCTTTGCCGGTAAGCTTGAGGCTCAGTTCATCGTATTTAACTTTACCGTCCCACAGCGCATTCAATTCGGCTTCATCTTTCGGCCAGGGTGCTTTACTGCGATCCAGATTAAAGGTGTCGTTGCCGGTGAAGTCCATCGGACGTTCCAGCACTTTCAGCGCGTACTGATAGCGTTCGAAGCGGCGCTTTTGCGACAGGTTGTAGAGATCGTAGAACAGATCCAGCTTGCCTGAGCGCAACTCGTCACCCACCTCGGATTTGCGCTTAGCGAACTGCTCGACATCGCTGGCGAGCAAAACGTTATGGCTGTAATCCAGCAAGTTCAGATAGCGGTCAAAGATTTTGGCCGAAAAGGCCTGATCGAGATCGAACTGACGATAGTGCGAGCGGGTAAAACGTGAGGTCACGCGCTCGCTCACCGTCGCGTGCTGCGTCTCTTCCTTGAGAACCGGAATTTGATCAACACGCGTGATATCGTCCACTGCAAAAGCGTGACCTGTTATGGCAAACAGGCCCGCCAGCGCGGTGAGCTTAAAAAAAGTGTTCATGCCAGGCTTGGCCTCCGTTTCAGAACAACAAGTGTTCTGCGCGTACAATCATTGACATACCAGAAGTCAGCTGTACACGAACGCCATCTTTGGTGATTTCCAGTACGGTGGCGTCCATAGCATTGTTACCCGCTTTTACCTTCAGCGCCTGACCTACGCTCAGGGCGTTAATGTCAGAAACCGGCGTATGGCGCGGCTCTTCACGAGGGGCACGCGGGGCTTTTGCTGCTGGTTTGTCTGCACGCGGTTTGCGATCGTTATTATCGTGACGGCGCGGCGCAGGGCGTGGTTTACGCTCACGACGAGGCGCATCTTCCTGGCCGTTTGCCGCGGCGGCTTCGCGTTTTTTCGCCTGCTGTTCTGCACGTTGTGCCTGAACGCGTGCTTTGGCTTCTTCAAGCTGCTTGCGCGCGTGCTCAACGTGCTGCTCGTCCAGCTCACCACACGGGTTGCCGTCGAGATCCACACGGGTCGCGCCAGCTTTGATACCGTACAGGTAACGCCAGCTCGAAGTATAAAGACGTAAGGCGGAACGCAGCTGAGTTTTGCTGAGGTTCATTTCCCCTTCAACACGTGCCACCAGATCCTGAAAAATACCGACTTTCAGGGGACGCGCTTCACCTTCCGCGCTGAAGCACTGCGGGAAACGCTCGGCCAGAAATGCGATAACTTCTTTACTGCTATTCAACTTAGGTTGATTTTCCATGAAATTTCCTGATTACAACGGACGTTGCCAACAAGCGCAGGCATGAACAGGCGTCATTATAATGACGCTATCAGTAAATGCTACGTTATCCGTTGATTATCCTGCGACGCTCGCAAAGAATTTTTGATAATCGGTTGCCGCGAGTACGTTTTCCAGATTAGCCACCAGCTCGCGCAGCCCCTGTTCGTCCTCGGTTGTAAAGCGACTGAAGACCGTACTGTCGATATCCAGAACGCCAATAATCTGATTTTTGACCACCAGAGGCAGAACGATTTCAGAATTACTGGCGGCATCGCAGGCAATGTGCCCGTCAAATGCATGAACATCTTCCACACGCTGGACCTGATTCTCGGCCACCGCCGTGCCGCATACGCCGCGCCCTACCGGAATACGCACGCAGGCCAGTTTGCCCTGGAACGGACCGAGCACCAGCGTTTCACCTTCCAGAAGGTAAAAGCCGGCCCAGTTCACGTCAGAGAGACGTTCAAACAGCAATGCGCTAGTATTTGCCAGAGTGGCTAAGAAGCTGGTCTCACCCGCCATCAATGCCTTAAAATCGCGGTTCAGATCCGCGTAGAATTCTGTTTTGTTCATTATTCAATCACTTAGTTGTCTTACAAATTTACCGCATAGCCTATTAAAATAAGCATTAAATGCGCTCATGCTCAAGATGAATCCGTTCATGAGTTATTATAACTTTCAACAATACTTATTTGTGCGCAGCTGATGGCCTTAAAAACAACCAAAATTACGCCGACAAGAAAGATAACTGTCCATACGGTAAGCGAAGCTTTGCCACGTGCACATTATCAGCGTTGCCCCCAGTGCGATACGCTTTTTATGTTGCCGAAGATGAAATCGCACCAAAGTGCCTTCTGTCCCCGCTGCGACGCCAAAATTCGCGACGGCCGAGACTGGTCGTTAACCCGTCTCGCCGCCATGGCCGTCACCATGCTGCTGCTGATGCCCTTCGCCTGGAGCGAACCGCTGCTGAAACTCTACCTGCTTGGCGTGCGCATTGACGCCAACGTGCTGCAGGGTATCTGGCAGATGACCCGTCAGGGCGATCCCATCACCGCCGCCATGGTGCTGTTCTGCACCGTTGGCGCGCCGCTGGTGCTGGTTGCCGCCATTGCCTATCTTTGGTTTGGCAATATCCTCGGCATGAACCTTCGCCCGGTGCTGCTGATGCTGGATAAGCTCAAAGAGTGGGTGATGCTGGATATTTATCTGGTGGGCGTGGGCGTTGCGTCAATAAAGGTACAGGACTACGCCTTTTTGCAGCCCGGCATCGGGCTCTTTGCTTTCATCTGCCTGGTATTGCTAAGCATCATGACGCTGATTCACCTGAACGTTGAGCAGCTCTGGGAACGGTTTTACCCTCAGCGCCCCGCTACACGCCCCGATGAAAATCTGCGCGTCTGTCTGGGATGCCACTATACCGGCTTACCCGACGCGCGTGGACGCTGCCCACGGTGCCACATTCCGCTGAGACTGCGCCGCAACAATAGCCTGCAAAAATGCTGGGCCGCGCTGATCGCCTCCCTGGTGTTTCTGATCCCAGCCAATATGCTGCCGATTTCTATCATTTACGTGAATGGCGGGCGTCAGGAGGATACTATCCTCTCCGGGATTATCTCCCTTGCACACAGTAACGTCGGGGTGGCGGCGATCGTCTTTATTGCCAGTATCCTGGTTCCCTTTACCAAAGTGGTGGTGATGTTTACCCTGCTCATCAGCATTCACTTTAAATGTGAACAAGGCTTACGAACACGCATTCTGCTTCTGCGGTTCGTCACCTGGATTGGCCGCTGGTCAATGTTAGATCTGTTCGTGATTTCGCTGATGATGTCGCTCATCAATCGCGACCAGCTACTTGCTTTTACAATGGGACCCGCGGCTTTTTATTTCGGCTCTGCGGTGATATTGACTATTCTTGCTGTGGAATGGCTGGATAGCCGCTTACTTTGGGATGCACATGAGTCAGGAAACCCCCGCTTCGCCGACTGAAGCGAGAATTAAAACAAAACGCCGCATTTCGCCATTCTGGTTGCTGCCCGTCATCGCCCTGATGATTGCAGGCTGGCTTATCTGGACGAGCTATGAAGATCGCGGGAGTACGGTCACCATTGATTTCCAGACCGCGGACGGCATCGTCGCCGGGCGAACGCCCGTTCGCTTCCAGGGGGTTGAAGTAGGTACGGTTCAGGACATCTCCCTTGGAAAAGGGCTGAACAAGATTCAGGTGCGGGTCAGTATTAAATCTGATATGCAGGATGCCCTGCGCAGCGAAACGCAGTTCTGGCTGGTGACGCCTAAAGCCTCTCTGGCCGGCGTGTCCGGGCTGGATGCGCTCGTGGGCGGTAACTATATTGGCATGATGCCGGGTAAAGGCGAGCCGCAGGATCACTTTGTTGCTCTGGATACGCAGCCTAAGTACCGCCTCAATAACGGCGATTTGATGATCCATCTGCAGGCGCCGGATCTCGGTTCTCTGAACAGTGGCTCACTGGTCTATTTCCGCAAGATCCCGGTTGGCCGCGTGTACGACTACGCGATTAACCCGAATAAACAGGGCGTCACCATCGACGTGCTTATCGAGCGTCGCTTCACCAATCTGGTGAAAAAAGGCAGCCGCTTCTGGAACGTCTCCGGCGTGGATGCGGACCTCAGCCTGAGCGGTGCGAAAGTGAAGCTGGAGAGTCTGGCCGCGCTGGTGAATGGTGCCATTGCCTTTGACTCCCCGGAAAACTCAAGCCCTGCCACCGCTGATGACTCATTTGGATTGTATGCTGACCTGGCGCACAGCCAGCGCGGCGTGATCATCAAACTCGCCCTGCCCGATGCTAAAGGGCTAAAAGCGGGCTCAACGCCGCTGATGTATCAGGGATTGCAGGTTGGTCAGCTCACCAAAATGACGCTCAACCCGGGCGGCTCAGTCACCGGCGAAATGACGGTCGACCCGAGCGTGGTCGATCTCCTGCGCGAGAAAACGCGCATCGAAATGCGCAGTCCAAAGCTCTCTCTGAACGATGCCAGCCTCAGCACGCTGTTGACCGGCAATACGTTTGAGCTCATCCCCGGTGAAGGTGAACCCAGCAATAGCTTCGTGATTGCCCCGGCGGATAAAGCCCTGCTGCAAAAACCGGGTGTGGTAACCGTCACGCTGAATGCGCCAGAAAGTTACGGTATCGAAGCCGGGCAGCCGCTAATTTTACACGGCGTGCAGGTCGGTCAGGTGCTGGAGCGTAAGCTCTCCGCGGATGGCGTGACGTTCTCGGTCGCCATCGATCCGCAATACAGCGACCTGGTGCACGGTGACAGCAAATTCGTGGTGAACAGTCGCGTCGATGTGAAGGTGGGTCTGGACGGCGTGGAGTTCCTCGGCGCCAGCGCCAGCGAATGGGTTAACGGCGGCATCCGTATTTTGCCTGGCGATAAAGGCCCCGTGCGCGACAGCTATCCGCTGTATGCCAACCTCGAGAAAGCGATTGAAAACAGTCTGAGCGATCTTCCTACCACCACGCTGACGCTAAGCGCCGAAACGCTGCCGGACGTACAGGCGGGATCCGTGGTGCTGTATCGCAAGTTTGAAGTCGGGGAAGTGATCACCGTTCGCCCGCGTGCGGACGCCTTTGATATCGAACTGCACATCAAGCCGGAGTACCGCAAGCTGCTGACGCCAAACAGCGTCTTCTGGGCCGAAGGCGGCGCGAAAGTTCAGCTTAACGGTAACGGGCTGACCGTGCAGGCCTCCCCGCTCTCACGCGCGCTGCGCGGGGCGATTAGCTTCGATAATCTCAGCGGCGCGGGTGCGAATCTGCGCAAAGGTGATAAGCGTATTCTCTTCCCGTCCGAAACCGCCGCACGTGCAGTAGGCGGGCAGATTACCCTGCACGCGTTTGATGCCGGTAAGCTGGCGGAAGGCATGCCAATTCGCTATCTGGGTATTGATATCGGGCAGATCCAGAAGCTGACGCTGATTACCTCACGTAACGAGGTGCAGGCCACCGCCGTGCTTTACCCGGAATATGTGCAGACCTTCGCCCGCACGGGCTCGCGCTTCTCGGTGGTCACGCCGCAGATCTCGGCCGCGGGCGTTGAGCATCTCGACACCATTTTGCAGCCGTACATCAACGTTGAGCCCGGCCAGGGCAATGCCCGTCGCGATTTCGAGCTGCAGGAAGCCACGATCACCGACTCACGCTACCTTGGCGGCCTGAGCATCGTGGTGGAAGTGCCGGAAGCAGGCTCGCTGAACATCGGCACGCCGGTACTGTTCCGCGGCATTGAGGTGGGTACGGTCACGGGCCTGACGCTCGGTACACTCTCCGATCGCGTGATGGTGGCGTTACGCATCAGCGAACGCTACCAGCACCTGGTTCGAAATAACTCGGTATTCTGGCTGGCATCCGGCTACTCGCTGGACTTCGGCCTGACGGGTGGCGTGGTGAAAACCGGCACCTTCAACCAGTTCATTCGCGGCGGTATCGCGTTTGCCACGCCGCCGGGAACGCCGCTGGCGCCGAAAGCGCAGCCAGGTAAACACTTCCTGCTGCTCGAAAGCGAACCGAAAGAGTGGCGCGAATGGGGAACCGCCCTGCCACGTTAAACAGCAAGGCTCCGGTGTCAACGCACCGGAGCCTTTATGTTACACTGCGCACCTGAACTTTTCCCTGTGGTGTGCCCGTGGCTCAAAACTCCGTATTTCTTCCTGAACAATTCCTGGCGCAGATGCGCGAGGCGCTTCCTTCTCACCTGTCGTTAGACGATTTTATCGCCGCCTGCCAGCGTCCGTTACGCCGAAGTATTCGCGTCAACACGTTGAAAATCAGCGTCGATGATTTTCTGGCACTGGTCTCGCCGTACGGCTGGCAGCTTACGCCGGTACCGTGGTGTGCTGAGGGGTTCTGGATCGAGCGCGATGACGAAGCCTCACTCCCGCTGGGCAGCACCGCTGAACATCTGAGCGGCCTGTTCTATATTCAGGAAGCCAGCTCGATGCTGCCTGTTGCCGCCCTGTTTACCGATGGCAATTCGCCTGAGCGCGTGATGGATGTTGCCGCGGCGCCCGGCTCAAAAACCACGCAAATTGCCGCCCGGATGGGTAACCAGGGGGCGATCCTTGCTAACGAGTTTTCCGCCAGCCGCGTGAAGGTGCTGCATGCCAACATCAGCCGCTGCGGTATTCATAATGTTGCACTGACGCACTTCGACGGACGCGTGTTTGGCGCCGCCCTACCGGAAGCCTTCGATGCCATTCTGCTGGACGCCCCCTGCTCCGGCGAAGGGGTGGTGCGTAAAGATCCCGATGCGTTAAAGAACTGGTCCGTGGAAAGCAACCTGGAGATCGCCGCCACGCAGCGAGAGCTGATCGAGAGCGCATTTCACGCTTTGCGGCCTGGCGGCACGCTGGTCTATTCAACGTGCACCCTTAACCGCGATGAAAACGAAGACGTCTGTCTGTGGTTGAAAGCGAACTATCCGGATGCAGTCGAGTTTCTGCCGCTTAACGATCTGTTTGCCTCGGCACAAGAGGCGGTCACCCCCGAGGGTTTCCTTCACGTGTTCCCGCAGATTTACGACTGTGAAGGGTTCTTTGTGGCGCGTCTGCGTAAAACGCAGGCGGTTGCTCCCCTGCCCGCACCTAAATTCAAGGTCGGCAACTTCCCGTTTGCCCCTCTTAAAGGTCGCGATGCAGCACAGCTTGAAGCCGCCGCCAAAAAGGTTGGGCTGGTCTGGGATGAGAGCCTGCATCTCTGGATGCGTGATAAAGAGATATGGCTGTTCCCGGCTGAGATCGAGCCGCTCATCGGAAAGGTCCGTTTTTCGCGAATCGGGATCCGCCTGGCGGAAGTGCATAACAAAGGGTATCGCTGGCAGCATGAGGCCGTTATCGCGCTTGCCGGACGCGAGAATACCTTTGCCCTGACGCATCAGGAAGCCGAAGAGTGGTATCGTGGTCGCGATGTCTATCCGGACAGCGCGCCATCAGGCGATGAAGTGATAGTGACGTATCAGGGATACCCGCTGGGGCTGGCAAAAAAGGTCGGCTCAAGGCTGAAAAACAGCTATCCGCGCGAGTTGGTTCGGGATGGTCGGCTGTTTACCGGTAACGATCGCACGGGCTGAAAAAAAGCGCATTTTTTTACTGGCGATTTTGCTCTCCTTGTCTACGATCAAAAATGGGTGACTGCACTGGTCATACCAGATTTTGACAACAGAACCGGAGAGCACTATGACGAAAACCAGCGTGCGTATTGGCGCTTTTGAGATCGACGACGCAGAGTTGCGCGGCGAAGCACAAGGCGATCGAACGTTAAGTATTCCCTGCAAATCCGACCCGGATTTGTGCATGCAGCTCGATGCATGGGATGCAGATACCAGCGTCCCGGCAATACTTGATGGCGAACACTCTGTCCTTTACCGTGAGCATTACGATAGTAAAACCGATGCCTGGGTCATGCGTCTTGCCTGACCTAAAGAGAACCCGCCCGAAGGCGGGTTATTTATTACTGCAGCTGCGCCAGCGTAAAGTAACCGTCAAATACGGCGCCCGTATCAATGTAGTGGAGATTATTAAAATCATACCTTCTGTCGAGGGGCGTATGTCCGAACCAGAAATGATCCGCGCCGCTGATGCCCTGCCCTTTGCCCACCATAAATCCCATCAACCTGTCGCGGTTCCATAAGACGCGCTGGGCGCTGACCGGTTTTTGCCATTGGTATTCCGTAGCCGGATAATCTGCATGGGCTATCACATTCAGACCATTCGCACAGGTTATCTCGATGATATGCGGTAAATCGCGACAGGCCTCAAGCAACGACAGCGCAAGCTGTTGCTGGTCGCGTTCAAGTTGCGCAAACCACATTCCACCATTTATCGTCCAGAGCGAAAAATCGTTATTATCCAGACTGTCGAGCGCCATTTGCTCGTGGTTGCCCCGCACGGCACGAAACCATTTTTCATGTATTAACTGCAGGCATTTCACGCTATCAGGGCCACGATCGATGATATCCCCGACAGAAATAAGCAAATCCTCATACGGGTTAAAATGACGGCGTTTAAGCTCATCCATAAGCCACTGATAACAGCCGTGTATATCGCTGACAACCCAGACGTGACGCCACATCCCACCTTCAATTCGCTGATACATAAGCCCTCCCATAGGAAGTATAGTTACAGTTGACTTATGTGTAGGGACGCTGCACAGGAGCGCTTTTCATGAAGCTAAACAAACAGTAAACTAAGGATAAATAAATGTTTCACCAGTATTAATACTCTTTTGCATGCCCCCTAAAATATGCATTGCATAAACTTTGAGGTTTTCCCGTGTCAAATACGCGCCTGCAAAACGATGCGCCACAATCGCATCGTACCCATATCATTTCCGAACTGGTGAAAGGCAAACTCGTTCCAGGCCCTATCTGGCAAAAACGCGAGTACCGTCTTAAATTTCTGTTACGTTCATTGCTGTTCTGGTCTTCTACGCATCGCATGCTCGATGCGCTGGCTCGCCGCGACGATTTTGATCAGTTACTGGCTTCGCAGATCACCCTGCCGAGCAAAACACATCGCCAGTATCTGATGCGTGGCATGAACGCCAATGCGCGTGCTGATGCCATCGTCAGCCATTATCAGTGGATTGACTCTCTGAAAGACGTCGGCCTGGTCAAGGCCTTAACCGGACCACAAGAGCAATCCATTGTTGAGTTTCATGCCAAAGATGGCGTGAGCTATAACGTCAACGCCATGAATGCCAGTAAAGCAGAGCGTGAGGGCGAATGTACGCTGTGGCTGCGTGATAACGAAAATACCCTGCTTGCCAGTGTGACATTTTGCGTTGCTCGCGAAAACGGAGAATATGTTCTGGTGATTGGCGGTCTTCAGGGCCCGCGACGCAGCGTATCCCGTGATGTGATCAAACAGGCAACCCGAGCCTGCCATGGTCTCTTCCCGAAACGCGTGTTGATGGAAGTGCTTTTCCAATTGGCCACACTTTCCGGCATCAAAGCCATTTATGCGGTCAGCGATGAAGGTCATATCTTCCGTGCACTGCGTTATCGTCTGAGTAAAGGTCGCCATTTCCACGCCAGCTACGATGAGTTTTGGGCCTCTATCGACGGTCAAAAACGTTCAACCTTCAGTTGGCAGTTGCCATTGCAGATGGAGCGCAAATCCCTTGAGGAGATCGCCAGTAAAAAGCGTGCCGAATACCGCCGTCGCTTTGAACTGCTTGATGAAATTGAGGCATCCGTTAAATCCCGCTTTTAAACACGGTTCTGGCTTTTACTGATTGCACACGAAAATTTAACAAAACAGGCAAAAAGGGCTGGACTTCCGCATGCTGTGTTGCGTTATGTTTTAAGCAGTCGAACAGGACGAGCGCGCTGTATGAGAAAGAACTATTGGGATTACTCGTTTACTTTCATACAGATAAACAGACCGAATGCGATTCCTGTTTATACCTGCAATTTATATTTCTGCGGTATATCAAACACATACGCATCAACCAGATTAAAAAGCATACATCTGGTGATGCGTTTTCAGGCACTAAAAATCATATAGTTACTTAAAATTCCGGACAAATTCGGACGTATTTCGAATCGATTCATATCAAATTTACCAGCCGCCCCCGTTCCTGCATACTACGGGTTGCGGCTTCCTGATTGTAAATTTTCAACCTTATGATTTAACTCGTTGAGTGCCTGAAGGCATAGTGAGATAACACCTGGATATTTCATAGCGTAGCTGTGTTTACTGTCATCTCGTTTTCTTGTTAGCGGTATTACAATAAAAACCGCCCGTAGGGGGCTATGCTAATGAAACGGGTAATTTATCCTCTGATACGCCCTTGTCTCGTAGTGACTGTCGATACATTGCGATTCTCTCCAGCTCAACTTGAGATGGATAACTATCAGAGAGATATATTGCGAACTCGTATACAGGCGGCGGGTTGAAAGTTATCACTGAATACCCAGCATCTTCCAGCAACTCAACAACAATCCCATATGATGGCCTGATACCCGTAAACCAGTAACAGCCATGACTCTCCATACCCTGAACCGCCTTCGCTGCATGCTCTCTAAAAATAGCCAAATAAACAGATTCAGTAAATGCTTCCATTACACAGACTCCAGTCATCACTTTACTCTAAAAGAACTACAACAAATGTGTATGTAGGAATGCTAATCTCATAGATCTATTTTATGCTGTTCCTGAAGAAGTCTTATAGATTAAAGACTATGAGTTTAGAGAAACTGCTTCCAGACCAGCTTATTGAAAAGCGCTTTTACACCTTCCATTATCAAAGCTACAAAAATCATATAGCCACCTAATACGGTCAGTATGTTGGACTATGCACCACTGAACACCACCCCAATGTCACCTATCAACAGAAGCCCAATGCCGACCCAAAAAATATGAAAGCTATGAACAGTAATTGAATAAACCAAATCAGTTAACCCAATCTTCAATTGCAACTTTTCCATTCTTCTGCCTCAGCCAATGTAAGTGGATTGCTTATTATACGCAAAAATCAACTTACCCTTCACACCATTAATTTTAATGATCTGAATCACCCGCTATAGCCTCGCCATCCTGAGTTATTAATGCCTTCCTCTGAACTTTTGCGAAGTCCAGCCTACCGCAGAGCGCAATCAGGATGGTGTCACCTATTTCCGGATTTCTGGCAATATTAATTATCACGTACTCAGCTGATGTTTCGATAGTTCGGCAGTTGTCCTCATGACCGCAAAGGTTGGTAATAGTGAGTATCTCCTCAGCGAGGTCTAATGCAGGTGATTGAAAACCCATGATAACCCCCTAACACCTAACTGTATGTTTATAGAGCTCAACTAAAAACTGAAGGTCAAGAATTTGGGTCAAAAAAACCGCACAAGCGGGTAAGCGATTAATAAAAAAGCACTAAACACCATTATCTAATTCAAGAGAAACCATACAAAATCATCTTTAATTAAAGCGTTGATGTTAATGAGCCACAACCAGGTGTGTTCGTGAATGTAATGCAGAAACGGGTACCGAAATTTTCTGTTATTACCACTCACATCCTTCCTTCATAGCCATCAATGTAAGCTTCAGAGATAGCATCGCTCATGGCTTTACGCTGTTTAGCCGACCATGATTTATTGTCGACGTAACGAGTGCCCGCAAAAATAGTTTCACTCTGGATGGAGTTCAGAAATGCCTCGCTACGAAACTTATCTGCACGCTTGTTCGCGTCCTCTAAAGACATGCCTGATAAGCGGTCTTTTGCTCCCAGATCATGAAAAGTTTTAAAGAATGGCACCGCCATCTTAATACTGTCGGCTTTTATAACGCGTACATTCGGGTCAAAGCCGTCATCTGCAGCATATACATACTGGCGTGCATGGCGTTCTGCACTTGTTTGAGGGGTGCATGCGCTGCTCATCAAAGATGATGTTAACAACGCACACACGAATAATCCGTTAGATTTATTCATGAAGATCTCCTTTCCAGTAAACAATATTCCCATCAGTAGCTTATCAGGATTTTCCGCTCTCAGTCATACCCCAAAATCTGTCATTGACACGTTAGAAACAGCGGCGTAGGATTCGAACCACTGTATATATAACAATGTATTTATATACAGTATTGTCTAACTTTTAACCGTCAAAGAGGAATTAACTATGAGTGGTAATGGTGGCGACAACGCACACAACAATGCGTTCAGTGGTGGCAAAAATCCTGGCATCGGTAACTCTGGTTCTGGCAGCCATTCCGGTACATCAGGAAATGGAGGGAATGGTGGCCGTACACAGAATATTAATGGATTTTCTGTGGATCCAAACAACAGTGCGCAGGTGAATGCTGCTAACAGAGGTGATGCGGCTGGAGTATTTTCTGCCGGTGGTGCAATTGCTATCAGTTCCGGAGTAGACAGTCATTCAGGTAAAGGCTCCGGTGGTAATGGTGGTAACTCAGGTTCACAGTCTGGTAGTAATAACTCCCAGAATCAAAATGGAAATAGCACAACGAGTGCTCCATCTACCTGGGATAGGACGGCAAAGTATTATGGCTCCAATGATAAAGTTTCCCGAAAAGCGCTTAAGAACTTATATGAACAAGCAGTGCGGGATGGAAATATACCAAAAGCAGCCCGGGGTAATTTGCGCGAAAATGTCCAGAAGATGCTCGATGAAGATAATCAAATTGAAGCATTACAAAAAGCCAGTGAAATTATTGCTGACATGGGGGAAAAAGTTGGTAGTCACCTGGGTCAAAAATATAAAGATGTGTCAAGGGACATCGCAAGTAACGTTAAAAACTTCCAAGGTAAAACAATTCGTAACTACAATGATGCAATGACCTCTCTGAATAAGATTATTGCCAATCCGGGGATGAAAATTAATCAAGGTGATAAAACTGCGATCGTTAACGCATGGAAAAGTCTGAATGCAAGTGACATGGCAAACAAACTCGGCAATCTAAGCAAAGCATTTAAGACTGCAGATCTGGTGATCAAAGTCGAAAAAATCCGAGAGAAAAGTATTGAAGGGTATGAAACAGGAAACTGGGGTCCATTGATGCTAGAGGTAGAGTCCTGGGTTATTAGTGGCATTGCTGTCGGTGTGGCTATGGGAATCTTTGGCGCCCTGGCATCTTTTGTTGCGACAACCGTCGGGCTTCCTATTACTGCATTAACAATTGCAGGAATTATCGGTATCAGTTATCTGGCTTCATTCATTGACGATAAAATCGTTGATAAAATCAACAATGAAATAATCAGACCAGCTCATTAATCTAAAAGGGGCAGAGATGTTATCTGCCCCTTAGCTTTCAACGGTGCTTTATTTTTAACTTTAAAATCAAGAAAACTGCATAAGCATAGCTGATGTAATAGCAGGTGAGTATATAACACACATAAAATACGCTTACAAAAAAAACGGTAAGAAGATAATCGTTCCCTGATAAAAGCCTCATAAATCGTCCTGATTCAGTTAACTCCACGTTACACACCAACAAATAATAAACAATTGCAATATAAAACACGGTGAATAGCATAAAAGCCAAAATACCTTTCGTGAAAGAAAAAGTGGTTTTTAAATTTAACTCTCTCCGCGCAATCAAAAAAAACAAAACACCTAACAAAGGAGCGATTTTAACATAAAAACTCATAACACCACTTAATAATGGGTTACTGGCTGAAATCAGCTCAGGAACTTTACCAGATAAAGTATACAAATAATTTAGAAAATCGCTCCCTTGGTTGTTAGCATATAATAAAAAAATCAGAAGCAAAGGTATAACCCCGACAAGAAAAATATAATACATCCTTTTTGCCGCAATGTTTGTCATATCCCTTGATTTAATTTGCTTCATAGACATATCACCTACCCTGTGTTTGGAACTTGTCCCTCTGAGTTTAGTCAGTGGATTGAATAATAGAATAATTATATTGCAGATCTGCTAGCCGATCCATTTTGTCGGTGTTGTTGAATTTTTTTCATACATAAAAGCAAATAATACAATTAGTGGGTTAACTTTTCTCCACAACCTTATGCCAGTTATCTGCAAGCTCTCTTCGAGCCCCCCTCTCCCCTCCTGGCGGAAAAGAGAATCCAACTCGCCATTTTGAACAACCGTTAGAGCACCTAATTTCTGCGCCCCCCAGTTCAACCCAC
This sequence comes from Enterobacter pseudoroggenkampii, assembly GCF_026420145.1. Lineage (NCBI taxonomy): Bacteria > Pseudomonadati > Pseudomonadota > Gammaproteobacteria > Enterobacterales > Enterobacteriaceae > Enterobacter > Enterobacter pseudoroggenkampii. The sequence goes on from NZ_JAPMLV010000001.1 coordinate 2,020,096, forward strand.
GACTTCGGACCTTCAGTGAAGAGGACATGCCACAATTGGGGCATTTCGGTAGATCAGTCATTCCCCAGCCCCTGCAGACGCTGAAAATTAGCCAGCTTCGCTTTCGTGCGGCCGATTTCGGTCGAGATATGGCGCGATGAGGGAATAATCAGATCATCTGGGCGGCTGGCGAAATGCATTTTCTCTCATTTACGGTCTTAAATTACCATCCTGAGATTTACGCCTCTTATGCATTTGCTAACAAGCTCAACAGTGTAAGCAGGGTCCTTCCTCGAGTTCATATGATTGCAAAAAACAGACTCACGCATACATGGGGACAGCATCTGCGTATGCCTCGGTACTTAACTCTATAGATAATGATGTTCTTCAATTACTTGCCACAAACCCTGAAATTTTTGATTTCGAAACAATTGATGATGGAGTAGTTAACATTAACGACTTTCAGACCATGGGGGTTGTAGCATTTGCGAAAGGACGTCTGTTCTCAATTCTCCCAACTGGAAGTGTGAGGATCATGAATCGCCGAGTTAAGGTAAACGCACCTTATAAGCAGTCTTGCCTTGAAACGAGAGATCGCATGGTTGCAAAACTCTGAGATCGTCTGTGCAGAGCATTCCCAGCATTGCATGAGTTTGGTTGTTAATTTAAAAAACGGTGTGGTATAACGGGAATTGCCGGATATTGAAGTTCGGACAATTTTGGGACATTTTCGGACAGAGCGCCGTAAGTGACTGAAATATAAGACAGATAAAAAGAGACCGAATACGATTCCTGTATTCGGTCCAGGGAAATGGCTCTTGGGAGAGAGCCGTGCGCTAAAAGTTGGCATTAATGCAGGCTAAGTCGCCTTGCCTTTTAAGAATAGATGACGACGCCAGGTTTTCCAGTCCACAGCTAAAGCGGTCGGAAAAAAAGCGCCAGAGCATCATAAAATGTGAAAAACCGCAGTGCTTTCGCAAGCATCTGCGGTTTTTTATTGGAAACCTGAACGTTAGCAGAGCTTGTCGGCACGCTCGATAAACGGCGCCAGACTCATCTTTTGTCCCGGATGCGCCGGGTCATCGATCTGAATAATGCTGATCGGCTGGCCGCTACTCTTGCCGCTGGCTACCTGCTGCTCTGCGGTATCATTTAACGGGTATTGCACCAGCGTGCTCGGGTTAATGGCATACAGCGCATGGCCCGGACGGCAGGTCAGCATCACCTCTTCGCGATTGAACGCCCATTTGTCCTTACCGACTTCAAAACGGCTGACGGTGATAACCTGCGGTGCGGCAAGCGCGCTCCCCGTGCAGGCCAGCAATATGAGAGAAAGTACTGTCTTTTTCATATGATATTTAACCTTGTCAGAAGGGTTCCCAGGTAGCGAACAGACTGACCGTTGCCAGTACCAGCGCGCCCAGCACCACTTCTGCCTGTGTCATCCTGATAAAAATCTGTTGTGCTCGCCCGGTCTCCGGACGAAACCGTGGCACCAGAAAATACCGATTTGCCAGCGCAATTACCACCATCAACGCCACCAGCGCACATTTGAACAACAAAAACTGCACGTAGCCAGCCTGCCAGGGTATATGGACGCCCAGTATCATGAGCGTATTGATCGCTCCGCTGAGCAGCACGCCCGCGACGGCATAATGGCCCACGCGCGAGAAGCGCATCATGGTATAGATGGCGGCATTCTGCCAGCGCCCTTTCGCCAGACGCATGCAGAACAACAGGGGCAGCAATCCGCCAAGCCAGGCTGCAGCGCAGATCAGGTGAAAAGCATAGTTAAGCCGCTGCAACGCCCCCATCGGACCGTCGTTCATCGCCGCGTGACCTACCCCAGCCAGCAGGATAAGCTGGCCCATGGCGAGCAGCAGCAGCCGCGAACCTTTCAGCGGCGCGAGCCATGCTGCAGCGACCGTCATCACAGCAAGAATTATTTGCCACAGCCAGACGCCACCAAACTGTGTCCTAAATACGCCGTACCAGACCTGCGGAGCAAATACATCTCCCCAGCCGTTACCCATCAGTCCGCCCTGAAGCATAAACATCAGGAGTGCAGCCGCCAGGCTCAACAAGGCAGCAACTTTCTGCTGCAGCTGGAAACGCCGGGACATCAGCCGCTGGAGGGAAGAAGGCGCAAACCAGACGCTGTAAAGCGCGTTGCCAAAAACCAGCATCAGCGCCCCGAAATGGATAAAGCGCAACCCGATATAACACAGCGCCAGCATGCTATTTCACGCTAAAGTGATAGCTGCCTTTGGTTTTATGACCGTCTACAGAGACGACATGCCAGTCTACCTGGTACGTCCCTGACGTCAGCGGTTGTTCCAGCGGAACGGTGAGTTGCGCCTTGTTCTTTTCGTCTCGCGTAGCGGCACCCGTTTTGATGACCTGCTTTTGCGCGTCCGTCACCACCACACCGCTAAATCCCGGTTCGATGCCTTCTGAAAAATGCAGCGTAAGTGCCTGCGGAGCGCTCACCACGCTGTCCGCTGCCGGGATCGGCTGCTTAAGATGCGCATGCGCCAGCGCGGAGGAGGTCATCATTGTAGAGGTCAGAAAAACCAGTGCGCATACCGCGCGGGAAGCGGAGAAACCCATCGCAATCATTCCTTTTTGTTATGTCTGTATGCTAAAGAATAACGCTGTATAATAAACGAGTCGAGGAACATCCTGCCTCCGCTTGTCATCGTCGTGCAATCGCGGTAACGTTGCCGCCGCATAAAAAGGAGAAGGTAATGAAGATCAATCTGGCCGCCCTTCCACAGGACGAGATGGATAAAGTAAATGTCGATCTCGCTGCCGCTGGCGTCGCGTTTAAAGAGCGTTACAACATGCTTGTTGTGGCTGAAGTCGTTGAACGGGAACAGCCCGCCCATCTGCGCGACTGGTTTCGCGAAAGACTCATCGCCCACCGTCTCGCCTCGGTTAACCTCTCCCGTTTACCGTACGAACCTAAAGTTAAATAAGCTTAACGAGCCGTTACACTTCCTTACGCGGAATCTGGCAGGATAAGAAAACCCTGATAAATTTAGGTGTATTCTTAAATCTCTGCGACTCAGTGTATAAGGAAGTCACGATGTCACATTGGAATATAGCGGCAGCTCAGTATGGCGGTCAGCACCAGAGTGTGGATGACCATGTTACGCACCACCTGCGCTTCATCGCCGAAGCAGCACGGCAGCGATGTGATTTGCTGGTCTTCCCTGAACTCTCATTAACGGGCTCAGGCGCACCGACGTTACCTCCCCCACCCGATGACGCGCAGCTGGAACCGCTGCTTGACGCGGCACATTTTTACCGGATTACCGTGATTGCCGGGCTCCCCCTGGAACGGAACGGTCAGCGCCAGAAAGGCCTCGCGCTCTTCACGCCCGCCCGTCACCGCATCCTGCGCTACCCGCAAGGTAGCGGTGCCAGCCTGGTGCCGGGGGAGAAACAGCTCAGCATTATTGATGCGCATGCCGATTCCCCCAATCTCGATCCCAGAGCGTCGCTGTTTACCAGCAGTCAGTCCGTAGAGGATCACCGCTGGCGGCAGTCCATCAGTACCCTGCAGCGCTTCGCGCATAAATATGCCATTGCGGTGCTGATGGCGAACGCCTGCGGCGGCAGTGCGCTGTGGGATGAAAAAGGCCAGCTGATCGTCCGCGCAGATCGAGGCGAGCTGCTGTTGACCGGCACGCTCGGCGGAGAGGGTTGGCAAGGCGATATCATTCCTTTAGGCTAGGCGTTTTAAGCTCAGGAGTGTTCAATGCTGCGCGTCATCGATACCGAAACTTGCGATCTTCAGGGCGGAATTGTGGAAGTGGCCTCTGTCGACGTGGTTGATGGTAAAATCGTCAACCCTATGAGCCATCTGGTGCGTCCCGATCGACCCATCAGCCCTCAGGCAATGGCTATCCATCGCATTACCGAATCGATGGTGGCGGATAAGCCGTGGATCGAAGAGATCATCCCGCACTACTACGGTAGCCCGTGGTACGTCGCGCATAACGCCAGTTTTGACCGCCGGGTGTTACCTGAAATGCCGGGGGAATGGATTTGTACCATGAAGCTGGCGCGTCGCCTCTGGCCGGGAATTAAATACAGCAACATGGCGCTGTACAAGTCCCGCAAGCTCAGCGTCCGTACGCCTGAGGGGCTTCACCATCACCGGGCCCTGTATGACTGCTATATCACCGCCGCGTTACTGATAGATATTATGAATATCTCTGGCTGGACGCCGGATGATATGGCGACCATCACCGGCCGTCCTGCACTTCTGACTACATTTACCTTTGGGAAATATCGCGGGAAGCCGGTGTCCGAGGTAGCGGATAAAGACCCGGGCTATTTGCGCTGGCTCTATAACAACCTCGACAGAATGAGCCCGGAACTGCGCTTAACGCTGAAACATTATCTGGGCGACGCTTAACGCTCCGCACGGCCTGGCAGCGTGTCCTGCGCCAGGCCTATTAAAAAGGCATATTCCAGGGCAACTCCTTCGTAGGATTTAAATCGTCCCGATTTCCCGCCGTGACCGGAGTCCATATCGGTACACAGCAGCAGCAGGTTGTCATCGGTTTTCAGCTCCCGCAGTTTTGCCACCCATTTTGCCGGCTCCCAGTACTGCACCTGAGAATCATGCAAACCGGTGGTGACAAGCATATGCGGGTAGGCTTTCGCCTCCACGTTATCGTACGGGCTGTACGCTTTCATATAGCGGTAGTACATCTCATCCTGCGGATTCCCCCACTCTTCAAACTCCCCTGTCGTAAGCGGGATGGATTCATCGAGCATGGTCGTCACCACATCGACAAACGGCACCTGCGCGACAATCCCCTTAAAGCGGTCGGGACGCTGGTTGATCACCGCCCCCATCAGCATGCCGCCCGCGCTGCCGCCCATCCCAAAGCAAAGCTGCGGATCCCCGTAGCCCTGCTCAATCAGCGCATCGCAGACGTCGAGGTAGTCATTGAAGGTGTTTTTCTTTTTCAGGAATTTCCCGTCTTCATACCAGTGCTGCCCCAGTTCACCGCCACCGCGAATATGGGCGATGGCAAAAACAAAGCCGCGATCGAGCAGGCTTAACCTGCTGCTGCTGAAATCGGCGTCCATGCTTGAGCCATACGAGCCGTAACCGTACACCAGGATAGGGTTTTTGCCTTTCTGGAAGTGGGCTTTGTGATAGACGAGCGAGACGGGGACCTCGACACCATCCCGGGCGGTGACCCACAGGTGCTCGCTGAGGTAGTTTTCAGACTCAAACCCTTTGACCTCGGTCTGTTTAATCACCTGACGCTGCCCGGTATCCATATCCAGCTCAAACAGGGTGTCCGGCGTGGTCATCGATGAGTAACCGTATCGCAGCCGCGATGATTCGGGTTCAGGGTTGAAACCAATCCACGTCACATAGGCCGGGTCGTCGAACGCGATCCCCACCACTTCCCGCGTTTTACGGTTGATTTGCCGGATACTGGTCAGCCCGCGCTGACGCTCTTCCACCACCAGCCAGTCGGTAAACAGGGTGAACCCTTCAAGCATCACCTGATCCCGCGCGGGGATAAGCACCTCCCATTTGCGCTCATCGCGCACTTTGGTTTTATAGAGACCAAAGTTTTTGCCCTCGCGATTAGAGCGCAAATAAAAGCTGTGCTGGAAGTGATCCAGGCTGTACTCGTGATCCTTGCGGCGCGGCAGGAAACAGAGCGGCTGGGCGTCGGGAAGTTCGGCATCCAGCAGCAGAACTTCCGAGGTCGTCGCGCTGGCCAGGAAGATAATCACATAGTGGCGCGAGGAGGTTTTATGCAGGCTGACATAGAACGTTTCGTCTTTCTCTTCATAGACCAGCTCGTCGTCAGCGGAGTCTGTTCCCACGGTGTGTCGCCACACCTGATAAGGCAGCAGCGTCGAGGCGTGCTTTTTGACGTAGTAAACCGTCTCGGAATCATTCGCCCAGACAAAATCCGGGGAAACGTTTTCCAGCATTTCCGGATACCAGTTGCCGGTGTCCAGATTGCGAAAACGCAGGCCGTACTGGCGACGGGAGAGATAATCCTCCGCCAGCGCCATCACCGCGTTATCCGGCGAAATGGACATGCCGCCCAGGGTATAAAATTCGCTGTGGGCGGCGCGCTGGTTGGCATCCAGCAGAATATCCCACTCATCCCATTCGGCGCTTAATACCGACTGACGCTGGTAGATGGGATACTCATTGCCGGGCTCGTAAATATGGCGATAGCGATAGCCGTTTTTGGTCCAGGGCGCGGAGATATCGCGCTGAGGAATACGCTGCACCATCTCATTCAGCAGTTGGTTCTGAAGCGTCTGCTGGCTGGACATGACCTTGCGGCCATAGTCGTTTTCCTCGTGCAGGTAGTCGAGTACCTCTGGCCGGGAGCGCGAATCGTCCCGCAGCCAGTAATAGTTGTCTATGCGCGTATCGCCATGCGTGGTGATCGCATATGGTATACGTCGGGCTTTCGGTGGCATGTCATCATTCTTTTAAGTTTTACACCCTATAAGGTTGGCAAAACCCACGCATGATGCAAGCGAAACAGCGTCGCGACGGCGGAGGCTATCCCTGTAACGCCTGTTTTTGTTCGCGGATATCCCGCTCAATGCCCTCGCGCACGTCCTGAGGGATCTTTAACGCATCGCCCAGGGCGTTAAGGTAGCTCCGCTCCATAAAATGGTCGATATCGATGGCGGCACAGCTGAGGAAATAGAGCTCCAGCGCCTCTTCCTCATTTTTCACACTTTGCGCAAGACGCTGCGGCTCGAGCGGCTGTTCGATGGCCTGCGCCACCAGCGCTCTTCCCTTCTCTTCAACGCCGGCTTCGCGCAGTTGCTGCTCGATCGCCGATCGTTCTTTGTCGTCAATATGCCCGTCACTTTTCGCGGCAAAAACCAGCGCAAGAATGAGCCGTTCGGTACGCAGATCCAGCGGCGAGGTGTGCTCGCCATAATGCGGTTCATCGCTGTGCGCGGTCCGTACCCTGTCCTTGTACTTATTCCACAGCACGGTGCCCGCGATGGCGCCCCCACCGGCCAGCAGCGCGCCGGTGCCATATTTTGCCAGCAGCTTGCGCGAGGATTTATTCGCGACCAGCAGGCCTGCCAGCCCGCCGAGCGCCCCGGGTACCAGCAGTTTGCTGAGGTCCCGTTCGCCAGAAGATGTTTTCTGCCCTAACAGGGATTGCAATTGATTTAACCAGCCAGACATGGTTTCCCTCACTTAACGGTGAACATGTTCCACAGCGTAAGCGAGCGGGCGTCAGGAAATGTCTGGTCGGGCTAAAGAAGCGCAAATTTCTGCCCTCGCGTTTATCCCTGCGCAAGACAGACGCAAACGTTTTCGTTTATACTGCGCGCAACTTTTTTAGGGGGATTGTTATGATTCGTTTAGGAACTGCGCTGCGACCTGCGGCGACGCGAGTGATGCTGTTGGGATCGGGCGAGCTGGGAAAAGAGGTCGCCATTGAGTGCCAACGTTTAGGTGTGGAAGTCATCGCCGTAGACCGTTACGCCGACGCACCCGCCATGCACGTCGCCCATCGTTCTTATGTGATTAACATGCTGGATGGCGATGCCCTTGGCGAACTGATTACGCGCGAGAAGCCCGATTTCGTTGTACCGGAAATTGAAGCGATTGCCACCGATACGCTGATCGCCCTGGAGCAGGAAGGCCAGCGCGTGGTGCCCTGCGCGAAAGCCGCAAAGCTGACCATGAACCGCGAAGGCATTCGTCGCCTGGCGGCAGAAGAGCTGGGATTGCCCACCTCGAGCTACCGTTTTGCGGGCGATAAAGCCGCGTTCCTGCAGGCCGTAGAGGAGATTGGCTACCCATGTATCGTTAAGCCGGTGATGAGCTCCTCCGGTAAAGGGCAGAGCTTCATTCGCGATAGCAGCACGCTCGATAAGGCGTGGGATTACGCCCAGCAGGGTGGCCGCGCCGGCGCCGGTCGCGTCATCGTTGAAGGCGTCGTGAAGTTTGATTTCGAGATCACCCTGCTGACCGTCAGCGCCGTTGACGGCGTCCATTTCTGCGATCCGATTGGCCACCGTCAGGAAGATGGCGATTACCGCGAATCCTGGCAGCCGCAGCAGATGAGCGCCCTGGCGCTGGAGCGTGCGCAGGCGATCGCCCGTAAAACCGTCCTCGCGCTGGGCGGCTATGGCCTGTTCGGCGTAGAGCTATTTGTGTGCGGCGACGAGGTGATTTTCAGCGAAGTCTCCCCTCGCCCGCATGACACCGGCATGGTCACGCTGATTTCGCAGGATCTTTCCGAGTTCGCCCTGCACGTGCGCGCCTTCCTCGGCCTGCCCGTCGGCGGTATCCGTCAGTACGGCCCGGCCGCCTCGGCGGTCATCCTGCCGCAGTTAACCAGCCAGAACGTTACGTTTGATAACGTCGACGTGGCAGTGGGTGCCGGGTTGCAGGTACGTTTGTTCGGCAAGCCGGAGATCGACGGTACCCGTCGTCTTGGCGTGGCATTAGCCACCGGGGATAACGTTGACGACGCCGTGGCGAGAGCGAAAGCAGCCGCAGCAAGCGTTAAGGTAACGGGATAAAAAAAACGGGCCGAAAGGCCCGTTTTTCATGCGGCGAATGGCTTACTGCTTCGCGCCTTCCACCGCTTCGCGAGCCAGTTTTGTGATGCGATCCCAGTCGCCCGCTTCCAGCGCATCCGCCGGAACCAGCCATGAGCCACCGATGCACAGCACGCTTTTCAGCGCCAGGTAGTCACGGTAGTTGGCAGGAGAGATCCCCCCCGTCGGGCAGAAGCGTACCTGAGAGAAGGGACCCGCAATCGCCTGCAGCGCTTTAGTGCCGCCGTTCGCTTCAGCCGGGAAGAATTTGAACTCTTTCAGACCGTAGTCCATGCCCAGCATCAGTTCAGAGACGGTGCTGATGCCCGGGATCAGCGGAATGGTGCCTTCGGTCGCGGCTTTCAGCAGCGACTCGGTCAGGCCCGGGCTGATGGCAAACTGCGCGCCCGCTTCGGTCACTTCAGCCAGCTGTTTTACGTTCGTCACGGTACCCGCACCGATGATTGCGTCCGGCACTTCTTTAGCAATCGCGCGAATGGCATCCATCGCGCAGGCGGTGCGCAGGGTCACTTCCAGAACGCGAACGCCGCCCGCAACCAGCGCTTTCGCCATCGGTACAGCGTGCTCCAGCTTGTTTACCACGATAACCGGCACGACAGGGCCAGTGGTCAGGATTGCTTCTGCACTTGTTTTCCAGTTTTTCATCAGAGTCTTCTCTCGCCAGATCGTTAAAATCAAGTCGTCTTAAAACGTAATACAGGTTGCGCCCTGCTCCGCACCGGAGAGCTTCTCACGCAGCGCGCTGAACATTTCGCGTCCGGTCCCCACGCGCGATGCGCTCAGGTCAGGAATATGGGGTTGACGTGCCGCCAGCTCGGCGTCATCCACCAGCAGGGTTAACTCGCCTGTCTGACCGTTCACGCGGATCATGTCACCGTCGCGCACTTTCGCCAGCAACCCGCCGTCGTAGGCTTCAGGCGTCACGTGGATGGCTGAAGGCACTTTACCGGATGCTCCGGAGAGGCGTCCATCGGTTACTAACGCAATTTTGAAACGGCGGTCCAATAATACACCAAGTGGTGGCATAAGTTTATGTAATTCTGGCATCCCGTTAGCTTTAGGCCCCTGATGACGCACCACCACCACGCAATCTTTGTCGAGCAGACCGGCGTCAAAGGCGGGTAATACGTCGTGCTGGCTTTCAAACACCACCGCCGGCGCTTCGATAATCTGGTTCTCTTCCGGTACGGCAGAGGTCTTCATTACCGCACGACCGAGGTTGCCGCTCAGCACTTTGGTGCCACCGTGAGGAGAGAACGGTTTGTCGATGGTGGCGATAACCTGCGCATCAAGAGACGCGCTCGCCCCGTCGCGCCAGTCCAGCTCGCCGTTGTTCAACCACGGCTCCTGGGTATAGCGCTGAAGGCCAAAGCCTGCCACGGTATTTACGTCTTCATGCAGCAGACCGCCTTTCAGCAGCTCGCGCATCAGAAGCGGTACGCCGCCCGCGGCCTGGAAGTGGTTAATGTCCGCCGGGCCATTCGGGTACAGGCGTGCCATCAGCGGCACCACGGAAGAGATTTCGGAGAAGTCATCCCAGTTAATCAGAATGCCCGCAGCACGCGCCATGGCCACCAGGTGCATGGTGTGGTTGGTTGACCCCCCGGTTGCCAGCAGCGCGACAATCCCGTTGACGATGACCTTTTCGTCGACCATTTTGCCCATCGGCATCCATTCGTTGCCGTTGCCGGTCAGACGCGTAACCTGACGGGCCGCGGCCTCGGTCAGCGCCTTGCGAAGCGGCGCGTCCGGCTGGATAAAGGACGAGCCCGGAAGCTGCATCCCCATAAACTCCACCACCATCTGGTTCGTGTTCGCGGTACCGTAAAACGTACAGGTGCCCGGCGCATGGTAGGACGCGGCTTCCGCCTCCAGCAGCGCCTGACGGTCTGCTTTCCCTTCCGCGTACAGCTGGCGGATACGCACTTTTTCTTTGTTCGGCAGACCGCTCGCCATTGGGCCCGACGGCACGAAGATCGCAGGCAGATGCCCAAACGACAGCGCCGCCATTACCAGGCCCGGAACAATCTTGTCGCACACGCCGAGATACAGCGCGCCATCAAACATGTTGTGCGACAGGCCCACCGCCGCGGACATAGCAATCACTTCGCGGCTCAGCAGGGAGAGCTCCATACCGTCCTGGCCCTGCGTCACGCCGTCGCACATGGCGGGTACCCCACCCGCCACCTGGCCGACCGCATTCACGCTGTGCAGCGCTTTACGGATGATATCCGGGTAAACCTCATAGGGCTGGTGCGCGGAGAGCATATCGTTATAGGAGGTAATGATGGCGATATTGTTACGCAACATGCTTTTCAGCGACGCTTTATCATCAGGCTGGCAGGCGGCGAAACCGTGCGCCAGGTTACCGCAGGCCAGCTGAGATCGGTGGACGGTGTTGCTCTTTGCCTGTTCAATCCGGGCGAGGTAGGCCGAGCGGGTCTCTTTCGAGCGCTCAATAATGCGTTGTGTTACGCGTAACAATGTCGGATTCATAAAAGCTCCTCTAATTTATCTGTCCGGGCTCGGGAGTTTACAAAGTCGCTGGCAGTTGTTAACAACGCTGAAACGCTTGCTGTCCGGAGCTCAGGGGCAAAATCACTTCCGGCAGTGTAATAAAAAAAACTCCGCGGGTGAATCCACGCGGAGCTTAAAAGTTGAAAATTGTGCCACTAGCTGAGTTAGATCATGTTACCGGTAAAATAACACTTTCGGGCTAGCGGATTATTTTACTCAAACTCGTTCCAGGAGCGGCCATCGCGGGTGATCATCGCCACCGACGCGACCGGTCCCCAGGTGCCCGCCTGATACGGTTTTGGCGCATCCTGGTCGGCAGCCCAGGCTTCGGTGATGGAGTCGACCCATTTCCACGCCTCTTCCACTTCATCGCGGCGCACGAACAGCGCCTGGATACCGCGCATGGTTTCCAGCAGCAGACGCTCGTAAGCATCGGCCAGGTGCGTCTGGTTAAAGGTTTCAGAGTAGCTCAGATCCAGCTTGGTGGTCTGCAGGTTGTGTTTATGATCCAGGCCCGGTACTTTGTTCAGGATCTGGATATCCACACCCTCGTCCGGCTGCAGACGAATGGTCAGCTTGTTCTGCGGCAGCTCCTGCCAGGACTCTTTGAACAGGTTCAGTTCCGGGTTTTTGAAGTAGACCACTACCTCGGAGCACTTGGCAGGCAGACGCTTACCGGTGCGCAGGTAGAACGGAACCCCCGCCCAGCGCCAGTCGTCGATATCCACGCGGATCGCCACGAACGTCTCGGTGTTGCTGGACTTATTCGCGCCCTCTTCTTCCAGGTAGCCCGGCACTTTTTTGCCTTGCGCAAACCCGGCGGTGTACTGACCGCGAACGGTCTTCTCACGCACGTTGGAGCGGTCGATGCGGCGCAGTGACTTCAGCACTTTCACTTTCGCGTCACGGATGCTGTCCGCCGTCAGGTCAGACGGTGGAGACATGGCAATCATGCACAGGATCTGCAGCAGGTGGTTCTGGATCATGTCGCGCATCTGACCGGCCTGGTCAAAGTACCCCCAACGACCTTCAATCCCCACCTCTTCCGCCACGGTGATTTCCACGTGGTCGATAGTGCGGTTGTCCCAGTTATTCACAAACAGAGAGTTAGCAAAACGCAGCGCCAGCAGGTTCAGTACCGTCTCTTTACCGAGATAGTGGTCGATACGGTAGACCTGGCACTCTTCAAAGAACTCGCCCACCTGGTCGTTGATTTCACGCGAGGTTGCCAGCGAGGTACCCAGCGGCTTCTCCATCACGACGCGCGCCGGTTTGGCGTTCAGTTTGGCTTCGCCCAGACCTTTGCAGATGGCGCCGAAGGTGCTTGGCGGCATGGCGAAATAGTTAATGGTGACACGGTTTTTCTGATCCAGCATCGCGCCTAAGCGGGTAAACGCGCTGACGTCATTGACGTCCAGGTTGCAAAAATCGAGACGTCCACTCAGGGTATCCCACAAACTTTCATCAATTTTTTCCTTCATGAAAGTTTCGAGCGCCTCGCGGACGACTTTGGTATAAGCGTCCTTGTCCCAGTCGGCGCGCCCTACACCCAGGATACGGGTATCCGGATGAATTTGGCCCGCTTTCTCCAGTTGATACAGGGAAGGCAGCAATTTTCGGCGTGCAAGGTCGCCTTTCGCGCCGAAAATGACCAGGTCACATGCCTGGGCTGTTTGCGTTACCGCCATGTCATTCTCCTCAGTTGGATCACCTGGTACTTCTGCCAGGTATCGTTGTAATTTTATTACAATGCACTGTACTGCTTTTACGTCATTCCCGAAACCATTAGCGCTTATCGTCGCGTGCGATACCGCGATTTTTCACCCTCTGGAGGATTACGACGGCTTAATGACGCAACAACCGTCGTTTCTTTGCGCAACAGGGTCACAGCAAAACCCGACACCGATCAAGTAATGAAAAAAAACAACAACATTATCTTGTCGATTGTTACCCTTAATGGAAGCCACAAGGGTAATATCGGCTAAATCGAATCACGATTTCATCAATTTATGAAATCGTTTACACCCATGAGCATCCTGTTAACATGAACATGCTGGAAAAAATCCAGTTTCAACTGGAACACCTTAGCAAATCCGAGCGAAAAGTGGCCGAGGTCATTCTCGCCTCCCCCGCTCAGGCGATTCATTCAAGCATCGCCGCTCTGGCACAGGAAGCGGGTGTTAGCGAACCCACGGTCAATCGCTTTTGCCGCAGCCTGGAAACGCGCGGCTTTCCTGATTTTAAACTGCATCTGGCGCAAAGTCTGGCTAACGGCACCCCTTATGTTAATCGTAATGTGGATGAAGACGACAGCGTTGATGCCTATACCGCGAAAATTTTTGAGTCGGCCATGGCTTCGCTCGACCACGTCCGACAGTCTCTGGACATGAGTTCCGTGAATCGCGCGGTGGATTTACTCACCCAGGCCAAGCGAATTGCGTTCTTCGGTCTCGGCTCGTCAGCGGCCGTGGCGCATGACGCGATGAACAAATTTTTCCGCTTTAACGTCCCGGTGATTTATTCCGATGACATTGTGCTGCAACGCATGAGCTGTATGAATTGCAGTGAGGATGACGTCGTGGTACTGATTTCGCATACCGGCCGCACCAAGAGTCAGGTAGAGCTGGCGCAGCTGGCCCGTGAAAACGATGCCATGGTGATTGCCCTCACAACTGCAGGCACGCCGCTGGCGCGTGAAGCAACGCTGGCAATTACCCTCGACGTGCCGGAAGACACCGACATTTATATGCCGATGGTTTCCCGACTGGCGCAGCTCACCGTGATTGACGTGCTGGCGACCGGTTTTACCTTACGTCGGGGCGCAAAATTCCGGGATAACTTGAAGCGGGTCAAGGAAGCGCTGAAGGAATCGCGTTTTGATAAAGAATTGCTTATAAAGAGCGATGTTCCCTGATAGTTGATAACGAAGACGTAACCAATAATTACGATGTAACGATTTACGGCATTCGGTCCACTCTCCGCTGCCTTGCAGCAGATGAAGACCGATTCAATGTTCACGCAACACCAAAGTTGTTTCAGTCAACGGAGTATTACATGTCCAGAAGGCTTCGCAGAACCAAGATCGTAACCACCTTAGGCCCGGCCACCGATCGCGATAATAATCTTGAGAAAATTATCGCCGCTGGTGCCAACGTGGTGCGTATGAACTTCTCTCACGGTACGCCAGAAGACCATAAATTACGTGCCGACAAAGTGCGTGAAATCGCAGCAAAACTGGGCCGCCACGTGGCTATCCTCGGTGATTTGCAGGGTCCCAAAATCCGTGTCTCAACCTTTAAAGAAGGTAAAGTTTTCCTCAATATCGGCGACAAATTCCTGTTGGATGCCAACCTGGGCAAAGGCGAAGGCGATAAAGAAAAAGTCGGTATCGACTATAAAGGCCTGCCGGCTGACGTGGTACCTGGCGATATCCTCCTGCTCGATGACGGTCGCGTACAGCTGAAAGTGCTGGAAGTTCAGGGCATGAAAGTGTTCACCGAAGTCACCGTCGGCGGCCCGCTCTCCAACAATAAAGGCATCAACAAACTGGGCGGCGGCCTCTCTGCAGAAGCGCTCACCGATAAAGACAAAGCGGACATCGTGACGGCTGCGCTGATCGGCGTGGACTACCTGGCTGTCTCCTTCCCGCGCTGCGGCGAAGATCTGAACTATGCGCGTCGCCTGGCACGCGATGCAGGTTGCGATGCCAAAATCGTCGCCAAAGTTGAGCGTGCGGAAGCCGTTTGCGATCAGGATGCCATGGACGACGTGATCCTCGCGTCTGACGTGGTGATGGTTGCGCGCGGCGACCTGGGCGTGGAAATTGGCGACCCTGAGCTGGTCGGTATCCAGAAAGCGCTGATTCGTCGCGCACGTCAGCTGAACCGCGCGGTGATCACCGCGACTCAGATGATGGAATCGATGATCACCAACCCAATGCCAACCCGTGCAGAAGTCATGGACGTGGCAAACGCCGTGCTGGACGGTACTGATGCGGTGATGCTCTCCGCAGAAACCGCAGCGGGCCAGTATCCGGCAGAAACCGTGGCCGCCATGGCGCGCGTCTGCCTGGGCGCTGAAAAGATCCCAAGCATCAACGTCTCTAAACACCGTCTGGACGTGCAGTTCGACAATGTGGAAGAAGCGATTGCGATGTCGGCAATGTATGCGGCAAACCATCTGAAGGGCGTTACCGCGATCATCACCATGACTGAATCTGGCCGCACCGCGCTGATGACCTCGCGTATCAGCTCGGGTCTGCCGATCTTCGCCATGTCCCGTCATGAGCGTACCCTGAACCTGACGGCGCTGTACCGCGGCGTGACGCCGGTTCACTTCGACAGCACCAATGATGGCGTGGCCGCCGCGCACGATGCCGTAAACCTGCTGCGCGACAAAGGCTATCTGGTGTCCGGTGATATCGTCATTGTGACCCAGGGCGATGTAATGAGCACCATCGGCTCAACCAACACCACCCGCGTTATGACCGTCGAGTAATAACGTCTCTGTTAAAAAGCCCTCTCCAGATGGAGAGGGCTTTTTTTATTTCGTTGGATACAGCTCTTTGCGTTTATACGGCTCTGTTTCGCCCGGTTTGCGCGTTTTAAGCAGCTTCAGAATCCACGTGTACTGTTCGGCATGCGGCCCCACCAGTATCTCTACCTCTTCGTTCATTCGACGCGCGATGGTGTGGTCGTCTGCGGTCAGCAGATCGTCCATCGGAGGACGGACCTCAATACTCAGACGATGCGTTTTGCCGTCATAGACCGGGAATAGCGGGATCACGCGGGCACGACAGACTTTCATCAGGCGACCTATCGCAGGGAGCGTCGCTTTATAGGTCGCAAAGAAATCGACAAACTCGCTGTGCTCGGGGCCGTGATCCTGATCCGGTAGATAGTAGCCCCAGTACCCCTGACGTACCGACTGAATGAAGGGCTTAATGCCATCGTTACGGGCATGCAGGCGTCCGCCAAAACGACGACGCACCGTGTTCCAGACAAAATCGAAAATCTTATTGCCCTGATTGTGGAACATTGCCGCCATCTTCTGGCCCTGAGAGGCCATCAGCATCGCCGGAATATCAACGCCCCAGCCGTGGGGGACGAGGAAAATGACTTTCTCGTCATTGCGGCGCATCTCCTCGATGATCTCCAGCCCTTTCCAGTCAATGCGATCGACGATTTTATCCGGCCCTTTCAGCGCCAGCTCCGCCATCATCGCCATGGCCTGCGGCGCGGTAGTATACATCTCATCAATGATTGCCTCGCGCTCGGCGTCGCTTTTCTCAGGAAAACAGTAATAGAGGTTGATCTG
Organism: Enterobacter pseudoroggenkampii; assembly: GCF_026420145.1. NCBI lineage: Bacteria > Pseudomonadati > Pseudomonadota > Gammaproteobacteria > Enterobacterales > Enterobacteriaceae > Enterobacter > Enterobacter pseudoroggenkampii. The sequence goes on from NZ_JAPMLV010000001.1 coordinate 2,036,512, forward strand.
CGCACGACGGCGGGCGCTCTTGCCTAAACGCCCCGCCAGACGACCAATTTTACCCAGAACGGGATCGCGAACAGAGGCAGGCAGCATCGCCATCCCCGCAAAGGCGTAAACACCAAGCCAGGCGCCCCAGTTGCGCGGATGGCGGAAGGATTTTTCAAACTCAGGAATGTATTCAATATTGTTTTTTTGGGTTTCCATGCTGGATCCAGGGTCTGATGACGCAAAATTTTATTCAGATAGTGTAGCGAGGCAGTCGTCCACGCACAAAAGAAAAAGCCGGCGTCAGTGTGCGCCGGCTTTTTTAACAAAAACAGAGAACTTAGTTTAAGCTCAGCTGCGGCATCACCTCTTTCACCTGCGCCAGATAATCAGTACGATCTTTACCTGTCAGGCCTTCAGTGCGCGGCAGTTTCGCGGTCAGCGGGTTCACTGCTTGTTGGTTGATCCACACTTCATAGTGCAGGTGCGGGCCGGTAGAACGTCCGGTATTGCCGGAGATCGCGATACGGTCCCCGCGCTTCACCTTCTGGCCCGGTTTGACCAGCAGCTTACGCAGGTGCATATAGCGGGTCGTATAAGTACGACCATGACGTACCGCGACATAATATCCGGCGGCACCGCTACGCTTGGCCACCACCACTTCGCCATCCCCTACCGCCAGTACCGGCGTGCCCTGCGGCATGGCAAAGTCAACGCCACGGTGCGGCGCGACGCGCCCGGTTACCGGGTTCAGACGACGCGGGTTAAAGTTCGAGGAGACGCGGAACTGTTTTGCCGTCGGGAAACGCAGGAAGCCTTTCGCAAGACCCGTACCGCTGCGGTCATAGAACTTACCGTCTTCGGCACGAATCGCGTAGTAATCTTTGCCCTCAGAGCGCAGACGTACGCCCAGCAGCTGGCTTTGCTCGCGCTTGCCGTCCAGCATTTCGCGGGACATCAGAACGGAGAACTCATCGCCCTTCTTCAGCTTACGGAAATCCATCTGCCACTGCATGGCTTTGATCACCGAACTGATTTCAGCGCTGGTCAAGCCCGCATCTCGCGCGCTGGAGACAAAGCTCGCGCCCACGGTGCCTTTCAGAACGCTGTTAACCCAGTCGCCCTTCTGCATTTCGCTGGTCATCTTGAAACCGTTTGCAGTGCGATCGTAGGTGCGGGTTTCGCGGCGGGACATTTCCCAGGTCAGACGCTGGAGATCGCCATCCGCCGTTAGTGTCCAGGAGAGCTGTTGTCCGATTTTCAGGTTACGAAGATCTTTATCCGCAGCCGCCAGCTGGCTGATATTGCCCATGTCGATGCCGTACTGGTTCAGCACGCTGCTCAGCGTGTCCCCGGTAGACACAACATATTCGTGAATACCGGCTTCGTTCTCGGTTTTATCGTCCAGCTCATCCTGCGGAATGGCTTCATCTTCCTGAGCCGCCTGGTCGATAGGCTCACTGGCTTCAGGCAGCAAAGAACGGATTTCGCTCTTTTCAAGCTCAATGGTTTTGATGATAGGGGCAGAACTCGGGTGGTAAACATAGGGCCGCCAGACGGCGACCGCTAAGGTGAGTACTGTAAGCGACCCCAGCATAACGCGGTGGGGTCGAGGCAGATTGTTAAATGCCAGGGCGACAGAGCGGGCTATCTGTTGCACGTATTCACTTCCTCGTTAATCTCCTTTCAGGCAGCTCGCATACTGGTTCGCCAGTTGGCTGAGGAACTGCGAATAGCTCGCTTTGCTCAACTGGATATTCGTACCTAGCGGGTCAAGGGTTCCCATGCGCACGGATGTTCCCCTGGCCACGGCTTCTACGACCGCTGGCCTGAACTGTGGCTCAGCAAAAACGCATGTCGCTTTTTGCTCAACCAGCTGTGTTCTGATTTCATGTAAACGCTGCGCACCAGGCTGAATTTCAGGATTGACGGTAAAATGACCCAGCGGGGTCAAACCGTAGTGTTTTTCGTAATAGCCATAGGCGTCATGAAAAACGAAATACCCTTTACCTTTCAACGGTGCGAGCTCATTACCTACCTGCTTATCGGTTGCGGCTAATTGTGCCTCAAAATCCTTCAGGTTGGCGTCTAGTTTGGCTCGACTTTGCGGCATAAGTTCCACTAATTTGTCATGGATTGCAACCGCTGAAAGCCGCGCTATCTCTGGGGATAACCAAAGATGCATGTTGTACTCGCCGTGATGGTGATCTCCATCACCTTTTTCACCCTCTGCAGCGTGATGGTCATGTTCGTCACCGTCGTCATCCGCCCCTTTCATGAGCAGCGGTTTCACGCCGGGGAGGTCTGCAATCGCGACCTGCTTTTCGCCGGCAACCTGTTTTGCTGACTTCTGCATGAACGCTTCCATTTCCGGGCCAATCCAGACGACTAAGTCCGCGTTTTGTAAGCGTTTTACATCTGACGGGCGCAGGGAATAGTCATGCTCGGATGCACCATCAGGGAGCAGAACCTGGGTTTCCGTGACCCCGTCTGCAATGGCCGACGCGATGAATCCGAGTGGTTTAAGCGAAGCGACAACCGCAGCGTTAACATCTTGTGCGGTTGTACCCCAAAGGGCAGCGGATAATGCTGCGAAAAGAAGCGTATTTTTATGTAACATAATGCGACTAATCATCGTAGTGAATGCGTGGAATGTGATATTATAACATTCGTTGACTTCTTCAAGCTTAAAATGACATGACGACATTGGTTTCCCTTGAAAATATTTCGGTCTCATTTGGCCAGCGCCGCGTCCTCTCTGACGTGTCGCTCGATCTGAAGCCCGGCAAAATTCTGACGCTGCTCGGCCCCAATGGCGCAGGCAAATCCACCCTGGTGCGCGTGGTGCTGGGTCTGGTCGCACCCGATGAAGGCGTGATCAAGCGCGAGGAAAAATTGCGTATCGGTTATGTGCCGCAAAAACTTCATCTCGACGCCACGCTGCCGCTGACGGTCAGCCGCTTCCTGCGTCTGCGCCCCGGCACGCGTAAAGCCGATATTCTCCCGGCACTGAAACGCGTGCAGGCGGGCCATCTTGTCGATGCGCCGCTGCAAAAACTGTCCGGCGGTGAAACTCAGCGAGTCTTACTTGCCCGCGCGCTGCTGAGCAGCCCGCAGCTGCTGGTGCTGGATGAGCCGACTCAGGGTGTGGATGTGAATGGTCAGGTTGCGCTTTATGATTTGATCGACCAGCTACGTCGAGAGCTTGATTGCGCAGTGCTGATGGTGTCTCACGATCTCCATCTGGTGATGGCAAAAACCGACGAAGTGCTGTGTCTCAACCACCATATCTGCTGCTCCGGCACGCCAGAAGTGGTCTCCATGCACCCGGAGTTTATCTCTATGTTCGGCCCTCGCGGCGCTGAACAGCTGGGCATCTATCGCCATCATCATAATCATCGCCATGATTTACAGGGACGAATCGTACTGCGTCGGGGAAATGGACACTCATGATTGAACTGTTACTGCCCGGCTGGCTGGCCGGGATTATGCTTGCCTGCGCCGCGGGTCCGCTCGGCTCGTTTGTCGTCTGGCGCAGAATGTCCTATTTCGGCGATACCCTTGCGCACGCGTCCCTGCTGGGTGTTGCCTTTGGTCTGTTGCTTAATGTGAACCCGTTTTACGCGGTGATTGTGGTCACGCTGTTGCTGGCCGCCGGTCTGGTCTGGCTGGAGAAGCGCCCTCACCTCGCAATTGATACGCTGCTTGGCATTATGGCGCACAGTGCCCTGTCACTGGGCCTGGTGGTGGTCAGCCTGATGTCGAATATCCGCGTGGATCTGATGGCTTACCTGTTCGGTGACCTGCTGGCCGTCACGCCAGACGATCTCATCGCTATCGCCATTGGCGTGGTGGTGGTGCTCGCTATTCTGCTCTGGCAGTGGCGTAACCTGCTGGCCATGACCGTCAGCCCGGACCTGGCGTTTGTCGACGGCGTGAAGCTGCAGCGCGTTAAGCTGCTGCTGATGCTGGTAACGGCGTTAACCATAGGCGTGGCGATGAAGTTTGTCGGCGCGCTGATTATTACGTCGCTGCTGATCATCCCTGCGGCTACGGCGCGTCGTTTTGCCCGTACGCCGGAGCAGATGGCCGGTGTGGCCGTGATTGTCGGAATGATTGCGGTAACGGGTGGACTCACCTTCTCGGCGTTCTATGACACGCCTGCGGGGCCGTCTGTGGTGTTGAGTGCAGCGGTGCTGTTTATCTTCAGTATGATGAAGAAGACCGCAAATTAACATCGAGGGCGCTGATGCCCTCACCCTGGCCCTCTCCCACAGGGAGAGGGAACAATGCATTACGGCATTGCCGGTGGCGTAATGCCAAAATGATTCCACGCCCGCACCGTCGCCATACGTCCACGCGGGGTGCGCTGCAGGAAGCCCTGCTGGATTAGATACGGTTCAAGCACGTCCTCGATGGTTTCGCGCTCTTCCCCGATTGCCGCCGCCAGGTTATCCAGCCCGACCGGGCCGCCAAAGAACTTATCCAGCACCGCCAGCAGCAGTTTACGGTCCATATAGTCAAAGCCTTCGGCATCGACGTTCAGCATATCCAGCGCCTGCGCGGCGATCTCGGCGGAAATCGAGCCATCGTGCTTCACTTCGGCAAAGTCACGTACGCGGCGCAGCAGGCGGTTAGCGATACGCGGCGTACCGCGGGAACGCTTCGCCACTTCAAACGCGCCCTCTTCGCTCATTTCCAGCCCCATATAGCGGGCGCTACGGCCAACGATATGCTGGAGGTCCGCCACCTGGTAAAACTCAAGACGCTGCACGATACCGAAACGGTCGCGCAGCGGAGAGGTCAACGACCCGGCCCGCGTCGTTGCACCAATCAGGGTAAACGGCGGCAGATCGATTTTGATGGAGCGCGCGGCCGGGCCTTCGCCAATCATGATATCCAGCTGGTAATCTTCCATCGCCGGATAGAGCACTTCCTCCACCACCGGCGACAGGCGGTGGATCTCATCGATAAACAGCACGTCATGCGGTTCGAGGTTGGTCAGCATCGCAGCGAGATCGCCCGCCTTCTCCAGCACCGGGCCGGAGGTGGTGCGCAGGTTGACGCCCATTTCATTGGCGACGATATTCGCCAGCGTGGTTTTCCCCAAACCTGGAGGGCCAAAAATCAGCAGGTGATCGAGCGCATCGCCGCGCAGCTTTGCCGCCTGGATGAAAATCTCCATCTGGGAACGAACCTGCGGCTGGCCGATATACTCATCAAGCAGTTTTGGGCGGATCGCGCGATCCACCACGTCATCTGCCTGAATAGTGCCTGCCGATACCAGGCGGTCTGCTTCAATCATCCTTTACCTCACAATGCAGCGCGCAGCGCTTCGCGAATCAGGGTTTCACTGCTGGCGTCCGGTTTGGCAATTTTGCTCACCATACGGCTGGCCTCCTGAGGTTTATAGCCCAGCGCCACCAGCGCGGCAACCGCTTCCTGCTCGGCATCATCATCCGTGGCGGGGCCGCCTGGCGAGGTCAGTACCAAATCGGCAGCCGGCGTGAACAGATCGCCATGCAGACCTTTAAAGCGGTCTTTCATCTCGACAATCAGGCGCTCTGCCGTTTTCTTGCCGATGCCCGGAAGCTTAATCAGCGCAGCAGGATCTTCGCGCTCAACGGCATTCACAAACTGTGGCGCTGACATGCCGGATAAAATCGCCAGCGCCAGCTTCGGGCCAACGCCGTTAGTTTTAATCAGCTCGCGGAACAGGGTCCGCTCCTGCTTGTTATTGAAGCCGTACAGCAGTTGGGCATCTTCACGCACCACAAACTGTGTAAAGACAATCGCCTCTTTGCCCGCGTCCGGCAGCTCATAGAAGCAGGTCATCGGCATATGGACTTCATAGCCCACGCCACCCACTTCCAGCAGCACTAACGGGGGTTGTTTTTCAATGATGATGCCTCTGAGTCTGCCTATCACGTGACGCTCCTGCGTTCTGGGAGAAATTAACTGCCGACATAATAAAAAAAGGCTGGATGTTTATCCAGCCTGATTTCTCATTATCGTAACCTGCCTCGCGCCAGATTAAGCCGCGACTCGCTCATCTGCATCGCGTTCTGGCTGACGTGACAGTGGGTAATCGCAATCGCCAGCGCATCCGCGGCGTCGGCCTGCGGGTTCGCTGGCAGCTTCAGCAGGGTACGCACCATGTGCTGCACCTGACTTTTCTCCGCGCTACCAATGCCCACCACCGTCTGCTTGACCTGACGTGCCGCGTATTCAAATACCGGCAAATCCTGGTTGACCGCAGCCACAATGGCCACTCCGCGCGCCTGACCGAGCTTTAGCGCCGAATCGGCGTTTTTCGCCATAAAGACCTGCTCGATAGCGAAATAGTCCGGCTGAAACTGGGTGATGATCTCCGACACGCCCGCATAAATGAGCTTCAGGCGCGACGGCAGATCGTCCACTTTGGTGCGAATACAGCCGCTGCCGAGGTAGGTTAACTGGCGTCCCACCTGACGGATAACGCCATAACCGGTGACGCGTGAGCCTGGGTCAATCCCGAGAATAATCGACATCACGCGTCTCCTGTAACGGATTTACACGCTCTCATTAGAGAGTCGCTGCAACCTCATCAGAGATTTCACCGTTGTGGTACACTTCCTGCACGTCGTCGCAGTCTTCGAGCATGTCGATCAGACGCAGCAGTTTTGGTGCGGTTTCCGCATCCATGTCCGCTTTGGTGGACGGGATCATGGAGACTTCAGCGTTGTCCGCTTTCAGGCCAGCCGCTTCCAGCGCGTCGCGCACGGCACCCATCTCTTCCCATGCGGTGTAAACGTCGATAGCACCGTCATCGAAGGTCACCACGTCTTCCGCACCGGCTTCCAGCGCCGCTTCCATGATCGCATCTTCATCGCCTTTCTCGAAGGAGATGACGCCTTTTTTGCTGAACAGGTAAGCAACGGAACCGTCAGTGCCCAGGTTGCCACCGGTTTTGGTGAACGCGTGGCGCACTTCCGCAACGGTACGGTTACGGTTGTCGGACAGGCACTCAACCATCACCGCCGTACCGCCAGGGCCGTAACCTTCATAAATGATGGTTTCCATGTTCGCGTCTTCATCGCCGCCCACACCACGTGCGATAGCACGGTTTAGGGTGTCACGCGTCATGTTGTTGGACAGCGCTTTATCAACCGCCGCGCGCAGACGCGGGTTAGAAGCCGGGTCACCGCCGCCCAGACGCGCTGCCGTCACCAGCTCGCGAATGATTTTGGTAAAGATCTTACCGCGCTTGGCATCCTGTGCCGCTTTGCGGTGTTTGGTGTTGGCCCACTTACTATGACCTGCCATAAAAATATCCTCAAAGAGCGCGCCTTTTCAGGCAGCGTTAATTACAAATTCTTCAATCGCCTGCCGGTTGCTCCACGACTTGGTCAGTGCGGCGGCCTCCGCCGCATTCACCCAGCGGTAGGTCAGGTGTTCGGTAAACACGATCTCCCGTTCATGGGGGAGCGCGAGACAGAACCACGACTCCGTGTTGCGGCTGGTACCCGGCGCGTAGCGATGACGTAAATGGCTAAAAATTTCAAACTCCACCGTGCGCTGACAGTCCTTCAGGGTCAGTTGCTCGCGGGCAACGTCAATGGCGACCTCTTCCTTTACTTCACGCGCGGCGGCCTGCGGCGCGGTTTCTCCCTCTTCCAGACTGCCGGTTACCGACTGCCAGAAATCAGGGTCATCGCGCCGCTGCAACATCAGCACCCGCTTCGTGTCTTCTGCATAAATGACCACCAGAACCGAAACGGGAAGCTTATATTCCATATCAGTTTTTCTCTTCCTTCTTCACCACTTCAATGCCCAGCTCAGCCAGAGAGGCTGGGTTAGCAAAGCTTGGCGCTTCGGTCATCAGACACGCTGCGGCAGTGGTTTTCGGGAAGGCAATAACATCACGAATGTTATCGGTGCCGGTCAGCAGCATGGTCAGTCGGTCAAGTCCGAAGGCCAGACCTGCGTGCGGAGGCGTACCGTATTTCAGCGCGTCCAGCAGGAAGCCAAACTTCTCGCGCTGCTCCTGCTCGTTGATGCCCAGGATGCCGAACACGGTCTGCTGCATTTCACCGCTGTGAATACGCACGGAACCGCCGCCCACTTCGTAGCCGTTGATAACCATGTCATAAGCGTTCGCGACCGCGTCTTCCGGCGCCGCTTTCAGCTCTGCTGCCGTCATGTCTTTTGGCGAGGTGAACGGGTGGTGCATCGCCGTCAGGCCGCCTTCACCGTCGTCTTCAAACATTGGGAAGTCGATAACCCACAGCGGCGCCCATTTGTTTTCGTCGGTCAGGCTCAGGTCTTTGCCGAGCTTCAGACGCAGCGCGCCCATCGCATCCGCCACAACTTTCTTGTTGTCTGCGCCGAAGAAGATCATGTCGCCGTCCTGCGCGCCGGTGCGCTCAAGGATCGCTTCCACGATGTCCGCGTTCAGGAATTTCGCTACCGGGCTGGTGATACCTTCCAGACCTTTCGCACGCTCGGTCACCTTAATATAGGCCAGACCTTTCGCGCCGTAGATCTTGATGAAGTTGCCGTAGTCGTCGATCTGCTTGCGGCTCAGAGCTGCACCACCCGGCACGCGCAGAGCCGCCACGCGGCCTTTAGGATCGTTAGCCGGGCCAGCGAAGACGGCAAACTCAACGCCTTTCACCAGGTCTGCAACGTCCACCAGCTCCATCGGGTTACGCAGGTCAGGTTTGTCGGAGCCGTAGCGACGCTCGGCTTCAGCGAAGGTCATAATTGGGAAATCGCCCAGCTCAACGCCTTTTACGTCGTTCCACAGGCTACGCACCAGGGCTTCCATCACTTCACGCACCTGTTCGGCGGTCATGAAGGAGGTTTCCACGTCGATCTGGGTAAATTCTGGCTGGCGGTCAGCGCGCAGGTCTTCGTCGCGGAAGCATTTAACGATCTGATAGTAACGATCGAAGCCGGACATCATCAGCAGCTGTTTGAACAGCTGCGGAGACTGCGGCAGCGCGTAGAATTTACCTTTATGAACGCGGGATGGGACCAGGTAGTCGCGCGCGCCTTCCGGCGTGGCTTTGGTCAGCATCGGGGTTTCGATATCGAGGAAACCGTGATCATCCATAAAGCGACGCACCAGGCTGGTGATTTTCGCACGGGTTTTCAGGCGCTGAGCCATTTCCGGGCGACGCAGATCCAGGTAGCGGTATTTCAGACGCGCTTCTTCAGTGTTGACGTGGTTGGAGTCCAGCGGCAGCGCTTCAGCACGGTTGATGATCGTCAGATCGGACGCCAGCACTTCAATGGCACCCGTCGCCATGTCGGCGTTAACGTTTTTCTCGTCACGCGCACGCACGGTGCCGGTAACCTGAATGCAGAACTCATTACGCAGCTCAGAGGCCAGCTTCAACGCATCTGCGCGATCCGGGTCGAAGAACACCTGAACGATACCTTCGCGGTCGCGCATATCGATGAAGATAAGGCTACCAAGATCACGACGACGATTGACCCAACCACACAGGGTGACCTGCTGTCCGACGTGGGACTGACGCAGCTGCCCGCAATATTCTGTACGCATGAGATATCCCTTAATTAGCCGCAGGCTAAATGTCGCCTGGTATGCAGGCTACTATGTCGCAGCTTTCTGTATGTCACAACTGGATGAAAAAAGGCGGCTATTATACTGGAAATTCCGCCGGACGATAAGAGCGAACCACGGCCAGGCGGTCGTTTGCTGCACTCTTATTGCGCATTCTCACAAAAATTAACAAAATTATGCGACCAATAACAGGCCATCACGTCGTATGGTGTCCAGAAGTGATTAATTTAACGGGAGTAACAATGTTAACCCTTGATGCCAAAAAAACCGCGCTTGTAGTGATTGATTTACAGGAAGGCATTTTGCCCTTTGCCGGTGGCCCGCATACCGCAGACAATGTGGTCAGCCGCGCCGCTCGCCTGGCGGAGAAATGCCGTGCCAGCGGTGCGCAGGTGGTCATGGTGCGCGTCGGCTGGTCCGCGGATTACGCCGAAGCGTTAAAACAGCCCGTTGATGCGCAGGCACCCGCGCGAGCCCTGCCGGAAAACTGGTGGACGTACCCGGTCTCACTCGGCAAATGCGACAGCGATATTGAAGTGACCAAACGCCAGTGGGGTGCCTTCTACGGTACCGATCTCGAGCTGCAGCTCCGCCGTCGCGGCATTGACACTCTCATCCTGTGCGGCATTTCCACCAATATCGGCGTGGAGTCAACCGCCCGCAACGCCTGGGAACTGGGCTTTAATCTGGTGATCGCCGAAGATGCCTGCAGCGCGGCCTCCGCGGAACAGCATCAGGGCAGCATGACCCATATCTTCCCGCGCATCGGCCGCGTGCGCAGCACGGATGAGATCCTTCGCGCACTATGATGTATGTGGGCCTGCCCCAGTGGTCGCACCCGAAATGGGTGCGCCTTGGCATCACCAGCCTTGAAGAGTATGCCCGACACTTCAACTGTGTCGAGGGCAACACCACCCTGTATGCGCTCCCCAAAGCTGAGATTGTCGCACGCTGGCGGGAGCAAACAACCGACGATTTCCGTTTCTGCTTCAAGTTTCCGGCGACCATTTCTCACCAGGCCGCACTGCGAAACTGCGGTGAGTTGACCGACGAATTCTTTGCCCGGATGGCGCCTCTGGCAAACCGCATCGGCCAGTACTGGCTGCAGCTTCCGGCCGTCTTTGGCCCTCGCGACCTGCCCGCACTGTGGACGTTTCTGGACGCCCTGCCCCGGGAGTTTACCTATGGGGTGGAGGTCCGACACAAGGACTTCTTTGCGAAGGGCGAAGCAGAAAAAGCGCTCAACCGCGGCCTTCTTGAACGTTCCGTCAACCGGGTGATCCTCGACAGCCGTCCGGTGCACAGCGCGATACCGCACAGTGAGGCCATCATTGAGGCGCAGCGTAAAAAACCGAAAGTGCCGGTCCACGCCATCATGACTGCGCAGAACCCGATGGTCAGGTTTATCGGCAGCGATAACATGCAGCAAAACCAGGCGATGTTCGCCGTCTGGCTGGAAAAACTGGCCTCGTGGGAACACACCACCACGCCGTATCTCTTTTTGCACACGCCGGATATTGCCCAGGCCCCCGAACTGGTCGATGCTCTGTGGCAGGCCTTGCAGGCTGCGGTGCCGTCCGTGGGCAGCGCCCCTGGCATCCCACAACAATCTTCTCTTTTCTGATATCACCCCCTATCATAGTGAAGTGCCATCTGCCAAAAAACAGGGAGTTTGTATGGTCAGCGCGCTGTATGCGGTGTTAGGTGCATTACTGCTGATTAAGTTTTCATTTGATGTTGTGCGCCTCAGAACGCTGTACCGTGTCTCCTACGGTGACGGCGGATTTTCAGAGCTACAAAGCGCTATCCGCATTCATGGCAACGCGGTCGAATACATCCCCGCAGCCTTAATCCTGCTGCTTTTTATGGAGATGAATGGCGCAGAAACCTGGATGGTTCATATCTGTGGCCTGCTTCTTATTGCTGGCCGCCTGATGCATTATTACGGCTTTCACCACCGCTTAATCCGCTGGCGTCGTTCCGGCATGAGTGCGACCTGGTGTTCGCTTTTGCTGATGGTGCTGGCTAACCTGTGGTATATGCCGTGGGAGTTGGTTTTCTCCCTCCATTAGCGCACAATACGCCACTTTATTTTTCCCGGATTTTTACGTTATGTCAGATCGCGACACGCTTTTTTCCGCGCCTATCGCCAGCTTGGGCGACTGGACCTTCGATGAACGGGTAGCTGAAGTCTTCCCGGATATGATCCAGCGCTCTGTTCCCGGTTATTCCAATATTATCTCTATGATCGGCATGCTGGCTGAGCGCTTCGTTCAACCCGGCACGCAGGTCTATGACCTGGGCTGCTCGCTCGGCGCGGCAACGCTGTCGGTTCGTCGTAATATTCACCAGGAAGGCTGCCGAATCATTGCCGTCGATAACTCCCCGGCCATGGTTGAGCGCTGCCGTCGCCATATTGACGCGTACAAAGCCCCTGTTCCGGTGGACGTGGTGGAAGGTGATATCCGCGAGATTGAAATCAATAACGCCTCGATGGTGGTGCTGAATTTCACCCTTCAGTTCCTGGTGCCGGAAGACCGCCAGCTGCTGCTGGACAAAATTTATCAGGGGCTGAATCCTGGCGGCGCGCTGGTGCTCTCGGAGAAATTCAGCTTCGAAGATGCCGAGGTTGGCGAGCTGCTGTTCAACATGCACCACGATTTCAAACGGGCGAACGGCTACAGCGAGCTGGAGATCAGCCAGAAGCGCAGCATGCTCGAAAACGTGATGCTGACGGATTCCGTAGAAACCCACAAAGCGCGTCTGAGCAAAGCCGGGTTTGAGCACAGCGAACTGTGGTTCCAGTGCTTTAACTTTGGCTCTCTGGTGGCGCTGAAAGCGGGGAAACCGGCATGATCGAATTCAGTAACTTCTATCAGCTGATTGCCAAAAACCAGCTCTCCCACTGGCTGGAAACCTTGCCCGCGCAGATTGCCGCCTGGCAGCGCGATCCGCAGCACGGCCTGTTAAAGCAGTGGTCAAACGCGGTGGAGTTTCTGCCCGAGCTGACCCCGCATCGTCTGGATCTTCTGCACAGCGTAACCGCCGAAAGCGAAGAGCCGCTTCCGGCCGGGCAGATCAACCGCATCGAAACGCTGATGCGCAATCTGATGCCGTGGCGCAAAGGCCCGTTCTCGCTGTACGGGGTGAACATCAATACCGAATGGCGCTCGGACTGGAAATGGGATCGCGTTCTGCCGCACCTTTCCGACCTGACCGGACGTACCATTCTGGACGTGGGCTGCGGCAGCGGTTACCACATGTGGCGCATGATTGGCGCGGGCGCGCACCTGGCGGTCGGTATTGACCCGATGCAGCTGTTCCTGTGCCAGTTTGAAGCGGTACGTAAGCTGCTGGGTAACGACCAGCGCGCGCACCTGCTGCCGCTGGGCATTGAACAGCTCCCTGCCCTGAAAGCGTTTGATACCGTGTTCTCCATGGGCGTGCTGTATCACCGTCGTTCTCCGCTGGAGCACCTGTGGCAACTGAAGGATCAGTTGGTCAGCGGCGGCGAGCTGGTGCTGGAAACGCTGGTGATCGAAGGGGATGAACATGCTGTTCTGGTGCCGGGCGATCGCTACGCGCAGATGCGCAACGTTTACTTCATCCCTTCCGCGCTGGCGCTGAAGAACTGGCTGGAGAAGTGCGGGTTTGTGGACGTGCGGATTGCCGATGTCAGCGTGACCTCTCTCGAAGAGCAGCGCCGCACCGACTGGATGATTACCGAATCGCTGGAGCAGTTCCTCGACCCGGCCGACCACAGCAAAACCATCGAAGGCTATCCGGCCCCGATGCGTGCGGTTTTGATAGCGACGAAGCCGTAGCCTGTTAGCCGGGTGGCGGCTGCGCCTTACCCGGCCTACGCGTCGCACGTTTTCTCCAAAATAGTTCAAGCTGCAGCAAGGCGGCAACGCAGCGAATCCCCGGGAGCTTACATCAGTAAGTGACCGGGGTGAGCGAGGCGGCCAACGCGGCTGCGGCTTGAAATATGAAGGAGAAAAAAAGGCCCCTGTTGAAATTGCAGGGGCCTGGTACAAGCAAGCATCATATTGGGCGACATGATGCGCGGTAAAAATCGGTACGTTGCTACACGTGATGGCGCTCAATCAGCGACTTCATTTCCGCAACCGACTCTCCCTCTACGCCGTAGCGTGAATACTCATCTGCTTCAGCATCCGTCGACATTGACAACCCTGTATTGCGATAACGCATGGGCGAAGGTATCCATTTACCCGCGGAGCTGTGCAGCTCTTCTACCCCAGCGTTTAAAAACCGTTCCAGATTGCTGGCGCGGACTCCCGCACCCGCCATTATTATTGGAACACCGGAATGTGCTTTTAGTTCCGTAATTAATTGCAGTCCTTTTTCAGCTGACGCCTGTTGACCCGATGTCAGAATGCGCGCCACGCCAAGTTCTCCAAGCGTTTCAAAGGCCTGAAGCGGATCTTTACACATATCAAATGCACGATGAAAAGTGACGGCCAGCCCCTGTGCGGCGCTCATCACCTGACGCATGCGCGGGAGATCGATATTGCCGTCTTCATCCAGCAGACCGGTGACCAGCCCGGGGAACCCCAGGTCGCGCACGAGGGCGATGTCTTCAAGCATGGCACTGAACTCGCCCGCCGTGTAACAAAAATCACCGCCGCGCGGGCGAATAATCGGGTGAACGGGAATGGTGAGTGCCTGACGGGCAGACTTTAACACGCCGAAGGACGGCGTCAGCCCGCCCTCTTTGGGTGCCGCGCACAGTTCAATACGGTCAGCCCCGTGTTTTTGTGCGGTCACAGCACACTCCACGCTGTAACAACAAATCTCCAGCAGCGCCATTTAATCCTCCTGAAATCCCACTAAACGAATCATCATGCCACGCCGTCCATTTTCAGTCGCGGCGTGAACTCACATCTCTTACGCTTCGCTGGCAACGATCTGCTCAATGGTCCACGGATGAAATTTCACCGTGACCTGTCCGTCCGTGACGGCCAGCGTCGGGTTAGGTAACCGCTCGCGCTCGCCTTTGGGAGAACTCGTCTTCACAAAAATTCCCGGCTTGCTTAATCCGTCGTCAGAAAGCAGGGCCAGCGCGCGCGCGTTCAACGTCTCCGGTTCACCCGGCAGGACAATTTCGATATGCTCCCAGCCTTCGTGCGGATAGCGCTTCTCGCCCGGCCACGGCAGCTCAACCACGGTGAAGTGCCAGTGGGCCACGTTCACCGGTTCATGCAGTTTAAACAGGCAAATGGGGCGACCATTGATGATGTTCTCGGAGAGCAACACGCCGCACTGTTCGAAACCGCGACGCCAGCGCTCTGCGGTGGCATTCTGATGACAGCGCAAAGAGATGTGATCGGCCTCAAGCGGTGCGATATCCAGACCCAGACGGGTGGCAAGTTCTGTGAACGCCTGGGTGAAGCGCGGTAAATCTGCGGAAATATCATGCAGTTCGTCAATGGATTGCCAGTTCGCCATAATTCACTCTCTTTTCGTGTCGCAAAGCCGCTAATTTACTCTGTTGCCCTGTTTTGACCAACCGCATAATCCGGCTTTTTATGACTGCATGTTTATGCACACCTTCACTGCCTGGATTCTGAGCAATCTTCAGGCCCCGCGATGCTGACGACAGAAGGCATTTGCAGTATACTCCCGCCCTAAATTCTTTAACTGGCGCGGGCGGTTGTAAGCCCGCATCAAAAACGTAAGGTATCCAGGTGAATATTCAGGCTCTTCTCTCCGAAAAAGTCAGTCAGGCACTGATTGCCGCAGGTGCACCTGCGGATTGCGAACCGCAGGTTCGTCAGTCAGCAAAAGTACAGTTTGGCGACTATCAGGCTAATGGCGTGATGGCAGTGGCTAAAAAACTGGGCATGCCGCCGCGACAGCTCGCTGAGCAGGTACTGACGCATCTGGATCTTTCCGGCATTGCCAGCAAAACCGAAATTGCCGGCCCGGGCTTTATCAATATCTTCCTGGAACCTGCGTTCCTGGCCCGCCACGTTGATGCGGCGCTGAAATCCGATCGTCTGGGTGTGTCCCAGCCGGAAGCGCAGACCGTCGTGATCGACTATTCTGCGCCGAACGTGGCGAAAGAGATGCACGTTGGCCACCTGCGCTCCACCATCATCGGTGATGCCGCAGTGCGCACGCTCGAGTTCCTCGGTCACAAGGTGATCCGCGCGAACCACGTGGGCGACTGGGGTACCCAGTTCGGCATGCTGATTGCTTACCTGGAAAAACAGCAGCAGGAAAACGCGGGTGAAATGGCGCTGGCGGACCTGGAAGGGTTCTATCGCGAAGCCAAAAAACACTACGACGAAGACGAAGCCTTTGCCGAGCGCGCGCGCAGCTACGTGGTAAAACTGCAGGGCGGCGATCAATACTTCCTCGAGATGTGGCGCAAGCTGGTTGACATCACCATGTCTCAGAACCAGCTTACCTATAACCGCCTGAACGTCACCCTGACCCGTGACGACGTGATGGGTGAAAGCCTGTATAACCCAATGCTGCCCGGCATTGTGGCGGACCTGAAAGCGAAAAATCTGGCGGTTGAGAGCGAAGGCGCAACGGTTGTGTTCCTTGATGAGTATAAAAACAAGGAAGGTGAACCGATGGGCGTGATCATCCAGAAAAAGGATGGCGGCTATCTCTACACCACTACCGACATCGCCTGCGCAAAATACCGTTACGAAACGCTGCATGCCGACCGCGTGCTGTACTACATCGACTCCCGTCAGCACCAGCACCTGATGCAGGCGTGGACCATCGTGCGTAAAGCCGGTTACGTGCCGGATTGCGTTCCGCTGGAACACCACATGTTCGGCATGATGCTGGGTAAAGACGGCAAGCCGTTCAAAACCCGTGCGGGCGGTACCGTGAAGCTTTCTGACCTGCTGGACGAAGCGCTGGAACGCGCCCGCCGTCTGGTGGCCGAGAAGAATCCGGACATGCCTGCTGACGAACTGGAAAAACTGGCCAACGCCGTGGGTATCGGTGCGGTGAAATATGCGGATCTCTCTAAGAACCGTACCACCGACTATATCTTCGACTGGGATAACATGCTGGCGTTTGAAGGCAACACGGCGCCATACATGCAGTACGCTTACACCCGCGTGCTGTCGGTATTCCGTAAAGCTAATATCGACGAAAGCGTGCTGGCAAATGCTGCCGTGACCATCACGGAGGATCGTGAAGCGCAGCTGGCGGCACGTCTGCTGCAGTTCGAAGAGACGCTGACGGTGGTCGCGCGTGACGGCACGCCGCACGTGATGTGTGCTTACCTGTACGATCTGGCGGGTCTGTTCTCCGGCTTCTACGAGCACTGCCCTATTCTGTCTGCGGAAAACGAATCGGTCCGCAACAGCCGCCTGAAGCTGGCGCAGCTCACGGCGAAGACCCTGAAGCTGGGTCTGGATACCCTGGGTATCGAAACCGTAGAACGTATGTAATACAAAAAACCCGGCAAGCGCCGGGTTTTATTTTTTGCAGTCCTGCTCAGCAACCGTCAACGGTAGTTCACGATGACAGAATTACTCTGCACCTTCAGCGCCGGGATCAAACGTCCCCCGCCCGGCACTTCCCAGATGAAACGCAAAGGCTCAATGGCCGGTACGCCGTTGAACGCCTGCGTCGTACCATTTTCGCCGTCGATTTCCGTGCAGCGCGTCTGAGAACAAAGACGCACCCGCAGTCCGGCTGGCGTAGGGCCAATCAGCCGGTAGTTCCAGACCACAAGGCCCATCTGACCGGAAACGCCTTCAGAAGGCGAAAGCGGATTAGAGGACATGGCGACGCCCCGGTTGCTGAGGGTCACCCCCATGCTGCTTGCCTGCCAGGTCCCCTCCCCGCCAGCCTGTGCCATCAGCGGGAAGAGCAAAATCCAAAGCCATTTACGCATTATTTTCCTCCAATCGTCGCGGTCATGCGGATATGACGGTTGTCCGACAGCTCCAGATTCGAGAGTACGACCAGCTGATTCAGGCTGCGACGCAGGAAGCGCGACAGCAGCGGACGCAGCGCATGGTTCACCAGCAGCACCGGCGGCGCGCCCAGCATCTCCTGACGCGCCAGCGCCTCCTGGGTTTGCGCCAGCAGACGGTCCGCCAGGCCCGGCTCCAGGCCACCCCCGCCCTGCAGGGCCTGAAGCAGCAGGCGTTCAAGCGGCGTATCGAGGCCAATAACCTGCACTTCTCCGGTTCCCGGGAACCACTGCTGGGTGATCGCACGCCCCAGCGCCACGCGCACCACCGCCGTCAGCTCGTGCGGATCGCTCTGGATTGGCGCATGCTCTGCCAGCGTTTCCAGAATGGTGCGCATATCGCGGATCGGTACCTTTTCTTCGAGCAAGTTTTGCAGCACCTTGTGCAGCGTCGTCAGCGTCACCACGCCCGGAACCAGATCTTCCGTCAGCTTCGGCATCTCCTGCGTGACGCGGTCCAGCAGCTGCTGCGCTTCCTGACGGCCAAACAGTTCCGCTGAGAATTGTCCAATCAGGTGATTAAGATGGGTCGCCACCACGGTACTGGCTTCAACAACCGTATACCCCTGGATCTGCGCCTGCTCTTTCAGGGCACTTTCAATCCAGATAGCGGCCAGACCAAAGGCCGGGTCGATGGTTTGCTCGCCCGGCAGCGTGCCTGCGGCGGTGCCGGGGTTAATCGCCAGCCAGCGGCCTGGATAGGCATCACCGCTGCCAATTTCAACGCCTTTCATCAGAATGCGATAGCGCGCGGGCGGCAGGTCCATATTGTCGCGGATGTGTACCACCGGCGGCAGGAAGCCCATATCCTGCGCGAATTTTTTACGGATGCTGCGGATACGGCCAAGCAGCTCGCCGTCCTGCTGGAAATCGACCATCGGGATCAGGCGATAGCCCACTTCCATTCCCAGGGAATCTTCCAGCTGAACGTCGTTCCAGGTCGCTTCGACGGCCTGGGTATTCTCCGGCATTTTGACCGGAACAGGTTCCGCAGCCGGTTTGGTTTCACGGCCGCGCATCCACCAGGCTAGCCCCAGCAGACCTGCCGTAAACAGCAGGAAGACGAGGTTTGGCATCCCCGGCACCAGACCGAGCAACCCGAGAACCGCCGCGGCAAGCAGCATGACGCGCGGGTTACTGAACAGCTGGCCCACCATCTGCTCGCCAACGTCCTGATCGGTGCTCACGCGGGTCACGATGACACCCGCCGCCGTGGAAATCACCAGCGCCGGGATCTGCGCGACCAGACCGTCACCAATGGTCAGCAGCGTATAGCTTTCCGCCGCGTGGCCCATGTCCATCCCGTGCTGCAGTACCCCTACCAGCAGGCCGCCGACCACGTTAATCACCATGATCAGAATGCCTGCGATGGCGTCACCGCGCACAAACTTACTCGCACCGTCCATGGAGCCGTAGAAGTCCGCTTCCTGCGTCACTTCCGCACGGCGTTTTTTGGCTTCATCTTCGGCGATAAGACCGGCATTCAGGTCGGCGTCGATCGCCATCTGCTTACCCGGCATCCCGTCCAGCACAAAACGCGCGCCCACTTCCGCGATACGCCCTGCACCTTTGGTGATAACCATAAAGTTGATGATAACGAGGATAACGAACACCACGATACCGATAGCGAAATTACCGCCCACCAGGAAGTGGCCGAACGCTTCCACCACTTTACCCGCCGCTGCCGCCCCGGTGTGACCTTCCATCAGGATGATACGCGTGGACGCCACGTTCAGCGCCAGTCGCAGCAGGGTGGTAAACAGCAGAATGGTCGGGAACGCGGCGAATTCCAGGGTACGCTGGGTGAACATCGCCACCAGCAGCACCATAATGGACAGCGCAATATTGAAAGTGAAAAGCAGGTCGAGGATGAACGCCGGGAGCGGCAGTACCATCATCGACAGAATTAGCAGGATCAGAATCGGCCCGGCCAGGATCTGCCATTGGGTCGATTTCAGGTTGCCGGGCAGGCGCAACATTGCCACCAGATTAGCCATCAGTGTCCTTCTCGTTCATAAAATCCAGCGCGGCAGGCACCGGAAGGTTCTCAGGTTTCACAGGCCGTTGACCGCCGGCCAGACGCCAGCGCTTCAACTGCCATACCCAGGCCAGCACTTCCGCCACGGCGGCGTAGAGCTGTCCCGGGATCTGTTGTCCAATATCCGCATGGCGGTACAGGGCACGCGCCAGCGGAGGGGCTTCCAGGATCGGCACGCGGTGTTCGGTGCCAATTTCCCGGATACGCAGAGCGATCAGCCCCGCCCCTTTCGCCACCACTTTCGGCGCGCTCATTTTGTTTTCGTCATAGCGCAGCGCAACAGAATAGTGCGTCGGGTTAGTAACAATGACGTCGGCCTTCGGCACATCTTCCATCATGCGGCGACGGGCGGCGGCACGCTGCATCTGGCGGATACGCCCTTTCACGTGCGGGTCACCTTCCATCTGCTTATATTCGTCACGAATATCCTGCCGCGACATGCGCAGTTTTTTGAAGTGGGTATAAAGCTGGAAGATCACGTCAAAACCCACCATCGGGATAATGCTGAGCACCACCAGAAGCGCGCAGAGCCCGACCAGATTCAGCGCGTTGCTCATCGCGGTGAGCGGTGATTCGCTGATAAGTCGCATCATTTCCGGCCAGTGGTACCAGAGGTAAAACCCCGCGGAGCTGCCCATCAGCACCGATTTGAGAACGGCTTTGAGCAGCTCAGCCCCGGTCTGCGCAGAGAACATTTTCGCAATGCCCGGCAGCGGGTTCAGTTTGGAAAATTTCGGCTGCAGCGATTTGGCGCTAAAAACCAGACCGCCGAGCATCACTGGCGAGACCAGCGCGACCAGCACAACCCCGGTAATCAGGGGCAGCAGCGCAACCATGGCCCCTTTAATAAGCTGAATTATCTGGCTGAGGATCAGATTCGGATCGTTGACCATGCTGTGGTCAAAACGTAAGCCGGTGGACAACATTCCCGCCAGTTTGCGGGCGAGCGACTCCCCGCCCCACCAGATAATGCACACCCCTACGATAAGGATCAGCAGGGAGGTCAATTCTCGGGATCGGGGGATCTGCCCTTCCTCACGCGCCTTTTCTAGTCGGTGGGGTGTGGGGGCTTCCGTTTTGTCGTCGTTCTCTTCTGCCACAGTGCATGCTCAGCCCATTACGTCACGGGTATCATGCCAGCGCAGCGGAAATCCAATGGCGGGAAAAGCCCGATTATTCGGGCTCTTTTCGATGATTTTGTCGCAAACCGCCTCAGGTGGCGTTAACCTCCTGAGGCGGAACGGACTATCAGAAACCGAGGCTGTCCAGCAGGTCGTCGACCTGATCCTGGCTTGCCACAACGCCCGCTTTGCTGGCGTCGAGCTGAGGACCATTGAGCAGGCTTTCATTCTCGCGTTTTGGACGGGCTGCCGGCTCCGGAATGTTCTCCAGCAGAACCATCAGCAGCTGACGTTCAATCTCCTGGATAACATCCATCATGCGCTTGATCACCTGACCGGTCAGGTCCTGGAAATCCTGCGCCATCATGATGTCCAGCAGCTGGGCGTTGGTGAAGCTGGTGTGACCCGGCACATCACCCAGGTACTGACGGGTATCCGTCACCAGCTCACGGGCATCCGCCAGCTCGATAGGGTTCTCAAACCACTCGTCCCAGCGTTTGCTCAGCGCTTTCGCCCCCTTTTCCATCGCATCCTGGTGCGGCTGTGACGCTTCAACGCTGTTCAGCGCACGTTCCGCGGCCTGAGCGGTCATCTGCACAACATAGTCCAGACGATCGCGGGCATCAGGAATGGCTTCCGCGGCTTCGGCAATCGCCTGATCCAGACCCAGCTCGCGCAGGCTGTCACGCAGCATGCGCGTCAGGCTCCCGATGCGGACGATGATATCGCTCGGCGAGTGTTCTTCAACGGGTTTCATAGCAGGTTGCAACATTTCCATCACCTCACATGCCGAGTTTCTCGAAGATCTTACCGAGCTTCTCTTCCAGGGTTGCCGCGGTGAATGGCTTCACCACATAGCCGCTTGCGCCCGCCTGTGCAGCGGCAATGATGTTCTCTTTTTTCGCTTCTGCAGTGACCATCAGAACCGGCATAGACGCCATTCCCGCATCGGCACGAATGGTTTTCAGCAGTTCCAGACCGTCCATGTTAGGCATGTTCCAGTCGGAGATAACAAAACCAAACCCGCCAGCCTGCAGCTTGTTCAGCGCATCAACGCCGTCTTCTGCTTCTTCAACGTTGTTGAAGCCCAGCTCTTTCAGCAGGTTGCGCACGATGCGACGCATGGTGGAAAAGTCATCCACAACCAAAAACTTAAGCTCTTTATCCGCCATAAAATAATACTCCTGAGTCAAATACGTATTGCCTGTCCGGCACTGATTTTCGCCAGCATCTGCTGGCTTACCTGGCTAAGATCGACCACTTCGCTCACGCCACCCATATTGATGGCCTCGCGCGGCATGCCGAACACCACACAACTTGCTTCATTCTGCGCAATCGTCCAGGCGCCAGCCTGGTGCATTGCAAGCATTCCGGCGGCACCATCGTTGCCCATCCCCGTCAGGATCACCCCAACGGCGTTGCGCCCCGCATGTTTCGCCACCGAATGAAACAGCACATCCACCGACGGACGGTGCCGGTTGACCGGCGGTCCGTCATGAATTTTGATTTGATAGTTAGCGCCGCTGCGCGCCAGCTCCATATGCTTGTCGCCCGGGGCGATGTAGGCATGTCCCGGGAGCACGCGCTCGCCGTCTTCCGCCTCTTTCACGCTGATCTGGCATAGCTTGTTCAGGCGTTCGGCGAACGAACGGGTAAAGCCTGGCGGCATATGCTGAGTGATCAGAATACCCGGACTTGAAAGCGGCAATGGCTGGAGTACATGACGAATTGCCTCTGTTCCTCCGGTTGACGCGCCAATCACCAGCAGTTTTTCCGAGCTGAGTAAGGGACCGGCCTTCAGGGTCGCAGGCGCGGCCATCGGCGTGTGGGCGGCAAGCTTGGCACGAGACGCGGTGCGGATCTTCTCGGCGATCATTTCGCTGTAGGCCAGCATCCCTTCGCGAATGCCGAGCTGCGGTTTGGTGACAAAATCCACCGCCCCCAGCTCCAGCGCACGCAGGGTGATTTCCGAGCCTTTTCCGGTCAGGGAAGAGACCATCACCACCGGCATGGGCCGAAGCCGCATTAATTTTTCAAGGAAATCGATGCCATCCATGCGCGGCATCTCGACATCCAGCGTTAGCACGTCGGGGTTATATTTTTTAATTAAATCCCGCGCTACCAGCGGATCGGGCGCGGTTGCCACCATCTCCATGTCGCTGTGGCTATTGATAATTTCAGTCATGATCTGACGCATCAGCGCTGAATCATCGACAGACAACACCCTGATTTTACTCATGCTTTTTCCTTACTCAGCGCATATACCGTTTGCCCACGCAGGCTAAACTCACGCGCGAGGTTGCTGAAGTTTTCCGAGTGCCCTGCAAACAGTAAACCGTCAGGCTTGAGCAACGGAACAAACCGACG
This sequence comes from Enterobacter pseudoroggenkampii, assembly GCF_026420145.1. Taxonomy (NCBI): domain Bacteria; kingdom Pseudomonadati; phylum Pseudomonadota; class Gammaproteobacteria; order Enterobacterales; family Enterobacteriaceae; genus Enterobacter; species Enterobacter pseudoroggenkampii. The sequence goes on from NZ_JAPMLV010000001.1 coordinate 2,059,560, forward strand.
CAGAATGTCCTGTTGCGTCGTTTTATCAAAATAGATCATGACGTTACGGCAAAAGATAGCGTCGAACGGCCCCGGCACGTTGTACTGCTTATCCAGCAGGTTTACGGGCGCGAATTCAACGCAGTTCGCCAGCTCCTGGCGTACGCGTACCAGGCCTTCATGCGGGCCCGTACCGCGCATGAAATAACGCTGCAGCTGCTGCGGTGACAGCGTTTTCAGTTCATCCTGGCGATAAACGCCGTTACGCGCCTTCTCCAGTACCTCGGTATCGATATCGCTGGCGTAGACTTTCCAGCGTCCGGGCGTCATGCCCAGGGTGTCAGCCAGGGTGATCGCCAGCGAATACGGCTCTTCACCCGTCGAGGCGGCCGCACTCCATACGCGATACTCCCCGGTGCGACGGCGTGCGTGCTCGGCCAGGACCGGGAAGTGGTGGGCTTCACGGAAAAACGCCGTCAGGTTGGTGGTTAACGAGTTAATAAAAGCCTGCCACTCTGCGCTGTTCTGGTTCGCCTCAAGCATGCTCAGATAGCGGCCAAAATCATCCAGCCCCAGCGTGCGCAAGCGCCGCACCAGACGGTTGTAGACCATGTCGCGCTTATGATCCGCAAGCACGATCCCCGCACGCTGGTAGATTAACTGACATATCCGACGAAAATGCGCGTCGGACAGCGCGAGGCGCTGTGTCATCTGCAACAATAATGACGTTTGCCCAGGGGGCATTGGTGATGTCATAGCGCCTTCTTAATTACATTCAGGATACAACTGGCACGGCCTGCGACCGCCCGACTTCTGTTACTGCTTCAACGTGCTCTTTCACATTAAACACCGCGACCAGTCCGGTCAGACGATCTGCCTGGCTGGCCAGCTGATCGGTTGCCGCTGCCGCTTCCTCAACTAACGAGGCGTTCTGTTGCGTCACCTGGTCCATCTGGCTGACGGCCTGTGCAACCTGTTCAATGCCACGGCGCTGTTCGTCCGACGCCGAGGCAATTTCGCCCATGATGTCGTTCACCCGCGTAACGGAGGTGACGATCTCGTGCATGGTTTTCGCCGCCGTATCCACAAGCGTTGAGCCCTGCTGAACGCGCGAGACCGACTCTTCGATCAGCACCTTAATCTCTTTCGCCGCGTTGGCGCTGCGGCTCGCCAGGTTACGCACTTCCCCTGCCACCACCGCAAATCCTCGCCCCTGCTCCCCGGCGCGCGCCGCTTCAACGGCGGCATTCAGCGCCAGAATGTTGGTCTGGAACGCGATACCGTCAATCACGCTGATGATGTCACCAATTTTCTGCGAACTGGTGGCAATCTCCTGCATGGTGCTGGCGACATGGGACGCCTGGTCTCCGCCTTTCTTTGCCGTCATCGCCGCCTGTTTTGACAGGTCAGACGCCTGACGCGCGTTATCGGCGTTCTGGCTTACCGTCGCGGTCAGCTGCTCCATGCTGGCCGCCGTCTGCGCCAGCGAAGCCGCCTGCTGCTCGGTGCGGGACGAGAGATCGTTATTGCCCGCCGCAATCTCTGAGATCCCGGTGTGCATGGCATAACTGCCCTGCCGCACGTCGCTCACCGTTTCCCGCAGCGATCCCTGCATCGCCTTCAGGCTGGCAAAGATCGCCGAAATTTCGTTCCTGCCGAACACCGCTACCGGACGCGCCAGATCGCCTTTCGCGATACTGTCGAAGTGGCTGCTGATAATCGCCAGCGGCTGGACAATCATTCTGCGCGACCAGAGCAGTGCGGCGCCGGTCAGCAGGCCTGCCAGAATCACCACCACGGCAAAGATGACGCCCGACATGTGATAGCTTTGACGGCTCTGTTCACCGGCACGCTGAACAGACTGGTTAATATCCTGCTGCCACGCGTTAAAGCTGCCGTCAAACGCCGCCTGCGAGGCCTGAACCGGCGCGGTCATAAAGTCCGACAGCTGGTTGTTCTCAAGCCACGTCGCCTGATGGTCCAGATCGCTGTACCACTGTTCAAAGTTCGTCTTCATGGCGGCCTTCAGCGCTTTCTCTTTCTCGCTGTCGGCGGCCTGCGCCGTAAAAGCTTTAAACTGTGCGTCAGCCTGTTTCAGGCTGTCGCGCGCGGTCGCCATCAGCGCTTTAATGTCATCCGGCGGATAACTCAGCGCGGTTAAGGTTCCTGCCTTGTTCAGCGCAGTGCTTGCCTGCAACAGCACGGCACGCGTTTGTGCCAGTGCGGAGCGCTGCTGATTACTCGTCTCAACTTCCTGCAAATTCTGATAGCCATCGCGAAACGCCCAAAAAGACAACCCGTTACTGCCAACCTGCAACACACCGCAAAGGATCAGAATCAAAAACAGTGTGGTCGAGATACGAATACGATTTAACATCCACGCTCCCATCAAGCGGCAAGCAGCCGCGGTTTAATTGTCAGTCAAAATGTTTCCCAGTTTTCATCTTGTCCGGTCGTCGCGGTGCGCGTACGGTTTGCAGCCGATTCAGCGGCTGGCGCGCGATACGTCGCCTGCGAGGTGACCGTGTTTCCAGCGAGTGAAGCGAGACGAAACGCCGAGACGGCCATCTTCAGACGGCTCGCCTGGTCTTCCAGCGCAGCGGCCGCCGCAGCGGACTCCTGCACCAGCGCGGCGTTTTGTTGTGTCACGCGATCCATTTCCGATACCGCCAGGGCAACCTGGTCGATACCACGACTCTGCTCATCAGACGCAGAGGCGATTTCACCCATGATGTCCGTCACGCGGGTGACGGCATTCACGATGTCATTCATGGTCTCCCCGGCACTTTCCACCAGCACGGAGCCGGTATCCACGCGGGAGACGGAATCTTCAATCAGCGACTTGATCTCTTTTGCCGCGTTGGCGCTGCGGCTGGCCAGATTGCGCACTTCCCCGGCCACCACGGCAAACCCGCGTCCCTGTTCGCCCGCACGCGCCGCTTCCACGGCGGCGTTAAGCGCCAGAATGTTGGTCTGGAAGGCAATGCCGTCAATGACGCTGATGATGTCGGCGATTTTCTTCGAGCTGTCGGCGATTTCGTGCATGGTTTTCACCACGCCATCCACCACGCGACCGCCGCGCTGCGCCGTCTCGGAGGCGCTTTCTGCCAGCTGAGACGCCTGACGGGCGTTATCGGCGTTCTGCTTCACGGTCGCGGTAAGCTGCTCCATGCTGGCGGCCGTCTCTTCCAGGGCGGAAGCCTGCTGCTCGGTACGAGATGAGAGATCGTTATTCCCCATCGCAATTTCGCTGGTGCCGGTATAAATAGCTTCCGACCCGTTGCGCACGTTGGCGACGGTGTCGATTAACGAACGCTGCATGTGGTCAACGCTGTTTGCCAGCTCGGTGATCTCATTACGCCCGGAAACGGTCAGCGTTTTGGTCAGATCGCCGCCGGCAATTTCACGAATGTGGGCAATGACGCGGCCAAGAGGGTTCAGCAGGATATGGCGAATACCGTACCAGACCGCGACCAGCACAATGACCAGCGCCAGCGCCATCACGGCCATCTGCCATTTTGCAAAACGATAGTCATTCTGGCTTGCGGTAAAGGCCGAGTGATAGAGATCGCCACTGACCTTCGCGTATTCCCCCAGCGCGGCGCCGAGGGCGTTTTGCATCCCCTGCGTAGGCTGTGCGAAATAGGCGTCCATATTGCCGCTCTCCAGGAACTGAATCAGTTCCGTCAGACCGGCATGGTAGGCGCTGTATTTTTCATCGATATTCTGGCTCACCTGCTCCATCGCAGGCTGCGGGGTGATCTTTTTGAAGGCGTCGTAGTGTTTAGCGGCGTCAGCAAGGGTGGCACGGGCATTTTTCAACAGATCGGTTTTCGCGCTGCTCTGCTGATTGTTGGGATCCATCATCATGCGCGCGGACGAGCGGCTCAGGTTGATACGCGTTTGCAGCATCAGATCCCACGTTGACGTGAGTTCACTTTGCTGCAGACGGAGATCGTTCGAGGCCGCGAAGCTGTCCTGGTTCTGTTTTAATGACGAGAAAAAAAGCCCGCCGGAGATAAGCTGAAGAAGTGCGAAAATGACCAGCACCATCATAAGCATTGTGACAACGCGGATACGGTTCAACATACAACACCTTCTCATAGATTTATTAACGGTGTTATCGGCACTACCCACAGGAACTTTACATTTGAGAAAGGGAAAAGCGCGGGGCTAAAACGCCACGTCAACAATCAGCGTATCGGTGTAGGTTCCGGCGGGTGGCGTGGTCTGATTGGTCAGGACTTTCGCGGTGTAATTGTAGGTGCGCAGCAAGCCGTCGGTGCTGACCTGTGACGATACCGCGCTGGACCAGCGCTCGCTGCCGCTGCCGCCCCAGCGGTTACTGGTGGCTTCTTTATAGATGTCATAGCTCATGGCGTTGCTGCCGCTCACCATGCGCCGCACGTTGTTCAGCGCGTTAGCCCCGTTGTTAATGCCGATGGTATACGTACTTCCTTTGGTACAGGTGACGGCAATCGCCTGCGAAACGGTAGGGAAACTTTGTACCAGCGGTGCGCTGTTGAAGTTCACGTCCGGCGTGGTCATGGCGCTGCAATCGTTGGTAACAGTCATGTTCAGTAGAATGGTGGTCGTCGCGGTGCCCGCCTGATTGATTGTGCAAATGCCGAGCGCGCCCACGGAGCACACGCTGTAGTTAACGCTGAAGGTTAACTGCACCTGATATGGCCCGGCAGTGACGTTTTGTCCGGCGACGGTGCGAAAATAGAGCGGAATGTTGTACTGCTTTGACCCCAGCAGCCCCAGCAAGGTATTTCCACTCCAGGTATACGATTTACTTATCTGTACCTCGCTGCTGCTCGCGCAGCCCGAGAGTCCGCACAGCCGGGTGGGGATCACGTCCGTGATAGTCGCATCATCTGTCCGTTTCATGGTGGCCCGGCTGCTGCCCGAAACCGATGCCGCGGTGTAGGTCAGCGTCACCGAGTCGTTGGTCAGCAGATTCAGTATGGCATCACAGGACACCACCAGCGTGCCGGTGGTTTCCACCTCGCCTGTTCCGCTGAGCGCGAAGGAGGTGACGCTGCCAAATGAGGCATTGACCGTACTGACGGTACACGCCGCCCAGCCGCCGCCGGAGAACAGCAGCAGAATCAACAGCAGCAGGCGCGTCATGGCGCCTCCCGACAAATCAGCGGCCCGTAGGTTTTCAGCTTGTGTTCCGGATTGGCCCCCACGGTCAGGGTAGCCGTGCAGCGTTTTCCGTCAGGCGCTATCACCTCCAGCGGGTTCACATCACTAAGATTTTCCAGCCAGGCGATGCCGTCATACCCCACCACCGCATTGCTGCGCGAGACCCGTCGGACCTGGCTTCCCACCGGCAGCGCCTGCCCGTGCGTATCATGCAGAATAACGCTTGCCACCCGCTCCTGCTCCATTGGGAAATCAACCAGATAGCCGCTGTGACGGCGGATCGCGATCCGTCGCTCGGTCTCTTTCAGACGGGTATCCGCCGGCAGATTCAGGGTATCGATCCGGTAGCTTGCGGGGTAATACGCCGACACCCCGCTCACCAGCAGGTAGCCGTTGTTATTGGTTTTACCGACGGGCTGGTTCTCGTAGCTGACGGGCACATCCGGATGACCGTCGGTACTGATGACCACAAACGCATCGTTGATTTTATTCGCTGCAAACAGTTCGCCGTCCATCAGGACAATTGCGCCCATCGCCTCGCCCCACCATGTCATGGTATCCCTTTCGCCATAACCGCCGCCCTGCAGCTCTATGTTGTTATTGCGCCAGCCCAGCGTCCCCTGTTGATAATCACTGGATCTTGACTGGTTGGCCCAGGCCATGTTCCAGCTAAACCCACCGTCAGAAGGCATGGAATGGTTATAGTTGATGCGCTGGGTACTGCCTGCATCCGGGGTATTTTCAACGGTGACGGCAGCGCTGTCGCGTGCACCCAGTGGCACCTGCAGCGACAGCGCGACCGTCCAGTCTCCCCGCTGCTGATCCCGGCTGCCGGCCAGGTAAATACTGCTCGCCCCCCACAGATTGCGGCTCCAGGAGAGATTGAGCAGCTCGGTTTTTTGGCTGTCGAAACTCTCCACGCCGATCCAGGCCGCACCGATGTTGCCGTACTGTCCCAGATTGAAGGTCAGAGAATACTGGTCCGTATTACGGCTGAAGCTGGCGATGGGTTTATCGTTTTCGTCATACACCGTCGGCTGGTCGTAAAGGGCCAGATTGCCAAAGCCGCGACCGCGACGCGTGTGCTGGGTGGCGACGCTAAACGCGCTGGTGCTGTACTGGTAACCCCAGTTGATTTGCCCGCCCGCATCATCGCGCATACGGCTTTGCGAGTAAGAGGTATTCACCACGCCAAACTGGCCGAGTTTTATCACGGTCCCCGCCCCACCCAGCGCCAGCTCCTGCGCCCCTTCCGCGTGGCCTTCCAGCGTTAGCCAGTCTGTTAGACCGTAGCGATACGAGCCGCTGCCCGCCGCGGAACCGTAGTCAAAATTCTTGATGCCGTAGTTACGCCGCAGGCTGCCCAGGGTCACGGCACCGTCGCTGAGCCCTTGCTTAAGCAGGTCGCTGGTGACGTAAAACGGTAGCGTGGTGCTCACCTGGCGCCCCAGCGCATCCGTCGTGACCAGCACCGCATCCCCGGCGCCGTTGATATAGGGCAGATTGGTCAGGGTGAAGGGGCCCGGCTGAAGCTGGGTTGAGCCGGAACGATAGCCATTGATAAAGAGATCGACCGAGGTGGGTACCGCGGCCTCCCCTGCGAACTCGGGCAGCGGCCATGTCACCAGATCGGGGCGCAAGGAGAAATCCCGCCCGACGCTTATCCCCCCCATCCGCACGCTGGAGCTCCAGCTCAGGGCATCGCTAATCACATCCCCGACGCTCCAGCTCATCGCGTCATCTTCGTTAGTGAACAGCAGGGTCGTGTCATAGCGAACATACCCTTCCTGCTGGCCGTCGTTACCGCTGAAATTTTCGCGCGCGTAGCCGGTGGAGGAAAAGGAGCCGTTCTCGTTGAAGTAGCGGAACTCATGCCAGAGCGACGCCTGACCGCCGATATGTTCCGTGCGGTTGGTGTAGAAATCGTAATTCAGCAGCGCCCCGCGCCCGTAGTGCGGTTTGGCCTGTGTCGTTTGCGCGCTGAACGGCGTCACCCGGGCCGTCACCCAGTCGCGGGGAACGGTCAGCAGCAGGCGCTGCGCGGCGCTGTCGTACTCCACCCGAACCAGGGCAAGCGAGGAGAGATTCACCTCTCCGGTGGGAACATGCGCCGGGGGCAGCCCCGCGCGCAGCAAATCGGCGCTGGAGATAAAGAAAGCGCCTTTACGTTGCGTCACGGGCACGACCAGACCGGTATCGTAGTGGTTGACCACGAGGGCAAGCTGGAAAACCGCTTCATCATGTATCGCCTGTGCCTGGGGCGGCGGCGGTAAACTGTCGTCACCGGGCTCGGCCCAGGTTGCGGAACTGACGCAGAGCAATATCATCATCGCCGGCTTCAGTTGACGGGCGTCGACTGCCATTGTGCGTCCCTGGCATTAATCTGCGCGCTCATCCGCTCTGGCTGACGAACGCCAGCGGGTACCGGCCAGCTGCGGGTGCTGCCCGGAAGGACGTAACCCAGTAATCCCTCCGCAACCGTGCGTTTCTGCCCTCCCTGCTCCAGCGCCACCTGGCTTAGCCTGACATGGACATCCCCGCGATTTCGAACCTCCAGCGCAGGCTGTCCACCCGCCTGCGTCACCCGCCAGCTCAGGTTTCGGGTCTCCACCAGCGCATGGTGCGCGCCCTCTTTTATCGTCGGCATCCCCTGTCCATACACAAACAGAGGAATGGAGTATCGCATCTGCAATTTGAGGCCAATGGAGGGTTCGGCTTTGGCATCAGGCTGGGGGATTTCATCGACAATAATACGGTAGGCCTGTTCGACGCCTGCGGGGACTGAAGTCTGTTTGATAAGGCGAATAAGCTGCTTGCTGCCCGTGCCAATCGTGACGATCGGCGGGCTGGCGACCACGTCCTGCTGCGCGGTATAACGCTCGTGTCCGTCCTCCTGCTTCCAGCGCACGATGCGGACCTGCATCGTCGTGGCGCTGTTTCCCTGGTTCTGGATCCACAGTTCCGTGGCATTGGCGTCCGCAGCAAGCCACGGATCGATCGGCCAGAGCAGAATGGTGGCTGCCGCCTGCGCCTGACCGATTGCCGCAGCCATTCCCAACGCGCCCGCCAGACAAACAGGTCTGAAAATTGGCTTCATCAACACTCTCCCTTTATTACCATGACAAGGTCACGGTGAGCTGATCGGAATACGTTCCTGCCGGGCTAAATCCGGTCAGTAGCGCCACGCCAAAAAGCGGCAGCGCGATGTTATTGCTGTTGCTATAGGTCACCGGTATCGCCTGGTTGACGCCAATTTCGCTGTTCGCGGCCAGCGAGCTGCTGCTGTAGAGCCGGTACGGCACCAGTTCTGTTCCGCCTGACCGCTTCATCCGGCGGACGGAGGCGTAATTCTGCCCGCCGTTAATGCTCATGCTCAGCGCCACGCCCGGTGTACAGGCGATAGACAACGCCCCGTTTGGCACAAAGCTGGTGCTGACCGGCGCGCTCTCGACGCCGTTATGGGTGCCAAAATCCAGCGTACCGAGAAGCCCTCCGCTACCGGTTGCTACCGCGCATCCCGGTACAATCGTCGCGCTGACCTTAAACGACTGTGATGTCACCGCATTCGCCGCGGGCATCATGAGCAATCCGACGAGCAGCGCGAAAAAAGGCTGCACGCGTCCCTCTGCGCATTTGCGCAGATCTGTGAGAGTTGCCTTCATGGCTATTCGGGACTAATAGGTTACGCTGACGTTAATCGTGTCGGTGTAGGTTCCCGGGACGACCGTCACGCTGTTACCACCGCCGGTAATACGTCCGTAGAGGGTGTAGCTGTCTACCCCTCCGGCCGTTGAGGCGATCGGCAACGCGGCGTTGTTGGCAATCACTGTGTTAAACCCGCTGTCGCTGTACAGGCTGTAAGCCACGCCCTGGGCCGCGTTGGCCGTATTAACCAGATAGCGTTCAGGCGTCCCCGGCGAACCGACAACGGTTCCGGGTGCCGTAGAATGGGTATTACCGGTGATCGCCACCGTATAGCTGGCGGTCGTACATTGAATGGTGAAGGTGTTTCCGCCGCTGGCGCCGCTCAGCTGCGTCGTAAGAGTGGAAAAGGTTGCCGGATGGGTACCGAAATCGAGCGTACCGAAGTTAATGCCGCTTTGCGCGGGCGAACCGTTTATCAGACAGCCGTTTGTCAGCGTCAGCGTCGCGCCGATGGTGCCACTGCTGGTGACGGCCAGCGCCTGATGGGCCGTAGTCGCAGTCAGTAAGGTTCCTGCGCAGATCAAAAGGAGTTTTCTTTTCATTTACCACCCTCCAGAAGACGTCTCCGTTCCCTTGCCACATTTTATTTTTGTCGTTCAAGATGTTAGCCCCGCTTAAGGTTCCTTTGAGGGGGTTATTGAGAATTTAGTTTACGGATATCGCTTCGACCACCCGCCCCTCAACGCATAAGCCATATGTCTTATTGACTTAATTTCCTTATTAATAACAGAGAGTTAAATTTATTTAATCCGCGATTTTATTTTTTCCGGAGAGAATATATCCATTAAAGTGTGATGCAGATCACAATATATCGTCAGGGCAATAACAACAAAATTAATAAAACTTAAAAAGGTGTTGTATCCCCCTACACTTTGCGTCAATTTATGTGCCGAATAATTTCCTGCATCGTAATAAAAAATTTATATGTATCGATGCGGGCTACATCTGAAGCGCATAGAGGGTCTTTTTTCGTGGCAAGTGCAAACAAACTCACACTCTTCATCGTGATATTCATGCTGGCGGGTATTCTTTCAGGGGCAGCAATTCATGAATATGCATCTGCGGATGCCATCACAGCCTGGTCGGATAACATTACCCTTCTGACCGATATTTTCCTCCGTCTGATCAAAATGGTCATTGCACCATTGGTCTTCAGCACGCTCACCGTCGGCATTATGAAGCTGGGCGAAACCTCCACTATTGGCCGCGTTGGCGGTAAAGCGATGGTGTGGTTTATCAGCTCATCCGTACTCTCTATTCTGGTTGGCCTGTTTATCGTCACGCTGGAGCATCCGGGAAGCGGTCTGAACCTGACGATCCCAACCGAAGCGGTGGATACCGGTCTGGCCGTTGGCGGCATGACGCTGAAAGCGTTCCTGTCGCACACCATTCCAACCAGTATCGCAGGGGCGATGTCGAACAATGAGATCCTGCAGATTGTGGTGTTTTCGATGTTCTTCGGCATCGGCGGCGCGTCGCTGGGGCAGAAATTCAACGCGCCGCTGGTGGCCGCGCTGGATGTGGTTTCCCATATCATGCTGAAGGTCACGGGTTACGTGATGTACGTTGCTCCGCTGGCCATTTTTGCGGCGATCTCCTCCGTGATTGCCACGCAGGGTCTGGGCATTCTGCTGAACTACGCCTCCTTTATTGGCGGCTACTATGTTGCCATTCTTCTCACCTGCATGGTGCTGCTGGCCGTGGGTTACATGGTGCTGAAAAAAGAGGTGTTCCGCCTGGTCAGCATGCTGAAAGATCCGGTCCTGGTGGCGTTTACCACCAGCAGCTCTGAAGCCGCCTACCCTAAAACGCTGGAGCAGCTGGAGCGTTTTGGCTGCTCGCGCAACATCGCCTCTTTCGTTCTGCCGATTGGCTACTCCTTCAACCTGGTGGGTTCGATGGTGTACTGCTCTTTCGCTTCGATGTTTATCGCTCAGGCGTACAACATTCACCTGAGCTTCTCGGAAGTGACGGTTCTGATGCTGACGCTGATGCTGGCCTCCAAAGGGATTGCGGGCGTACCGCGTTCATCCCTGGTGGTGCTGGCCGCGACGATCCCAAGCTTTAACATTCCGGTGGCGGGTATTCTGCTGCTGATGGGGATCGACCACTTCCTGGATATGGGCCGTTCCGCAATTAACGTTCTGGGGAATGGTATTGCGACCGCGATGCTGTCGCAGAATGAAGGTGCGCGGGAAGCTGAAGCGGAAGCTGAGCTGGTAAAGCAGGAAGCGTAAGGGTATGAAAAAAGGGTGAGGCCTGATGCCCTCACCCCAACCCTCTCCCACAGGGAGAGGGAGCAAACACAAAAAACGGCAACCTGGGTTGCCGTTTTGCATTTACCTACGCTACGTGACTCGCCGCGATATCCAGCAGCGCCATCTCATCGCTGTTCAGCAGCTTCTCGATGTTCACCAGAATCAGCATACGCTCGCCGAGCGCGCCCAGACCGGTCAGGTATTCGGTCGACAGCGTGACCGCAAACTCCGGCGCTGGGCGAATTTGGTCTGAGGTCAGGGAGAGCACATCAGATACGCCATCGACCACGATACCGACCACGCGCTGCCCCAGGTTCAGAACGATCACCACGGTGTTGTCGTCGTAGTCAACGTCGCCCTGGCTGAACTTCACGCGCAGGTCCACGATTGGCACAATAACGCCACGCAGGTTGGTGACACCTTTAATAAAAGCAGGCGTGTTAGCGATGCGGGTAACCTGGTCGTAACCACGGATTTCCTGCACTTTCAGGATATCGATGCCGTACTCCTCATCGCCTAAAGTGAAGACCAGGAATTCCTGCCCTGATGGCTCGCCCGCCAGTTTCGTTACATTACTCATACCGGTCATGTTATTACCTTCTACTTAATCAGGCGGCTGTGTACGCCACACGTTGTTCACGATTTAATCCCTGAAGCGCCGACACATCGACGATCAGCGCCACGCTACCATCACCCAGAATGGTGGCGGCAGAAATACCCGGCACTTTGCGGTAGTTACTTTCGAGGTTCTTCACCACCACCTGGTGCTGGCCAATCAGCTGATCAACCAGCAGCGCGTAGCGGCGGCCCGCGCTTTGCAGGATCACAACGATACCCTGCGTGGCCTCAGTCTTCGCCCCGTCTACCTCGAACACTTTCCACAGTTCCACCAGCGGCAGGTACTCACCACGCACTTCAAGAACGCGCTCGCCACCCGCCAGCGGATGCAGATCTTCTTCGCGCGGCTGCAGGGATTCCATCACGGCGTTCAGCGGCAGGATAAAGACTTCGTCCGCCACTTTGACTGACATGCCGTCGAGGATCGCCAGCGTCAGCGGCAGAAGAATGCGAATGGTAGTGCCGGAACCCTGTTTAGACTGGATCTCAACGTGGCCCCCCATCTCCTGGATGTTACGTTTCACCACGTCCATGCCTACGCCGCGTCCGGAGACGTCGGTCACCTGCTCTGCGGTAGAGAAGCCCGGTGCGAAGATCAGCATGCCCACTTCTTCGTCGGTCATGTTTTCATTGACCGCCATCCCCTGCGAAATTGCTTTTGCCAGGATGCGCTCGCGATTCAGACCGGCGCCGTCATCGGTCACTTCGATGCAGATGTTCCCGCCCTGATGTTCCGCAGAGAGGATCAGGTTGCCGACCGGGGATTTTCCGGCGGCAATGCGGTTTTCCGGCAGTTCGATACCGTGGTCGAGACTGTTACGCACCAGGTGCGTTAACGGATCGATGATGCGCTCGATCAGGCTCTTATCCAGTTCGGTTGAGCTGCCCATCAGGGTCAGTTCAATCTGTTTATTCAGCTTGCTGGCAAGGTCGCGCACCAGACGCGGGAAGCGGCTGAAAACATATTCCATCGGCATCATACGGATGGACATGACCGATTCCTGCAGGTCACGGGCGTTACGCTGCAGCTGGCCCATGCTGGTGATCAGATCGCCATGGGTGACCGGGTCGAGTTCGTTTGAACGTTGCGCCAGCATCGACTGGGTGATCACCAGTTCGCCCACCAGGTTAATCAACTGGTCAACCTTCTCAACGGCAACGCGGATACTGGTTGACTCGCTGGAGCGCGCGGCAGGTTTTTCACCACGGCCAGGCGCAGCGGCCTCTTTTGGTACTGCCTTCAGCGCCGGGGCCGCAGGCGTCACAGCCGGTGCCGCGGCCTGAGCGACAACAGCCACCTCTTCCGCAGCCGCAGGGGCGTCAACCGCAGCCGTTTCGGTTTCGAAAGCGATCTGGTCAGCTTCAATCACAAAGCACAGCACCGCCACGATATCGTCCTGGCCAATCCCGTCATCAAGCGTCGCGGCCAGGCTGTCTTTGCCTTTTACCACGTTGCTTAATTTCGCCAGGTTACCCAGCTCTTCTTCCAGCAGGTTAACTTCGTTCTCTTTCAGGCGCGACAGCACAACGCGCAGTTTGCCCGCCTGCGCAGCGGCTGGCGCGGCCTCGTCGGCAGCAACCGCATCGACAACGCTCAGTTTCGCGGCCGGAACAACCGCTGCGGCAACCTCACCTTTTGCTTCCAGCGCGAGCTGGCGCAGCGCATTGCAGATGTATTCAAAGCTGGCGGCATCAGGCTCTGCCGAACTTTTATAGGCGTCGAGCTGTTCCTGCATAATATCTTTGGTTTCCAAAAACAGGTTGATAATGTCGGTATTGAGCTGCATCTCACCGCGTCGTGCTTCATCAAGCAGGTTTTCCATTAAATGGGTCGTTTCCTGCAGGATGGTAAATCCAAACGTTCCGGCTCCGCCTTTAATAGAGTGCGCCGCACGGAAGATGGCATTGAGCTGCTCGGAGTCCGGTGCTTCGGGCACCAGGTCGAGCAAGTGTTGTTCCATATCGGCCAACAATTCGTCGGCTTCATCAAAGAATGTCTGGTAAAAATCGCTAATATCCATGCTCACGCTATCACCTCGGATTGGCTGGTGGCGATGTTGGAACGGCAGCCGAAGGAACGGCCCCAGGCTGTTTTAAATCGTCCAGTGACTCATTCTGACTTTCGGCGTTTTCATGCAGGATGGCCTGCTCCGCCTGCTGGTTCAGCACTAAAAGACTGATACGACGGTTGATGGCATCATCCGGCCCGCGGTCGGAAACGCGCATGGTTGCGGCCATGCCGACTACGCGCAGTACCTTGCCATCATCAAGCCCACCTGCCACCAGCTCGCGACGCGAGGCGTTGGCACGATCGGCAGAAAGCTCCCAGTTGCTGTATCCCTTCTCCCCATTGGCGTACGGGAAATCATCCGTGTGTCCTGACAGGCTGATTCGGTTAGGAATGCCGTTCAGCACCGGTGCAATACCGCGCAGAATGTCGCGCATGTACGGTTCGACTTCCGCACTCCCGGTTTTAAACATTGGGCGGTTCTGGCTGTCGATAATCTGAATACGTAGCCCTTCCTGCACCAGGTCGATCTTCAGGTGCGGGCGCAGCGCGCGCAGCTTCGGATCCGCCTCAATCAGCTGATCGAGATCGCCACGCAGTTTCTTCAGACGCGCCTGCTCCATCTTTCTTTTCAGCTCGTCGATGTTCGGCTCTTTTTTCACTTCACCCTTCTGCTGGGTGTAATCATCGCCGCCGCCCGGGATCGGGCTTTCGCTGTTAGAAATACGCGGCCCACCGGCCACCGCCGTTGCCAGCGGTGTGCGGAAATATTCGGCAATCTGGATCAGTTCTTTTGGGCTGGAGATGGAGATCAGCCACATCACCAGAAAGAACGCCATCATTGCTGTCATAAAGTCGGCGTATGCAATTTTCCACGAGCCGTGTGCGCCATGCCCGCCGCCCTTGTGCTTGCGTTTTTTTACGATGACGATCGGATGGGACTGGTTTTTCATGCGTCCTCAGTTGTCGTCTGTTGGTTTGGGTTTTTCACCGCACGCACGTGTTCTTCAAGCTCGATAAACGACGGACGCTCGCTGGAGTAAAGCGTTTTACGGCCAAACTCAACCGCGATCGGTGGCGCGTAACCGTTGAGGTTAGAGAGCAGAGTGATCTTCACGCACTGCATCATTTTGGTGGTTTCCGCGCTCTTCTGGCGCAGAACGCTTGCCAGCGGAGAGATGAAGCCGTACGCCAGCAAAATACCGAGGAAAGTCCCCACCATCGCATGGGCAATCAGCGCACCGAGCTCGGCTGCCGGACGGTCTGCCGAGGCCAGAGCGTGAACCACCCCCATTACCGCAGCAACGATACCGAATGCCGGAAGCGAGTCGCCGACCAGCGCCAGGCTGTTGGCCGGCACTTCAGATTCGCTTTCGTGAGTTTCGATCTCTTCGTCCATCAGCGCTTCGATTTCGAAGGTATTCATGTTGCCGCTGATGATGAGTCGCAGATAGTCGACGATGAAGTCCAGCATCATGGCGTCAGCAAGAATGCGCGGATAGCTGGCAAAAATTTCGCTCTCTTTCGGGTTTTCAATATCCCGTTCAAGCGAGAACATCCCCTGCTGACGCGACTTCGCCATCAGGCGATAGAGCAGTGCCAGCAGATCCATATACATGCTTTTGGTGTATTTCGAGCGACGGAACAGCAACGGAATTGCTTTCAGCGTGCCCTTGATCGATTTACCGTTGTTGCCAACGATAAAAGCCCCTACCCCTGCACCGCCGATGATAATAAGTTCAGCCGGTTGATAGAGTGCTCCAAGGTGCCCGCCGGTCATCATGTAACCGCCGAAAACTGTACCGAGAACTACCAGGTAACCTAATAAGATAAGCACGACATCATCCTTCCGCTAGTGACTATGGCAAGGACGTCCAGCTCGCAGCGTTTACCGTTTGCGGGGTAAAAAAAAGCAGCGGTAATTGCTTACCGCTGCTGGAATCTTTCCCACACGTTCGGGTTAAACAGCTTGTTCGATCTGTTCATCCAGCAGTTGTGGAATAATATCGGCAGCATCCCGGGAAAGTTTACGTCTTTTTACTGCGCGGGATGGAGGCTGACATAAACTACAGGCGAAGCTGCCTGCAGGCTGATGAGCGTGGGTAATAAAATTGCCGTTGCAGCAGTTGCAGCGCGACAGCTCAAGCATTCCGCTCTCAACAAAACGCACCAGCGTCCATGCGCGGGTCAGAGCCAGCAGAGGGCCTTCTTCCTGCTGTGGGCATTGTTCAAGGTAAAGTTTGTACGCTTTGATCACGGCGTCAACGCCGCTACACAAACCAGTTTTGAGAAGATACTGCCAGGCATTACAGAACATGGAAGCGTGAATATTCTGCTCCCACGTCATAAACCAGTCGGTAGAAAACGGCAGCATGCCTTTCGGCGGGGGACTACCACGTAACTCTTTGTACAGCTTGATGAGACGGCCACGGCTCAACTGAGTCTCGCTTTCCAGCATTTGTAAACGAGCACCCAGTGTAATCAGCTCCATGGCCAACTGTATGTCACGCGCTTCCTGAACAATGCTTTTCTCGCTCATTGCTAGGCCCTTTTCTTACGGGCTGCGTCATCAGGCTGGCTGATTTCGTTAAGCAAGCGAGTGGAGAGAAGAATACCGGTATGGATCTGTTGAAGATCGTCCACACGGGAATCCTGCGTCAGACGCGTTATTGTCTGCGAATCATCGAAACGGAACTGGCAAACCAGTTGATTCGTTTCAGCCAGTTTAACCATCTGCGGGAGGGTTAAACCGCCCAGCATGGTTGCCATCTCTTCGTTAATACCCAGACGAAACATCGCGGACGCCTTGTCCTGACTAATCAAACGCTGCGCGAGCAGTAAATACGACAAATTAATGTCATAGATATGTTTTAGCAACTCGGATGTATGCATTGTTCCCATCCCGAATAACCAACTATTATTTTTATGCGGAAAGACCGCACCCCGTGATGTCGCCGGGAAATCACCCGGTATAAAAAAGAAAAGGCTAAATGCATAGTTGAATTTAGGTTTGTATTCACTGAAACGCGTAAGAGAGAAACCGCGAATGCGTCTCTTACATGTTTTATCATTTCTTACAAATAACTAAGATTTTTCCTAATTCGACGCAAACTCTACTCGTCAGTTTTGTCACATACAATCCAGCCACCCTCAAATTTAAAAAAAATGTGATCCACGTCACACAATTTAAGTGAATATGACCCATAAATCCATCAGTATGACTTGTAATTTGTTTGTTTTTTAACCAATCAGTACTGTTTTGTATTCTTAATTGACGAATACTCATGCAGACGGGCGATCCGAACTGGCATGCAACGTGCTTCTACCCCCGTAAGCGCTACGCTGAAACATTTACAACAAACCCCTCTCCGGGAAACATTTTTCTTACCGTGAAAAAACATATAGTTATGCAGGTAGCACAAAAAAGATGTTTCAGGACGTGATCATTCGAAATGAGTTTGTAACGCGCTAAAACGATTTAACAGTTAAAGCGTGAATTTGTGTGATTTACGTTAAGTTGTTAATTTTTTTCATTTAGGCGCATTTTTCAGTTATTCTTCTTATAAGAATAATTAATGAATAATTATGATAAGCTTCACACTAATGTCGTAATCAGCTCTTGCAGAACCAGGGAATTCGCGGTAAAGGTGATCAAACGCTGTCTGACAGACACCTAAGGAGTGCGCCATGAGTTACTCCCATCTTCTTGTTTCCGTTGCAGTTTCTCCAGAAAGTCATCAACTCGTCGCCCGGGCCGTTTCCATTGCCAGACCCCACAATGCCCGCATCAGCCTCATCACGCTCGCCGCAGAGCCAGAGATGTACAATCAGCTGGCCGCCCCCATGCTGGAGGATATTCGTGAGGTCCTTCAGGAAGAAACGCAGCAATTTCTGCGCGAACTGGTGGAAAAGGCACAATATCCGGTTTATGAGACAATTATTGCGACCGGTGAACTTAACGCCCATATTCTCGACATGTGTCGTAAACAACATATTGATTTAGTGATTTGCGGGAATCATAACCACAGCTTTTTATCGCGCGCAGCCTGTGCGGCGAAATCCATAGTCGCATCGAGCCAGGTTGATGTGCTGTTAGTGCCACTTGGGGGGAGTTAACCCCCAAGTGGAAAATCAGGCGAGTTTAGGGAAGGTCGCGATCTTTTTTTGCAGATCGCCTTCATGACTTTGCGGGGTGATATCCCGGAGATCCTGAATAAAACGTGCCTGCCAGTGGTTAATGTCGTTCTTACGGATCGTCTCCATCATATCAGCATGACGGGAAATACGTTCCGTGAGCGGCATAGTCAGGGCACGATTCAGCGCGTTTGCCACGTCGTCCCTGTCATAAGGGTTAACGATAAGCGCCGACGTGAGCTCATTTGCGGCACCGGCAAACTGGGAGAGCACCAGAACACCCGGGTCGTCAGGATCCTGGGCCGCCACATACTCTTTCGCGACGAGGTTCATCCCGTCGCGCAGCGGCGTAACCAGGCCAACATCCGCATAGCGGAAGACCTTCATCAGGATCTTACGGTCAAAGTGCTGATTCAGGTAAAACAGCGGCGTCCAGCCCAGCTGCCCGTAGCGGCCATTAATGCGCCCTGCTTCTGTCTCCAGCTGATGGCGAATGTCCTGATAGGCCTGAACCTCACCGCGCGACGTCGGCGCGATCTGGGTATAACGGATTTTACCGTGATGCTGCGGATATTTATCCAGCAGCGTTTCATACGCCAGGAAGCGTTCCGGCAGCCCTTTGGAATAATCAAGACGCTCAACCGAGAAGATATTTTTCACGTGTTTGAGTTCATTCTTAAGCTGCGCCAGCTTCGGCGGCAGCGGGCCGGAAGCCTGCTCCGCGATTTCGTCAGGTTCAATCCCAATTGGATACACTTCAGTGTGGAACGTTTTCCCCCACGCCGTATGGGTTTTCCCGCCTTTGGTCACCAGGCGCGCTTTACCTGACACGGAGTCAAGGAATGCGAGGCGGTCATTTTCGGTCTGGAAGCCCAGCAAATCGTAATCACACAGCGCCTCCAGCAGCTCTTCATGCGGCGGGAGCGCGGTAAAAATTTCCGGCGTCGGGAACGGGATGTGCAGGAAGAAGCCAATCCGGTTATTTACCCCTCTTTTTCGCAGCTCTCTGGCGAAGGGCAACAGATGATAATCGTGGATCCATAAAATATCGTCTTCTTCGATTAATGGCAGCAGTTTATCCGCCAGCAGCGCATTCACGCGCGAGTAGCCTTCGAAGGATTCACGCTGGAATTTGACCAGGTCAAGACGATAGTGAAACGCGGGCCACAGGACGGCATTCGAGAACTGCGAGTAATACTCGTCGTAGTCTTTCTCTTTCAATGCAAATGAAGCCCACGTAATGTTTCCGCGCGTAACCTTTTTGAGCGGTTTCTCTTCTTCACTGATTTCCCCACTCCAGCCAAACCACAGCCCGCCAGCGGCTTTTAAGGCACCTAATACCCCTACCGCCAGGCCACCCGCACTGGCTTTTTTATCGTCAGGCGGTGCGATTCGGTTAGAGACGACGACTAAGCGACCCATAATGGTTTCCCCCTTTGCTTTGCGCTATTTGTTGTTGTTGCTGGTTAGCGATGTCAGATATCCACTGCCAGACGCTGGCGACATCCGCCAGTCGCCATTCGGCAACAGTGTCACCAGGCCCCACCTTGACGGCGATCCCTCCGGCCTGATTCACCACGCGAAACCCGGCCTCGTCGGTCAGGTCATCCCCAATGAAAACGGGCGTTCGCCCTTTGAAAGGCGGCGACGCCATAAACGCGGCGATGGCCGCGCCTTTATTAATCCCTTTCGGTTTTAACTCAACCACGCATTTGCCGGGCTGCAACGCCAGCTGCGGATGCGCATCTGCCACCCTCTGAGCAAGCGCAAGTACGGCCTCCTCATGCTGCGGTGCCTGACGATAATGCAGGGCAAAGGCCATGCCTTTGGCTTCCAGCTCGGTGCCAGGCAGCGCTTCCAGCGCGTCAGAAAGTTGCTTATGGAGCGTTTGCGTGAGTGCGTCGGGGAGTGAAACGATATGCGTTTGATCATGGATGTCGCGGCGCTCCGCTCCGTGTACACCGGCCAGCGGAAAGTGGTATGGACTGGCGAGCAGATCCAGCTCGGCCATTGAGCGCCCTGATATCAATGCCAGTGCTCCCTCATTCATGAGCGAGAGCTGATGCAAATCCTGTAACACCGCCTCCGGAATAGACACCTGATCGGGGTGCGGTTTTATCCCGGCGAGCGTGCCGTCGAGATCAAAAAAGAAAGCATAGTGTCCGGGCAGTACAGGCGGTGCGGTTAACGTGTCAGCCACCCTTTTCCTCCTTACGGTTTACGAGAGGTAAACGCCTTTACCTCTTTCATAGCCATGTAAGTATAGACAGTGTGACGTGGCTCGCCATTTGACAACCGCCCCGCCAGTATTACTGGCGGGGCGGTTAAGAGGTCAACTAAGGTTATAAGTTGAGCAATAAAAGAGGTGCAAAACGGTTACACGGTACGCTTCGCTTTTTGCTTGTAACGGTCGAAAATCACCGCTGCCAGCAGGATCAGACCACGTACCACGTACTGCGAAAACGGCGAAATATTCAGCAGGTTCATGGCGTTCTCCACCGTCCCTAAAATCAGGATACCGGCCACCACATATGAGATTTTTCCGATGCCACCCTTGAGGGAAACGCCCCCTAACACGCAGGCCGAAATGACGATCAGCTCGTAACCGATAGAGGTCATCGGCTGGCCGCTGGTCATACGCGACGCCAGAATAATCCCCGCTGCGGCAGAAACCAGCCCAGAGAGCACAAAGATAATAATCTTGGTGCGTACTACCGGCACCCCAGCCAGACGGGCGGCCTCTTCATTACCGCCAATCGCCAGCGTATTACGGCCAAAGGTGGTCCGGTTAAGCAGGAAGCCGAACAGGATCAGGCAGGCCACCGTCAGCCATATAGGCGCAGGCAGACCCAGCCAGTTGGCATAACCCAGCGTGAAGAAGCGCTCGTCTTCAATCCCCACCGCTTTACCGTCGGAGATGATATAGGCCAGCCCGCGGACAATTTGCATCGTCGCAAGCGTGGTGATCAGGGCGTTAATCTTCAGGCGCGCGATAACAAAACCGTTCACCAGACCGCTGATGACGCCGAGTAACAGACCGGCTAAGACGCCAATCCACAGGCTCTCCGTCATGTTGATCACCACGGCCGTCGTGACGCCCGCACAGGCAATCACCGACGCCACCGACAGGTCAAAATCGCCGGAGGCCAGGCAGAACAGCATCCCGCAGGCCACCATCCCGGACATGGAAATGGCCAGCCCCAGCCCCTTCATATTAATGAAGGTGGCAAAATTAGGGACAAAGATCGCGCAGGCAAGGAACAGTGCGGCAAAAACCACCAGCATGCCGTACTGATCCCAGATACGTCCAATACTCAGCGCCGACTTCGGCTTCGGCACTCCGGATGTAGTAACAGAGGACATCATTAACTCCTTACTCAGGCGACAGCCTGGCTAACTTTAGGCATGGCGAGGTTCAACGCCTGTTGTTCATTCGCCTGTTCATGAAGTAATTCGCCGGCAATTTCGCCTTCACGCATCACCACAATGCGGTCGGCCACGCCAAGCACCTCCGGCAGATCGCTGGAGGCGAAGAGCACCGCCACGCCGCGTTTTGCCAGCTCATAGATCACGTTATAGATTTCGTGTTTTGCCCCCACATCGATACCGCGCGTCGGCTCGTCCAGCAAAATGACCTTCATATCTTCTGACAGCCAGCGGCCTAAAATTGCCTTCTGCTGGTTTCCGCCTGACAGATTCATGATCAGCTGTTCCGGACCCGGCGTTTTGATATTCAGCGAGCGAATATGGTGGTCGGCGTTACTCGACTCCCAGCTATCGTTTATCAGGCAACCGGCGCGAATAAACTTACGACGGGCAGAAATATTGATGTTGTCGCGCACCGAGTGCACCGGAATGATCCCCTCGGCTTTCCGGTCTTCCGGGCAGAGCATCATCCCCGCCCCGATCGCGTGGGCCGGTTTCTGGATATCTACCCGTTCGCCGTCAATAGAAACCTGACCATCGGTAATACGGGTACCGCCGAACAGACCTTTCATCAATTCGCTGCGCCCCGCCCCCACCAGACCAAACAGGCCGACGATTTCACCGCTGCGTACGGATAACGAAATCGGTGTTCTGACGCCCGGCGCTTTGACGTTATCCAGGCGCAGGCGTTCCGGGCCGTACGGGCGCGGTTGCCAGTGATAAATATCGCCCAGATCGCGTCCGACCATCGCCTGAACCAGCTGGTCATGGTTCACCTGCGCCATGTCGGTAAAGGTGCGCACATAGCGTCCATCTTTAAAGACGGTGATGGCGTCGCTCAGGGCAAAAATCTCTTCCATACGGTGCGAGACATACAAAATCGTGCGGCCTTCCTGACGCAATTCGCGGATCACGCGGAACAGATTTTCGATTTCACGCTTAGAGAGCGAACTGGTAGGTTCGTCGAAGGCAATAATTCTGGCGTTACGCGCCAGCGCCTTGGCAATTTCAACCATCTGCCACTGGCCGATGGAGAGGTATTTCAGCGGCGTCTGGGGATCGACGTCCAGGCCCAGATGCTTAAGCTGCAGCCCCGCTTCATAATTAAGTAGCGAACGATTTACCACGCCGCCTTTGTGCGGGAGCTGTCCCAAATAGATGTTTTCCGCCACGGTCATCTCAGGAATGAGGTGCAGCTCCTGGTAGATGATCGCCACCCCGGCATTGAGCGCCGCCGTGGTATCGGCAAACGCCACCTCTTCACCGCGTATGGCCAGCGAGCCGGTAGTGGGCGCGTAGTTACCGCTGAGGATCTTCAACAGCGTGGATTTTCCCGCACCGTTTTCCCCCATCAGGGCGTGAACCTGGCCGGCATAGCAGTCGAAGCTGATATCGGTCAGCGCGTTAACACCGGGGAAAGTTTTCCCGATGCCGCGAAAAGAGAGATACGGATCAGACTGTCGCATAACGTCTCCGTGATTCCTGTAGTGTGTACGTCTGGCCCCTCACGAAGGATGAGGGGCACAATCACCGCGTATTACTTACCGCCCAGTCCTTTTTTCGCCAGCTCCTCTTTGAAGTTGTCGCGGGTAATCAGCACCACGTCGGTCACTTCGGTAAATTTCGGCGGCTCAGCCCCTTTGGTGACCCAGTTGTAGAGCATCTCACTGGATTTATAGCCGTGAACGTCCGGGCTTGGCAGCAGAGAACCGTAGAAGCCGGTAGCCTGCGCTTTGGACAGCTCGCTGACGGCGTCAACGCCGTTGATGCCAATCCCGATCACGTCAGGCGCTTTAAAGCCCTGGCCTTCCGTCGCGCGTACCCCACCCAGCACGGTGTTGTCGTTCATGCCGACCACCAGCCAGTGTTTGACCTCCGGATGCTGAACCAGCATAGAGTTCGCGGCGTCGAAAGCGCCCGGGATATCGTTAGATTTGGTAGGGACTTTGTAGATCTGTTTTTCCGGGAAACCGGCCGCTTTCAGCGCGTCCATTGAACCGGAAGTACGGCGACGTGCGGTGTCCAGCTCGTCTGCGGTAATGGCCATCACCGCAGTCTCTTTGACATCCCAGCCGCGCTTTTGCATCTCTTTATAGAGTTCCTGCCCCTGGCGTTCGCCAATTTTGGTCGCCGCCATCATCACCAGCGGGACGCTATCCATCGGCTTGCCTTTGGCGTTAACGAACTGATCGTCAACCGCGATGACCTTCATATCGTAACCGCGCGCTTTCGCCGCGATGGCCGAACCGAGCTTTGGATCCGGAGTACAGATAACGAAACCTTTCGCACCGCTGGCCGCCAGGCTGTCGATGGCGTTCAGGGTTTTCTCACCGTCAGGCACGGCGATTTTAATCACTTCAAAACCTAAATCTTTCCCGGCTTTATCGGCGAATTTCCACTCAGTCTGGAACCAGGGCTCTTCGGGCTGTTTTACCAAAAAACCGAGTTTTAAATTCTCAGCGATAGCGGATTGTGACATAACGGCAGCCAGACCGATGGCCGCCAGCGCTTTAGTAAATTTGTGCATGGTAAACTCCAGCTTTAGCATTCTTTTCTGTAGGGAATATGTGCGTGCTTCTTATTTAATCGGACTTAAAACAAGGCATTAGCGCTTACCTCGTCATAAGCGTTATTGCTGGTGATAGTTTTAGCGGGAAATTAATCATCCATAAGAGAGCCCCATCACACCGCAGAATTACAGTAATTGCGTACATAAATTCAGCGAAAAATGACATAAAAAAGGCAGGATTTGTCAGACAAATGAAAGTGGGTTAAGCAGAATTATCCATAAGATTAGCTAAGAAATCCCTGATACCCCTCAGCGGACTAAACGTCACCCGGTGTTAAAGGGGTTCAAGATGTTTTTCATCAAAAATGCACCAGGTACCTGAACACGGTTATTCCGCAGAATTTGATTTAGCGCAATTTTATTAGCACATCATATATTCGAAAACATTAATCCGTATTTCTCTTTTTCACGGAGTATTATTCCAACTTAATATTTTCGAAAGAGTAACAGTGTATCACTGCAATAAAAATTGTTAATTATTAGAGCATTAAACCATATTCAATTCATGGCAAGCTGATTGCATTTCTGTACTATATTAAACTTTGTAATGTATGGTAAATACAGCCCAATTAAGAGTTTTCTTAGACCAAAGACAAAGGTATGCTTATTTATATCGAACACAGGAAGTGAATTTCGGTCGACTTCGGTCACGGCAGAATGTGTATTTCTGCTCTTTTCTTCATATTTGCCTGACGCTCAGGTTAAGCAACGGACATCACGTCCCACAGTCAATAAGGATATGAGTATGGCTACCCAAACGATGATGCAAAAACTTAACGCGCAGATGAACCTTGAGTTCTACGCCTCGAATCTGCACCTTCACTTAAGTGCGTGGTGTGCCGAGAATAGCCTCACGGGATCTGCCACCTTCTTTCGCTCTCAGGCGCAAAGTAACGTCACCCATATGATGCGTGTCTTTAACTTCCTGAAAGCCGCAGGGGCAAATCCTGTCGTTAAAGCCCTTGATGGGATCAATGAAAATTACTCTTGCCTGGAAGAACTGTTTCAGAAGACGCTTGAAGAGTATGAACAACGCTGCAGCACCCTCAACAAACTGGCCGATGAAGCCAGAGCGCAGCAGGACATTACGACGCTCAGCTTCTTACGCGATATGGATAAAGAGCAGCAGCAGGATGGCCTGCTGCTGAAGACGCTGGCGGATGAGATCCATAATGCGCAGCAGGCAGGTTTATGTCCTGAGCAAACCGACCGTCATCTGCTCGACATCGTGGCGGTGCAGCACCACTGAGTTTTTTGGCCTGCTCCCATTCGGAGGAGCAGGCTCCCTTCACGTCTCCAACCTTCTGCTTTTGCTGAAATTTAACAAATCAGATCTGGCTCCCAATGATTAACCACACAACGTGTGATGATTTATTTAGTTACATAATCATTGACGAGGGAGCATCATGATCACCATTGAGTTTGTTGTCATTCTCCTCTGCCTGCTGACGGGTACGCGTTTCGGCGGTATGGGGCTCGGGTTAATTAGCGGTATTGGTCTTTTTATTTTATGTTTTGTCTTTGGTCTGCAACCGGGTAAGCCGCCGGTAGACGTTATGCTGACCATCCTCGCGGTGATTGGTTGTGCCGCTACGCTGCAGACTGCGGGTGGCCTCAACGTCATGATGCAGTTTGCTGAACGTCTGCTGCGCAAACACCCACAGCACATCACCCTGCTCGCCCCATTCACCACCTGGATGCTGACCTTTCTGTGCGGCACCGGGCATGTGGTCTATACCATGTTCCCCATCATTGCGGATATCGCCCTGAAAAAAGGGATCCGCCCCGAGCGCCCCATGGCCGTGGCATCGGTCGCGTCGCAGATGGCGATTACCGCCTCCCCCGTGTCCGTTGCCGTGGTGTCGCTGGTGTCTATCCTGGCGGCCCAGCATGGTATCGGCCACGCGTGGGGGATCCTGGAAATTCTCGCCGTGTCGGTTCCCGCTTCACTTTTCGGCGTAGCTATTGCTGCCCTGTGGAGTTTACGCCGCGGAAAAGATTTGGCGGATGACATGGAGTTTCAGGAAAAGCTGAAAGATCCTAAGCAGCGCGAGTTTATCTACGGTGGAACGGAGACGTTAATGAATCAGCGTTTCCCTAAACAGGCCTACTGGTCCACGTGGATTTTCTTTGCCGGTATTGCCGTGGTCGTTTTGCTGGGTGCGTTCCCTGAGCTGCGCCCCGCCTTTGAGCTGAAAGGCAAAATGACGGCGCTGTCGATGAACCTTGTTATTCAGATGATGATGTTAATTGCAGGGGCCGTGATGCTAATGGCCTGTAAGGTCAACGCGTCGGCGATTTCCAACGGCGCGGTGTTTAAGGCCGGTATGGTCGCGATCTTCTCGGTGTTCGGCGTGGCGTGGATGAGCGATACCTTTTTCCAGGCGCATCTCGACGAGTTAAAGCTGGCGCTGGAAGGCGTCGTGAAAAGCCACCCGTGGACGTATGCTATTGTGCTGTTTCTGGTGTCAAAACTGGTGAACAGCCAGGCGGCTGCGCTGACGGCCGTTGCGCCTATGGGCCTCATGCTCGGCATCGACCCGAAAATGCTGATCGCCTTTTTCCCTGCGTCATACGGCTATTTCGTCCTGCCGACCTACCCAAGTGATTTGGCCTGCATCGGCTTTGACCGTTCAGGCACCACCCGCATCGGCAAATTTATCATCAACCACAGCTTTATTCTGCCTGGGCTGATTGGGGTAAGCTGCGCGTGCGCGGCGAGCTACCTGCTGGTCCAGACGTTCTTCTGACAGTATCAAGGGGCGACACATGCCGTCGCCCATTTCCCGGTTTTAGTGGGATTCACCCTGCGGCGTGAATCGCAGTTCAATCAGCGCGATGGCTTTCTGGATCGCACGAAGCGTAACCGGATCGGCGGCAGCGGGATGGCTGGCGAAATCGATGTTTTTCAGCTGCGTAGACATCTTCTCGCGCACTTCAACCGGCGCAATCACGTCAAGAACATCAAGGATTTGTTTGATAACCAGCTGACAGGCGACAACGTCAGAGACCAGTTCCTGATCGGCGCTCAGGTTTTGTGACATGGGGTTTTCTCCTTATTTAAAGGCCGCCATAGTAGCAAAACACACCCCTGGCATCCTCCCTTCATCGCCTGCAGGTATAAAAAAACCCGCCGAAGCAGGTTTTTTTATCAGAACATGGCGCCCGGCGGCACGTCTTTGAAGGTGCGGCAGTAATTGGCCCACATACTTTTCAGGATTTTGCGCAGTTTCACGATGATGCTCCATTAAC
Source organism: Enterobacter pseudoroggenkampii (assembly GCF_026420145.1). Taxonomy (NCBI): domain Bacteria; kingdom Pseudomonadati; phylum Pseudomonadota; class Gammaproteobacteria; order Enterobacterales; family Enterobacteriaceae; genus Enterobacter; species Enterobacter pseudoroggenkampii. Next base: position 2,086,663 of record NZ_JAPMLV010000001.1, read on the forward strand.
TTGTTATACAACTTTATTATCAACGTGCCTATAATATGACCACCATCACAAAAATCAACACTTTTGTGATGCGCATCACATTTATATCAGGGCATGGCCTGAAAGCGCTCACCGCGACCCGTTGCGAAGAGTGAGGGCAGATTGTCCGGCTATTCCAGCCATTGCAGCGGGCATCTGCGGGTACGATAACGTATTTCCATCCACTCAGAGCGAATCATGAAAAGAGTCATTGTAGCCGGTACAATCCTGCTGCTCGCGGGATGTACCATTAACCGCCAGGCTGAAGTCAGCAGCCTCGACGCGCCGAACGGCATCGTCCGCCTCGACTACGGCCAGGCTGCGCTGCAAAATGCGTATTCCGATGAGTATGTGAATAACGGCACGGCGGCAAAAGCGTGTCAGAGCATGGGTTATGCCACTGCCTCAGCCTATGGTCAGCCCATTAAAACCTGCACTCTGACCAGCGGCTCTTTGTGCCTGAACGAGAGCGTGACCATCCAGTATAAATGTATGGGTTACGCCGTTAATCCTAAGTCAACTAATCCGTGGTATTAATCGAAGCTGCCAGCGCATGCTGGCAGTTTATTTCATTACGAACAAAAATAATTCTCATTAATAAGTTATAAAAATCGCCAATGCGTTTTATTCCCATTCGTATTTTAAATAAATAAAATAAAGATTTTACGTTTTGCAAATAATTAAATAACAAATTATAGTGTCGCTCATTGTGAACCAGAAATAATAATCCGGAGCGTCACCATGCTGAAAACTGAAATGATCGACAAGCTCAACGCACAAATGAACCTTGAGCTTTTTTCATCCCTGCTCTACCAGCAGATGAGCGCCTGGTGCAGCTACCACAGTTTCGAGGGCGCTGCCGCGTTTCTGCGTCGTCACGCTCAGGAAGAGATGACCCACATGCAGCGTCTGTTTGATTATCTGACAGATACGGGCAGCCTGCCGCGCATTGAAACCGTGGCATCACCGTTCGCTGAGTATAATTCTCTTGATGAACTGTTCCGCGCCACCTACGAGCACGAGCAGCTTATCACGCAGAAAATTAACGAACTGGTTCATGCCGCGATGACCAGCCAGGATTATCCAACCTTTAATTTCCTGCAGTGGTACGTCGCTGAGCAACACGAAGAAGAGAAGCTGTTTAAATCCGTGCTGGATAAATTATCTCTGGTCGGGAAATCCGGCGAAGGTCTTTACTTTATCGATAAAGAACTCTCCACTCTTGATACGCAGAATTAATTTCAGCGCGGTGCCGGTTTCCGGCACCGCGTTAATTTACATACACCCCGCACAGCTGGTGCAACGCCAGTCATGGGGATTCACGGCCTGGTAAAAATAGCGGTAGCTGGACGTCTCCAGCGGAATACCCACCTCGAAAAACAGATCCGTTAACCAGTCGACATTCTCGATGATCCACTCATCTTCCTGTAAGCCTTGTGCAAAGGTTTCATCTTCAGGATCAATAACCGAATAGATTGCCCAGGTGCCCATATCCTTTTCGCGACGGGACTCGGGAAGGTTCAGGGGCTGATTCTGCCAGCTGATTATCCAGTGACCATGGCACAACAGGTTACCTCCCCGGCTCCATGCCGCGGTAAAGGGATTCTCCCCTGCCATAAGACCCTCACTTAATTTGATAATTTGTATTTATTGTTTACGTTACGCCGGAATGTCGCGCAGCAGTATTGCCCTTATGAGGTAGGCACAGGCCTGGGTCATTAATACGTAAAAAATTTTTTACACCACTTGTAACGGTGATTTGACGAGTAACGGCTTTTCCCTTACTCTGCGCCGCAGATTTTGTCGCGGTTAAGAAGCGTTGTAGAGGAAAGCGTGAAAAACAGAACTCTGGGAAGTATTTTTATCGTCGCCGGAACGACAATTGGCGCAGGAATGCTGGCAATGCCCCTGGCAGCCGCGGGCGTGGGATTTGGCATGACCCTGCTGCTGCTGGGAACGCTCTGGGCGCTGATGTGTTACACCGCACTGTTGCTGCTTGAGGTTTACCAGCACGTACCCGCCGACACCGGTCTGGGTTCGCTTGCGGCGCGCTATCTCGGACGCTACGGCCAGTGGATAACCGGCTTTAGCATGATGTTCCTGATGTACGCCCTGACCGCCGCCTATATCAGCGGTGCCGGTGAGCTCATCGCCTCCAGCGTCAACGACTGGTTTGGCTCTGACATTACCCCTGCGACGGGCGCCATCTTCTTTGCGCTCATCGGCGGCGGCGTGGTCTGCGTGGGCACATCGCTGGTCGATCTGTTTAACCGTTTTCTGTTCAGCGCTAAAATTCTCTTCCTGATTGTCATGCTGGTGCTGCTGGCGCCGCACGTGCACAAGGTTAACCTGCTGACGCTGCCGCTGGAAAAAGGGCTGGCGCTCTCCGCGATCCCGGTCATTTTCACCTCGTTTGGCTTCCACGGCAGCGTGCCGAGCATCGTCAGCTATATGAACGGCGATATCCGAAAACTGCGCCGCGTCTTTGTTATCGGCAGCGCGATCCCGCTGATTGCCTATATTTTCTGGCAGCTGGTGACGCTGGGCAGCATTGACTCTTCAACCTTTATTGGGCTGATGGCGCAACACGCTGGCCTGAACGGTTTTCTGCTGGCACTGCGCGAGGTCGTCACCTCCCCACACGTGGAGCTGGCGGTACACCTGTTTGCCGACCTGGCGCTGGCAACTTCGTTCCTGGGCGTGGCGCTCGGCCTGTTTGATTATCTGGCCGACCTGTTCCAGCGCCGCAATACCGCGGCCGGACGGTTACAGACGGGCGCAATTACCTTCCTGCCGCCGCTGGCGTTCGCGCTGTTTTATCCGCGCGGATTTGTGATGGCGCTGGGGTACGCAGGGGTAGCGCTCTCGATCCTTGCCCTCCTCCTCCCTTCCCTGCTGGCATGGAAAAGCCGTCAGCAGCATCCTCAGCAAGGGTATCGCGTGGCGGGCGGAAAACCGCTGCTGTGCGTTGTGTTTGGCTGCGGGGTGGTGATTATTCTGGTGCAGGTGTTGATTGCAGCCGGGATGCTGCCGGAAGTGGGTTAAATAAAAAAGGGGCTGTCATCAGCCCCTTTTTTATCAGTGCAAACAGCAGCTCTTAAACTTCTTCCCGCTGCCGCAAGGACACGGATCGTTACGCCCGACCTTTGTGCCGTTCACAATCGGCTTCTTCGCTTCCGGCTGCTGCGGGTTGTTTACCCAGTATTGATATAAACGCAGTGCCGCAGGCTGGATGCTCTCGATGCTGGCGATGTACTCCTCTTCGGACAGTTCATCCAGCTTGTCGCTGTTCTCTTCCGTTCCGTGCAGCGCAATCACTTCAAGATCGGCCTTCAGGGCTTCCGGCAAGGCAGACCAGTCCGTCAGCGCCACGCCGCGCATGTAGCCGTAGCACCACTCTTCCACCACGGTATAACTCTCACCGTCAACGTCGTTATAGCCAAACATCGGTTCAAACTGATCCGGGTACTCGCTCAGGCGCTCGGCAATATCGTTCATATGCTTAAAGCAGAGATCGATAAAACGGTTCATCTCACGATCGTTTTTCCAGCGCGGAATGTACTTCTCGCCACCCCAAACCGCCACCAGCCAGGCATCTGGCTCAACGACAACAGGACCGGAAAGCACTGCGGTAAGCATGCCGTCCAGTTCGGACACGTCAATTACGGACGCGTCATCATGACCGTAAGACATTAACGTCTCTTCAAGCCACGCCATTTCGCTTTCATTCAATGGGCCTTCAGTCATCGCTGATACTCCTGCAAAAAAGGAAACGATCCTAACACATATCTCACCCCTCTCCGGGCTGAAGTTTAGGTCTTTATTGCTGCAAAAACGTGCAAACCGTGACCTTTGCACAACTTATGGGCTTTATTGTTAACGATATGTGATCTCCGCTGTAATTTCTTCTCCTCCCGCAAGGCGGCATAACGCGGCGCTCTATACTCAAACATGTCGCATGCTCGTCAATGGGTTAACCATTCTGGCAACGTTTTTGCTTAACGTTCTTCGCGCGCCCCTGCGCAGGGAAATCTCGCCGTAATATGCAGGATGCCGTCTGTATCTTGTTCGTTTAGTGCATTTTGTTCTTGCTCGTGTTTCGGATTGGCTGCGCCGTCGGGCGTTCGGGTTTACGCCGTGGTGCAAAAACCTCTTTGCTAAGGAACATAATAATGTCGCTGAAATTTATCAGAACTCCTCTTTCTCTTGTGTTGGCCGGTTGCCTGGTGACGGCGTTTTCCGCCCGGGCAGATATTGTGATTGGCGTGGCCGGGCCGTTCACGGGTCCGAACGCCACCTATGGCGATCAGTACTGGCACGGCGCTACGCAGGCCGCTGAAGACATTAATGCCGCAGGCGGCATTAACGGTGAGAAAATCAAACTGGTTCAGGGAGATGATGCCTGCGAGCCCAAGCAGGCCGTGGCCGTCGCCAACCGTTTAGTTGACCAGGATAAAGTCAACGCCGTGGTCGGCCATTTCTGCTCCTCTTCCACCATGCCCGCATCCGAGGTGTATAGCGACGCAGGTATTATTGCGATTACCCCCGGCTCAACTAACCCGCTGATCACCGAACGCGGCATTAGCGATATGTTCCGCATGTGCGGCCGCGACGACCAGCAGGGTCAGGTTGCCAGCGACTTCATCATCGACAAGCTGAAAGCCAAACGTGTGGTGATCATTCACGACAAAGACACCTATGGTCAGGGTCTGGCTGACGCCACCAAAGCGGCACTGGCGAAACGCGGGGTTCAGGATGTGATGTACGAGGGGTTATCCCGCGGTGAAAAAGACTTTAACGCGCTGGTCACCAAGATCGGCGCGCAAAAACCGGACGTCGTGTTCTTCGGTGGCTGTCACCCGGAAGCCGGTCCGCTGGTTCGCCAGATGCGTGAGCAGGGCGTACAGGCAAAATTCTTCTCCGGGGACTGCATCGTCAACGAGGAGATGGTGACCGCCGCGGGCGGCCCGCAGTATACCAATGGCATTTACATGACCTTTGGTAAAGACCCGCGCCTGATCCCGGACGGCAAAGCGGTTATCGAGAAATTCCGCGCCGGTAAATTCGAGCCGGAAGGTTACACCCTCTACTCCTATGCCTCCGTACAGGCCATTGCCGCGGCCTTCAAGGCCACCGGCGGCAAGGACTCGGCCAAAGCCAGCGAGTGGCTGAAGGCCAATTCCGTCGACACGGTGATGGGCAAAAAAGCCTGGGACAGCAAAGGCGATCTGAAAGTGTCTGACTACGTGGTTTACCAGTGGGACGACAAAGGGAAATATAAGGAAGTGCAGTAACGGGACGGAGTCACGCTCAACGTCGGCGGGCCTGCCCGTCGGCGCGTAATAAACATCAGGCTGCGCGGATCGCGCAGCCTATAAAACGAGCGCGCTAAGATGAGTACATTCTTCCTGCAACAGTTAATCAATGGCTTAACGCTGGGTTCCGTCTACGGCCTGATCGCCATCGGCTACACCATGGTGTACGGCATTATCGGGATGATCAATTTCGCCCACGGCGAAGTGTATATGATTTCCGCCTATCTTTGCGCCATTGGCCTGGCGCTGCTCTCGTTCTTCGGCCTGCAGTCCTTCCCGCTGCTGATCCTCGGCACGCTGGTGTTCACCATTGTGGTCACCGGGGTGTACGGCTGGACTATCGAGCGTATCGCCTACAAGCCGCTGCGCAACTCCACGCGCCTGGCGCCGCTGATCTCCGCCATCGGGATGTCGCTTATCCTGCAAAACTACGCACAGCTGAGCCAGGGCCCGCGCCAGCAGGGGGTGCCAACTATGCTGGACGGCGTCATTCGCCTGCATCTGGGCGAAGGGTTCGTGCAGATAACCTACACCAAAGTGTTTATTCTGGTTGCCTCGTTTGCCGGCATGCTGGTGCTCACCTGGATAATCAACCGTACCAGGCTGGGCCGGATGTGTCGCGCGGTGCAGCAGGATCGTAAGATGGCCTCCATTCTGGGCATTAACACCGACCGGATTATTTCGCTGGTCTTTGTCATCGGCGCGGCGATGGCCGGTCTGGCGGGGGTGTTGATCACCATGAATTACGGCACCTTTGATTTCTACGTCGGGTTCGTGATCGGCATTAAAGCCTTTACTGCAGCAGTACTCGGCGGCATCGGCTCCCTTCCCGGCGCGATGCTCGGTGGCCTTATCCTGGGCGTGGCGGAAGCGCAGTTCTCGGGCATGGTGAACTCGGACTATAAAGACGTCTTCTCGTTCGGCCTGCTGGTCATGATCCTTATTTTCCGTCCTCAGGGCCTGCTTGGACGCCCGATTGTGGCCAAAGTGTGAGGGAGAGAATGATGACATCACACGGTTTTTCACTTAAACGCTGCATTCTGGACGCGATTTTTTCCGGGCTGATTGCGCTGATTATCTTCGGCCCCATCGCGGGCGTGGTGCTCGACGGGTATAGCTTTAACTTCGCCGGACAGCGACTGACCTGGATGGTTGGCATCGTCATGCTCGGACGCTTTCTGTTGAGCGCCTTTTTAGGTACCGCCCCGGGGGCCCGTTTCCAGGCGCGCTTCGAGGCCGACAGCGCGGGCGTATATGTCCGGCCGCCGGAATACAAAAGCCGCATGCGCTGGATTATTCCTCTGGTGATTACCCTTGCGATTTGCTTTCCGTTTGTCGCCACTAAATATGTGCTGACCGTCGCCATTCTCGGGCTGATCTACGTGCTTCTCGGTCTGGGGCTGAACATCGTCGTGGGCCTGGCCGGTCTGCTGGATCTGGGATATGTCGCGTTCTACGCGATTGGGGCGTACGGTCTGGCGCTGGGGTACCAGTATCTCGGCTTAGGCTTCTGGAGTATGCTGCCGCTGGCGGCAATCATGGCCGCCGCCGCAGGCGCCCTGCTCGGTTTCCCGGTACTGCGCATGCACGGTGACTATCTGGCCATCGTCACCCTCGGGTTCGGGGAGATTATTCGCCTGATACTGAACAACTGGCTGACCTTCACCGGCGGACCCAACGGCGTGTCGGCCCCTCCCCCCACCTTTTTCGGTCTGGAATTTGGACGACGCGCGAAAGAAGGCGGCGTGCCCTTCCACGAATTTTTCCACCTGACCTACAACCCGAACATGAAGTTTATTTTTATCTACGCGGTACTGTTCCTGGTGGTGATGCTGGTGCTCTATATCAAGCACCGCCTGACGCGGATGCCGATTGGTCGTGCGTGGGAAGCCCTGCGTGAAGACGAAATTGCCTGCCGCTCAATGGGGTTAAATCATGTTCTGGTTAAGCTTTCCGCCTTTACGCTGGGCGCGTCGACCGCGGGCATTGCCGGGGTGTTCTTCGCCACCTATCAGGGGTTCGTGAATCCAACTTCCTTTACCTTCTTTGAATCGGCACTGATCCTCGCCATTGTGGTACTGGGCGGTATGGGCTCGACGCTGGGTGTGGTGCTGGCCGCCTTTGTGCTCACGGTCACGCCGGAACTGCTGCGCAGTTTTGCCGAGTATCGCGTCCTGCTGTTTGGCATGCTGATGGTGGTGATGATGATCTGGCGTCCACGCGGTTTGATCCGCATTAACCGCAGCGGGTTTGCCGTGCGTAAGGGCGTCGCACCATGAACGAAACGATATTACGCGTTGAGCATCTTATGATGCACTTTGGTGGGATTAAGGCGCTAAACGATGTCAACCTGGACGTGCAGCGCGGCTCCATTACCGCCCTGATTGGGCCAAACGGGGCGGGAAAAACAACCGTGTTTAACTGCCTGACGGGCTTCTACAGAGCCTCCGGCGGCAACATTTTGTTTAACACCCGCAATAAAACGACCAACGTGATTCAGGTCCTTGGACAAAAATTCCAGCCGGGTGACTGGATTAACCCCGCGCAGTTCGGGCAACGGCTGTTCTACAAAATGTTTGGCGGAACCCACCTGGTCAACCGAGCCGGGCTGGCGCGCACGTTTCAAAATATTCGTCTTTTTCGCGAGATGTCGGTCGTGGAAAACCTGCTGGTCGCGCAGCATATGCGGGTGAACCGCAATCTGCTCGCCGGGATCCTGAACACGCCGTCCTACCGGCGGGCGGAAAGCGACGCCCTGGACAGAGCCTTCTACTGGCTGGAAGTGGTGGATCTGGTGGAGTGCGCCAATCGCCTGGCGGGAGAGATGTCGTACGGCCAGCAGCGGCGTCTGGAAATTGCGCGGGCAATGTGCACCGGGCCAGAAATGATCTGTCTGGATGAACCCGCCGCAGGGCTGAACCCGGTTGAAACGCATAAGCTGAGCAGCATTATTCGCTTTCTGCGGGATCACCATGACATCACGGTATTACTGATTGAGCATGATATGGGGATGGTGATGGAGATTTCGGACGACATTATCGTACTCGACCACGGCGATGTGATTGCCAGAGGAAAACCCGAGCAGATCCAGCATGACGAAAAGGTCATTGCCGCCTATCTGGGCACGGACGAAAGCGAGGTCTCCCTATGAGCGAACCGCTGCTGGCATTTCGCGAGGTGGATGTGTTTTACGGCGTCATTCAGGCGCTGAAGCAGGTCTCCCTCGAGGTGAATAAGGGTGAAACCGTGGCGCTGATTGGCGCAAACGGCGCGGGTAAATCGACATTGCTGATGTCCATCTTTGGTCAGCCTCGTATCCGCAACGGACAGATCCTTTTCGGTGGTGAAGATATCAGCCATAAGTCCACCCACTACGTCGCGTCCGGCGGCATTGCGCAGGCGCCGGAAGGCAGACGAATATTCCCGGATATGACCGTTGAAGAGAACCTGCTGATGGGGACCATTCCCATCGGCAGCCAGTTTGCCGCTGAAGATATGCAAACCATGTTTGACCTTTTCCCTCGTCTTAAAGAGCGGCGTAAACAGCGCGCGATGACCATGTCCGGCGGGGAACAGCAGATGCTGGCGATCGCCCGGGCGCTGATGAGCCGTCCGAAGCTGCTGCTGCTGGATGAACCGAGCCTGGGCTTAGCTCCGATTGTGGTTAAACAGATCTTCCAGACGCTGCGTGAGCTGGCCCGCAGCGGCATGACCATCTTTCTGGTGGAGCAGAATGCGCACCATGCGTTGAAGCTATCTGACCGGGGGTATGTGATGGTGAACGGGCAGATCCGGCTGAGCGGCAGCGGTGAGGAGCTGCTGGGGAATCAGGAGGTGAGGAAGGCGTATTTGGGCGGGGGTGTGATGTGATACCTGCCGAATGGGCTTATGCAGTGAAGGATCATTTCGGCACATACGGGATAGAAGAATGGAGGATACGTTAGTCGATATCGCCTCTTTGTTTGGATTGCTTCCGGCAATTCTTACAGGTTTGTTAGTAAGGAAAGTAGTAAAACGAATGTGATTTATGAGCCTCCATGCGTCGCCTCGAAGGCTTTTTTGACTCAGAACGCAAAACCCCGAAAGTTGAATACCCAACTTTCGGGGTTCACTTCATTTCTGTGGTTTCACGATAACGTCGTTAAATAAAACTATCGTCGTCATTGCTGTAATCGTCATCTACATCGTCGTTCTGCCAGGTGTCGTTATTATTGCCGAACGGATCGTTCTGGTTGAGGAAACGGGTGTCAGAGACGTTATTAACATCGCCGTATTGATTACCGACAAACGGTTCACCACCGACAGGCATTGTCGGTTCTTCGATAATGTTCACGATCTCTTCCGGCCGCGACTGATGGAACATGCTGGTAAGCATCTCGGCCAGCGCGATGCCACCGGCCACGCCAGCGGCTGTCTGGAGCGCGCCAGCCATAAAACCGCCGCCGCGAGTAGCCGGCGCTGGCGCCCGTGAGTAATCCTGCGCCGGTGGCTGTTGCGGCTGGGCATTCCAGCTGTTGTCAGGCTGCGGGTTACTTTTCCCACCACCAAACAGGCCGCCGAGGAAACTGCCGCCCGTCGAGGGTTTGCTTTTTTGCGCGGCTAATTCGCTTTCAAGCTCCTGAACGCGGGCCTGCAGGCGTTTCAGGGCCGCTTCCTGAATCAAAATCGATTGCGCCATATAGTAGGGGGCCGCAGGCTGCTGCCTGACGAATTCAGCGATCTGACGCTCTGCATCTGCGTCCCGCTGGCTGTTTTGTTGTCCGGCCTGTTTCAGACGCTCGAAAAGGCCGTTGATAAGCTGCTGTTCTTCATATTGCATGACAATAACCTTCCGCTCTCCAGGGTGGATACCAACCAGTTTATCAGCGGCGGCAACCTGTGTCTGGCGAGTGAAATGTTTGTTTAAGATTGGTTGCAGGTTTGCTGAAAATCACCCTGCTTTCCGGGCTTGATATTAGAGAGTTAGGCTTAACGTTCTGGTATGGCAGCAAATTCTCGGGCACAGCACGATCGTGATGATGATGAGATACGATCACTTCGCGCTAAGCCAGAGGCACAAAAAAACCACCTTTCGGTGGTTTCACGACACTGCTTATTGCTTTGATTATTCTTTGTTTCCCATGGTAGCCGGAGTGGGACTTGAACCCACGCAGCGCAAACGCCGAGGGATTTTAAAACTATAAGGAAGGTTAGAAATGGACAGCGCGAAATCCTGGCTGAAGAGTCTGGATGCTGGCGATTCCGGCTTCCAGGTTTCTGTAGCGCAGGGAATGCTCTATTTTCCGATTAGCATGTATTACCTCGGTTATGACTTCATAGACACGGCTCATCGCCATGCTAATTTTGATGGTCGTGTGAGGATGGCGAACATGTTCAAACGAGGAATATCGGTTACTCAGGAAACTCAAAAAATAGTTAACGCTGTTATCAGAGAGTTCATGTCAAAAGTTAACATGGATAATATTCAGGGGATTGCACAAAATTTTACCGGCGTAATGGTTGGTAAATTCATATTCGCGGAGCTAACCGGAGTAAAACTAGATGCTGCCGTATCGTCACGCATTATGACCTCGTTCGCCCCTGGCGTGGTCATCGGAAGCGCTCTCACGATTGGCGCAGAAACATCGAGAGCTATCTATACGGCTAGAAAGCTTGAAAACCAGAACCCTGTACTCTACTACCGACTTAAGAGTATGGGGGATTTGGATCTTCTGTATTTTCTTGTTGAAGAAAAATTGAAACCTTTTCTTGACGCATGCAGCGTAGCAGATGTAGACAAGCATGAATTTAACGAAGTATGTAAATACTTTTTTGGTGGGTTATGAACACTCAGGACATTATCAAGTTAATAGCATCCCGAATTTTGCGCGGGTTGGGAATGGGAATTGCTTCTGCGGGCCTATTGTCCTGTATTTATTTCTTTTCATTTTCAAAAGACGAATCCCGTTTTATCTGGGGTGCAGCGTCTGGTGCTCTCATTGTCCTTGGTTACTTTATATACCGAATTGCGATACTCAAGGTTTTTGACGAACGTTGAAGACCTCAATTGCTCATACTCCATCAAAAGCCCACCGATTGGTGCGCCTGGCGTTGGAGGGTCAGGGTTAACTGCTTCCTACCATAATGAGATGACGGAAAAGCATCGGATGGGATGAAATCAGCTGGTAGCTTATCGCGTGGTGCGTGTTTGGTTGATGCTCGCGGGGCAGTAATGCCCTCTTCTTGTGTCGAAGATGAATGGTGAAAAAAAGACAATAAAAAACCACCTTTCGGTGGTTTACACGACACTGCTTATCATTGATTTTATTCTACTTTTCCCATGGTAGCCGGAGTGGGACTTGAACCCACACAGCGCGAACGCCGAGGGATTTTAAATCCCTTGTGTCTACCGATTCCACCATCCGGCCAGGGAAGAAAGTGGAGGCGCGTTCCGGAGTCGAACCGGACTAGACGGATTTGCAATCCGCTACATAACCGCTTTGCTAACGCGCCGTTAAATCTTTAAAGCTGACACCCGCAACTGCGCATGTCTTTAATTTGGAGCGGGAAACGAGACTCGAACTCGCGACCCCGACCTTGGCAAGGTCGTGCTCTACCAACTGAGCTATTCCCGCATGTCATCAAGTAACTGTCTAACCACTTGATTTCATTATCGTCCGGCTGACTGTGCCGCCGTTCGATGCGTTGCATTCTACTGATATGACGTTATGAGTCAACGTTATTTTTTACATCCCCGGATCGTTTGCTGAAATTTACGGCGAAACGATCACTGATCAAGCAAATCCCCGCGCGCAGCGTTCAAATATTGCAGCATAGACCACAGGGTCAGCACTGCCGCGACCCACAGGAGGCCAATCCCCGCCCACTCAACCCAGGCGTTCGGACGCCAGAGCATCCAGACCAGCGCCGCCATCTGCGCCGTCGTTTTGACTTTACCAATCCACGAGACCGCTACGCTGCTGCGTTTCCCCAGCTCCGCCATCCACTCGCGCAGTGCAGAAATGATGATCTCACGGCCGATCATGGTTGCCGCAGGCAGCGTTACCCACCAGGTATGATAGTGCTCGGCCACCAGCACCATGGCGATAGCGACCATCACTTTGTCCGCCACCGGATCGAGGAAGGCACCGAAACGGGTGCTTTGATTCCAGCGGCGCGCCAGATAGCCATCAAACCAGTCTGTTACCGCTGCGATCAGGAAGAGCAATGCGCAGGCAAAAGGTGCCCAGACAACCGGCAGGTAAAACGCCAGCACAAAGAACGGGATGAGTACAACACGAAAAAGAGTGAGCAACGTAGGGATATTATATTGCATAGTGACGGTAACTATTTGTTGTCAGTAAAATTTAGCTCTATGTTGCTACAGAGCCCTCAATGTTTCAACGAGTAGTAGATCTTTTCTGCCAGCCCTTGCGAAATACCCGGCACTTTTGCAATTTCCTCCATGCTGGCGTTGAGTAATCCTTGCAATCCGCCCATATACTTCAGCAGCATCTGACGACGTTTTGGCCCCACGCCTTCGATCGTCTCCAGTGAACTGGTGTTTTTCACCTTCGCCCGTTTTTTGCGGTGACCGCTGATGGCGTGATCGTGCGATTCATCGCGAATATGCTGGATGACGTGCAGCGCCGGGGAGTCCGGTGGCAGACTGAAGCCCTCACCTTCCGGCTCGAAGAACAATGTCTCCAGCCCGGCCTTACGATCGACCCCTTTTGCGACACCCAGCAGCAGCGGATGGTTTTTATCCCAGCTGACATCAAGCGACTCAAATACTGCTTTCGCCTGGCCGAGCTGCCCTTTCCCGCCGTCAATCAGGATCACATCCGGGATTTTGCTCTCCTCTATGGCTTTACCATAGCGACGGCGCAGCACCTGATTCATCGCCGCATAGTCATCACCCGGCGTGATGCCGGTGATGTTATAGCGGCGATACTCGGCGCGCAGCGGGCCGTTAGCATCAAACACCACGCAGGACGCTACCGTCTGTTCCCCCATCGTATGACTGATGTCGAAACACTCCATCCGCTTCACTTCCGGAAGCTTCAGCAGCGCCGCCAGGGCCGTTAAACGCTGGTGCACCGTCGACTGCTGCGACAGCTTAGTGGTGAGTGCCGTCGCCGCGTTGGTTCGCGCCAGCTTGAGATAACGCGCACGATCGCCGCGCGGTTTGGTTTGAACATTCACCCGGCGGCCCGCCAGTTCAGAGAGCGAATCGGCCAGCAGGGTTTTATCATCAAGATTAAAATCGAGCAGGATCTCAGAAGGCAACGTGCGCATCTGGCTCCCCTGCAGATAGAACTGGCCGACAAAGGTTTCCACCACTTCACCCAGCTCGGTACCGCCAGGGACCTTCGGAAAATAGCTGCGGCTGCCGAGCACTTTGCCCTGTCGAATGAAAAGAACGTGCACGCAGGCCATCCCGGCGTCAAAGGCGACGCCGATGACATCAAGATCGTCACCGGCATTCGAGACAAACTGTTTCTCTGTGACTCTGCGCACCGCCTGAATCTGGTCGCGGATACGCGCTGCCTCTTCGAACTCCAGAGCAGCGCTGGCTTTTTCCATCCGCGCGATCAGCTGCGTTAAGACCTGATCGTCTTTTCCGGCTAAGAACAGGCGCACATAATCCACCTGCTGCGCATACTCTTCTTCACTCACCAGTCCAGCCACGCACGGTCCCAGGCAGCGGCCAATCTGGTACTGCAGGCACGGGCGCGAGCGGTTACGGTAAACGCTGTTTTCACACTGGCGGATCGGGAAGATTTTTTGCAGCAGCGCCAGCGTTTCACGTACGGCATAACCGTTAGGGAACGGCCCGAAATATTCACCCTTCGCATGTTTTGCCCCGCGATGCATGGCGAGGCGCGGATGGGTGTCGCCGCTCAGAAAGATAAACGGGTAGGATTTATCATCCCGCAACAGGACGTTATAGCGCGGCTGGTAGAGCTTAATATAGTTGTGCTCAAGCAGCAGCGCTTCTGTCTCTGTATGCGTGACGGTAACATCAATATTCTGAATGAGTGAGACCAGCGCTTCGGTCTTACGGGAGGCCAGATTGCTGCGAAAATAGCTGGAGAGACGTTTTTTAAGATCTTTAGCCTTCCCCACATAGATAACCGTACCGCCAGCGTCATACATGCGATAGACGCCAGGCTGGCTGGTTACGGTTTTCAGAAATGCTTTTGAATCGAACACATCACTCACTGACTTAACAACGTCTCCGCATTACACAAACCATGTCGGATGGCCAGATGCGTCAGTTCGACGTCACCATGAATGTTCAGTTTACTGAACATCCGATAACGATAGCTGTTTACCGTTTTCGGGCTGAGATTCAGCTGTTCCGAGATCTCATTCACCTTCTGACCTTTGGTGATCATCAGCATAATCTGCAATTCACGCTCGGACAAACTGGCAAACGGTGATTCAGTTTTCTCGGGCTCAATCTGACTCAGCGCCATCTGCTGAGCGATGTCGGATGCAATGTAACGCTGTCCGGCAAACACGGAACGGATTGCATTGACGACTTCCTGCGGTGCAGCACCTTTACTCAGGTAACCCGCTGCCCCCGCCTGCATCACTTTCGCGGGCAGTGGATTTTCGGTATGCACTGTCAGCATGATGACTTTGGTGTCTACAAAGGTACGCGCGATTTTGCGTGTTGCCTCAAGACCACCGATACCGGGCATGTTCATATCCATCAGCACCACATCGGCGGAGTTAGTACGGCACCATTTTACCGCATCTTCACCACAGCATGCCTCACCGGCAACTTTAATACCTTTAATATCTTCAAGAATGCGTCGTATCCCTGCGCGCACCAGTTCGTGGTCATCAACAAGAAGGACGTTGATCAAAGGAAATGTCTCCAGAATAGGGATAACGCTACTGAGTGATAATTTGGTTTATATTAACGGTTTTCCTGACAAGATTAAAACGTTAAAAAACCGGCTATTCGATTTTGCTCTCGTTTTTGGAAATTAGCCTGTACAGGCGGTGGAAAGAGAGGCCGTGTTTTTAGGGCTCTTGCGGCTTTTTTTAATCATCTGTATTCAAAAAGTTACAAAAAACTTGCAGGCTTTCCCTGCAAAAAAAACAGATCTCAAATTTTTGTAACAATAATTAACGGCAAGCGAGCCGGGCATAAGCAATTAATAGCCTGTAACAGCGCTTCAGTTTACCGGTACGTTCTGTTTACGCAATTAAACATCCACGTAAAAGTACGAAAAACAACCGCTGCATTTTTTGCTTCAGCTTGTGGTATACTCCGCCGCCTTGACTTTCGTCGTCGCGCTTTAGCGCCGTTTAATAATGAGGAAAATAAATGAGCACACCTGAATTTGCCACTGCGGAGAATAACCAGGAACTGGCACAGGAAGTAAACTGCCTGAAAGCACTGCTGACGCTGATGCTGCAGGCGATGGGCCAGGCTGATGCCGGTCGTGTGATCATTAAAATGGAAAAACAAATCGCGGAGATGGAAGACCAGGCTGAATCAGCGGTATTTGCTAACACCGTTAAGCAAATCAAGCAAGCGTACCGCCAGTAACAAAAAACGGCTGGATGCAGTGCATTCAGCCGTTCGCTCGTCTGTCACGCAGAACGTTTTACGGAGTCAGATCAGTCCCGTTGCCGCCGCATAGCATGCGATCTGGGTCTTATTGGGCGCGTTAAATTTCTTCTGCATATTCTTCTGATGGAAGTTAACGGTATTCTCTGAGATCGAGAGAATGATCGCTATTTCCGCTGACGTCTTCCCTTCCGCAGTCCATTTCAGAATTTCACGTTCGCGCTTGCTGAATTTCATTTCGGGCGGCATGACCATCTCATGGTCAAAACGCATCAGAGAGGTTAAGGCCATTTGCACCAGCATTTGCAACCGCAGTTCTATTTCCTCATGGGCTAATGGTCCTTCCTGTACACGAGTACGAGAAACAGAGAGGAAGCCGAGCGCATGATTTGGCAGCATCAGGCACTGCGTTATTCCCGCGCGTAAACCGTGGTCCTGGGCGCAATGCCATAATTCCTGCGCCTCAGCGAATAATGCGTCTGTCCAGGGGAGATGCCCCTGAATGAAATTCTCCGCTTTTAAAACCGGATCGATCGCGAAATAGTTCGCGGATTGATATTGCGCCATCCACAGCTTGGGGTAAGTGGTTTGCAGGGAGATCTTAGGGCGGGTAAATGGCACGGGATGGCGCACGCAGAGCGCGTAATAATCGAATTCCAGCGCCTGAGTTTGTCGCTCCAGCTCCTGATATACCTCGGCGGCACAGGTCAACTCCTGAAACCGGAGGGAGCAATCCCGTCGCCAGGTGAAAAAGTCTAAATCCTTCATACTTACTAAATGAAGCCTCTGAACAGATAATCATTATTATGGTGAATATAAGCTAACACAGAAAACTTTTTTCTAACCACAAAATATCGGCAATAGCACAATTAACTTTACTATCGATAAGGTTTACCCGAGCCGGATGGAATAAAAAAACAGAGGCCTTCACAAAGAGGGAGAATAATTTGCTCCAGGGTAATTTTCTGGAGCAAATGCGTGCAAAAATGCTATTGCATAAGGAATTTTTCAAGGAACTGACGGGTTCGCGGCTGTTGAGGGTTGGCGAATAAGCTTTTCGCCGGCCCCTGCTCCACAATCCGCCCCTGATCCATGAAGATGGCTCTGTCAGCAACATCGCGGGCAAAGCTCATCTCATGCGTCACGATCACCATGGTCCGTTTTTCCTGCGCCAGCTGGCGAATGGTGTTCAGCACCTCACCCACCAGTTCCGGATCGAGCGCTGAAGTCGGTTCATCAAACAGGATCACGTCCGGGCGCATCGCCAGCGCGCGCGCTATCGCCACGCGCTGCTGTTGCCCTCCCGACAGACGCCGCGGATAGCTGGTCTCTTTCCCCGCCAGCCCGACTTTGGCCAGCAGCTCGCGAGCGCGCGCCGTCGCTTCCTCTTTAGGCTCACCTTTAACGATAACCGGCCCTTCAATAATGTTCTCCAGCACCGTACGGTGCGGGAAGAGGTTGAAGTTCTGGAAAACGAAGCCGACATGCTGGCGCAGACGGCGAATCAACCCTTTCTGCTGGCTGATAGATTTCCCGGTATCAATCGTTATCTCCCCGACCCGAATGGTACCGCCTTCCGGCTGTTCAAGCAGGTTAATGCTGCGCAGCAGCGTGGTTTTCCCTGAGCCGCTCGGCCCAATGATTGCCACCACTTCGCCCTGCTCGACTTCAAGATCGATCCCGTGGAGCACCGTTTGACCGTGGAATTTTTTCACCAGGTTTTTGACGTCGATAGCACTCATTTTGGATCACGCTCCTGGCGATTAAGCTGGTTTTCGAAATAGTTTTGCAGGGCAGACAGCACCGTCGCCATCACCCAGTAAATCAGCGAGGCAGCCAGATACATGGTAAAAACTTCAAGCGTACGGGAGGTGATGAGCTGTGCCTGACGGAACAGCTCCGGTACCTGAATCGTTGCCGCCAGGGAAGTATCTTTCACCAGACTGATGAAGCTGTTGCTCAGCGGTGGAAGCGCCACGCGCGCCGCCTGCGGCAGAATGGCCCGGCGAAGCGTCTGCCATGGCGTCATCCCGATACTGGCCGCCGCTTCCCACTGGCCTTTGTCAATGGAGGAGATGGCCGCACGCAGGGTTTCAGAGGTATACGCCGCAGTATTGAGCGACAGACCAATCATCGCTGCGGGAATCGGATCCAGCTCGATACCAAACTGCGGTAAGCCGTAGTAGATCATAAAGAGCTGGGCGATAAGCGGCGTACCGCGAAAGACGGAGATATAAAAACGCGCCAGCCAGCGCACCGGCAGGATGGGTGACATGCGCATTAAGGCCAGCACAAATCCCAGTACCAGCCCGAAGAACATCCCGCCGATACTGAGCTGCAACGTAAATACCGCACCTTTCAGCAGATACGGCATAGAATCAATAACCAGTTGAATACTTTCTTGCATTATTATTTTTCGACCTGACTTTTAGACATGAGGATGGTAGGCAAACAGCGCAGGCGCCCCACCTGTATGGACAAATAAAATCGGCCCTTCATCCTTAAAGCGTTTCTGCGCAATGCCATCAATCAGTCCGGCCATCGCTTTGCCGGTATACACCGGATCGAGCAGTATCCCCTCGAGGCGGGCCAGCAGTTTCACCGCTTCCATGCCCTCTTCGTTCGGCGTGCCGTAACCCGGCGCAAAATAGTCATCCCAGAGCAGAATATCGGCCTTTGCCTTCAGCTCCAGCTGCGCGGCGACCGCCTGCTGTAAAGTCACCACTTTCGGCTTCTGATCCGCGACGCTGCGGGACACCGTCACGCCAATCAGCTCGACGTCCGGCAGCAGTTGCTCCAGCCCTACCGCCAGCCCGGCATGCGTGCCTGCACTGCCGGACGCGACAACCACGGAGGAGAGGCCCACCGCGCCCTCGCACTGTTGGGCAATTTCCAGCGCACTTTCCACATACCCCAGCGCGCCAAGCGCATTCGAACCGCCAACAGGGATAACGTAGGGGCGGAAACCCTGCGCTTCCAGACGCGTCGCCAGCTCATCAAGCTGGGCGGTCGGGTCGGTCAACGCCTCCACCATTTCGACCTGTACATTAAACAGGTCCAGCAGCAGACGGTTACCGTTGGTGAGATAGTTTTCTGCCCGCGTGCCAATCGGGTTTTCCAGCAATGCCACGCAATGGAGTCCGAGCTTTGCCGCCACTGCCGCCGTCTGACGAACGTGGTTGGACTGGATAGCCCCGGCAGTGATGAGCGTATCCGCGCCTTCGCGCAGGGCGTCCGCCGCCAGAAACTCCAGCTTACGCAGCTTATTGCCCCCCATCGCCATCGGCGTCACGTCATCACGCTTAATAAAAATATCGCGCCCTAAATAATCAGAAAATCGCGGCAGGTACTCCAGCGGCGTCGGCGCGCCGATAAACTCCAGGCGAGGAAAGCGCGTTAAATTCTGTAGTGACATGGGTTCTCCGGTAACTCTGACAAAATGTGATATTTTTCATTATGCACGCAGACGCGAAAGAAATAAAAAAGGCGCTTTTAAAAGCGCCTTTTTTTACGTCAGAAACTTATTTCGTGACGTCTGCACCGAACCACTTCTCGGAGAGCGCTTTCAGGCTTCCGTCTTTTTGCATGTCAGCAATCGCGGAATCAATCGCTTTGACCAGGTCTTCGTTACCTTTACGCACGGCCACGCCTGATTCCTGACGAGAGAACGCATCACCCGCTACCGCCAGGGTGTTGTTGGTTTTCTTCACCAGATCCAGCGCTGCCAGGCGGTCAACCAGAATGGCGTCGATACGGCCCACGCGCAGATCCTGGTATTTCGTCGGGTCATCATCATAGGTGCGGATATCCACGCCCTGCACGTTCTGGCGCAGCCACTCTTCGTAGTTAGTCCCCAGACCAACACCGACTTTCTTCCCTTTCAGGTCTGCGGCAGTTTTAATCCCGCCTTCGTTGCCTTTCTTCACCAGCGCCTGAATACCGGACACGGTGTACGGCGTAGAGAAGTCATACTTCTTCTTACGCTCGTCAGAAATGGTCACCTGATTAATCACCACATCAATACGTTTGGAATCCAGCGACGCCAGCATACCGTCCCATTTGGTCGGTTTCAGTGACGCTTTAACGCCGAGGTGCTTCGCCAGCTCTTCAGCAAACTCCACTTCGAAACCGGTCAGCTTACCGTCATCGCCCTGGAAGCTGAACGGAGGATACGTTCCTTCCAGCCCAACCAGCAGCGTACCGCGCTCTTTTACTTTATTCAGCAGGTTTTCTGCGGCGAACGTTTTCACGCTCATGCCCGCAACCAGCGCAACGGCCATAACACCCATCAGCGCCTGACGACCCAGAAGTGCAAATTTCATAAATACCCCGATATAGTGGAATTTTTACGTAGTGTAGAGAAATCGCCTGTAACGTCAAAGGCGACTGCGCTACATCTTATTCTTTTTTAATATATATCAGAAGTTGTTCCGGCGTGGGCTTTCTGCTTTATGGCACCCGGCATTTGTACCTTGTATTGCGCATACTTGCGCAGCGCAATTCGGTAGTTATTGGTGCTGGTCGCAGGCAGCCACGGCTCCAGATTTTCATCCAGATAACCGGTTTTCAGCAGATCGCGAGAAATATTGTTTACGGTCAGATGTTGCCCAAGGCGACGCAGGCGAACCACATATTCGCGAACGGTACCGTGGCTCATCTCCGTTTGTTCAAACAGGAATTGCTTGAAGCCGATGATGTCGAAGAAGTCGCTTTGCTCTTTGCAGTGGAGATCCCCACAGAAACGGCAAAGCGCCACCCACTCTTTTTGCTCTTCGAGCCATGCTGCTTCGTCCATCAACGTGTCGAGGCGCGAAATCGCAATCTTATTGACGATTTCGCCCCGGCGAACCAGCGTGATACGATCGAGTAACTTGTTACAGTGGGCGCAATGCGTCTGGCTGTGTTTAAAGTCTTTCAGGTAGCGGCTTAAAGGCCGTCTTTTAGATTGCTGCACCGTCATGATAACTCCTGGTTGTCAATACGTTGTGCGGCATTTTTCAGGTGAATCAATCACCTATAACTTACCCAGCTTGGTTCGTAAGCGTTTAATGGCCTGGCTGTGCAGCTGGCTCACCCGCGACTCTCCCACCTCCAGAACAGCGCCAATCTCTTTGAGGTTAAGCTCTTCCTGGTAATAAAGGGTCAATACCAGCTGTTCGCGTTCAGGCAGAGCTTCAATAGCCTCCATGACGCGCTGGCGTAAATTCCCTTCCATTAAATGGTGTAACGGGTTTTCTTGCTGGTGCTCATCCGTCACCAGCTCGATGCTATCGCCATGCTCTTCGCGCCACTCGTCATAAGAGAAGAGTTGGCTATTATTGGTATCGAGCAACATCTGACGATACTCTTCAACAGCAATGCCAAGACGTTCCGCCACTTCGGTTTCCGTTGCGTTACGTCCCAGTTCCTGTTCCAGCTGCCCCATCGCATGCGCCACTTCGCGCGCGTTGCGGCGAACACTGCGCGGCACCCAGTCGCGGCTGCGCAGCTCGTCCAGCATCGCACCACGAATACGCTGAACTGCGTAAGTCGTAAATGCCGTTCCTTGCAGAGCGTCGTATCGGTCAACTGCATTCAATAACCCGATACCGCCCGCCTGTAGCAGATCGTCGAGTTCCACGCTCGCCGGCAAGCGCACCTGGAGGCGCAATGCTTCGTGACGCACCAGCGGGACATAACGCTGCCACAGCGAGTGTTTATCCATTACACCTTCAGCGGTATAGAGTGAATTCACGATAAACAGCCCTGCGTTAGTTGAGTTATCGGCATGATTATCCGATTCTGCAGGGCGTTCAATTGGATGAAAAAGGGGGATAAAATGAGGTTATTCTGAGGTTGCCCACAACAGGGGCAACTTTTCTGCCTAAATTAACAGTTGTAACAATGAAAGATCGTCGCCCAGTTTGACGCTATCTATATGTTGATGAAAGAGCTTTCCCGCTTCCTGATTATGCTGGCTAAGGGAGTGGAAGCTGTAAATAACATCAATAATATTATCTTGTTCAATTTTTCCCGCCACGAGAGCCTGACCGGCAAGTAACGTTTTCAGGAAATAGAACTCCGCAACGATTAAATAAAGATTATTCAACATGCTGCGGCCATTGTTCTGTGGGAAGCCCTGCTCCCAGAGTTTGTATTTAAAAAAGTTCTTAAATAAATGGTCATTGGTCGCCAGGTAACTGCCCGCCACATCGCGCCAGACGGACTCGATGTTCTCCATGACCTTCTCTGCCGGTACGGCATCACCGACAGATTCGAACTGTTGATAAAGCTGAGTAAAATAGCGGTTTAATACCGCGCCGCCGCGAGCGGTCGCTTTCTTCGTAAAGTAGCTCTGAATAAGCGAAATTAACGCGAATTTCAGGCTGTAGTTCTGATTAAACCCGCCCAGTTCCGTTTTGATTTTACCGCTCACCAGTTCGTTAACCAGCGAGAAATAAACCGTTTCAAGCGTGCCGATATTCTCTTCGAGATTCTCGAGCTTTTCAGCCACCATGAGGAATTTCACCACGGCGTAAACCTGCTCTTCAACGCAGACCGCTTCAACGCTGAAAAGGTTCTGGCAGAAGAGATTGATGACCTTTGCTTTTAAATCAATCATTGGCGCAGTATTGACGTCCTGCTGGACAATGACAGATTCCATCATCGACATAGACTCCCGATCGTTCAACAGAAGTCGGGTCACTTCCGGACACGAGAGGTTCAGCGATTTTTCGATTTCATTTTTATAGACCCGGTTTGTTCGTGGAAACGACGAACAGGTTGGGCTTAACGCCTGCGCGCCCATGGCGCTATGAATAGAACAGAGTTTTTCAGTATCCATAAACGGGCAGTTTTTACTTTCCGTATGGAAAATCACTTCGCCCCAGTTGCCATACTGTTTTTTGGTAACTTTTATCGCCGTTTTCGCCGTATGACGAATGGCGGCATTTTTGCTGTTCAGGTAACGGTTAACGGAGGATTTATCAAACGCGATGGTCCAGCCCTGACAACAATGTTCACGGCATTCCCCACCGACACATGAAAAATCTGCGACCAGCTTTGGTTGAGTGACACTGATTTGTTTCACAGGCGGATTCTCAAATAGCAGAGATAAAAAAACCCCGCCGAAGCGGGGTTTCACGCGTAATATTAACGCAGCAGAGACAGAACGGTCTGTGGAACCTGGTTTGCCTGAGACAGAACAGAAGTACCAGCCTGCTGCAGGATCTGCGCGCGGGACATGTTGGAAACTTCAGTTGCGTAGTCAGCGTCCTGGATACGGGACTGAGCAGCAGACAGGTTGTTAGAGGTGTTGTTCAGGTTGTTGATTGCAGAAGTGAAGCGGTTCTGCACAGCACCCAGACCAGAACGTGCTTTATCAACGGTAGCGATAGCTTTGTCGATGGTGTTCAGGTCAGTAGCGGTCATTGCTTTCAGGTCGATAGCGTTCACGCCCAGAGTAGTAGAGTCAGCTTTAGCGCCGCTCAGATCCAGGTTGATGGTGTCGCCGTCGTTAACGCCAACCTGAATTTTAACCACACCAGCAGTACCTGCAGTGCCGTCCAGCAGTTTGATGCCGTTGAAGTCAGTTTTGCCCGCAACACGGTCGATTTCAGCCAGACGAGCGGTAACTTCATCCTGCAGAGAAGCCAGGTCAGATGCGCTGTTGGTGCCGTTGCTTGCCTGAACAGCCAGTTCACGAACACGCTGCAAGTTGTTGTTGATTTCGTTCAGAGAACCTTCAGCAGTCTGCGCCATGGAGATACCGTCGTTGGCGTTACGTGCAGCCTGGGTCATCCCTTTGATCTGAGCGGTCATGCGGTTTGCAATCGCCTGGCCAGCAGCATCGTCTTTCGCGCTGTTAATACGCAGACCGGAAGACAGACGCTCGATAGCAGTGCCCAGAGAAGACTGAGATTTGTTCAGGTTGTTCTGAGTGGTCAGGGACAACAGGTTAGTATTGATAACTGCCATAATTTTGTTTCCTTCAAAAATTGGGTTTTAGGTCCGGTGCCTAACACTCACAGCGTCTCTCACCGTCAACAAGGTTATCGACGGGTCCCCAAAAGACTTTAGAATCAATTTTGAAAAAATTACAAGTAGATGATTATTAACGATTTTATTTTTAAAAAATCAATTAAGGTCCGCCAGAGGCTTATTATTTACGCTTTTTAAATGCACAAAGAGATGACAAAAAAGGCACACACTTATTCGTGTTTTCAATGCAATGATAATGACCCTAAAGTGCAATCCTTTCATTTACCCCGCCAGGACGCGTCTATTCTTTGGATTATTTTTTTCTCGCCATCGTAAACTTTTACCTTGAGAGGCCGATAAGAGTCCTGAACTACTTTCGTATTTTAAGGAAAATATGCATGGCTACTATCAGTAACCTCGGGATAGGTTCTGCAGGACTCGGGGATTTATATAATCAGTTGGAAGCGGCAGAGAAAACCAAGCTGACGACGATTACTTCCCAGCAATCAACGTATAACGCACAGCTAAGTGCTTACGGCAAGCTGCAGAGCGCCATGACATCGCTGCAGACTGCGACCGCTGCACTGGGTAAAGCAACCACCTGGAACTCAACGTCCGTTAGCAGCACCAACACGGCCTTTACTGCCACCACAACGGCTGACGCGTCCGTGGGTTCCTTTGTTGTCAACGTCAACCAGGTTGCGAAAGCACAGGCACTCACTACCGGCTCCTATGCTAACAACACGGATCTGCTGGGCGATACGACAGGTACAACGCGTAAAATCACCATCACCCAGCCGGGTACCACAACGCCTTTAGAGGTCACCCTGGCAGATGGCGATACGTCGCTGGCCGGGATCGCGAGCGCCATTAATAAAGCGAACGGCAACGTCACCGCCAGCGTCATTAAAGCGAAAGACGGTGATTACCGCCTGATGCTGTCATCAAAAACCACCGGTACCGATGGTGCGATGACGGTAAGCGTTACCGGCGACGCCAAGCTGCAAAGCGCCATTGGCTACGATTCAACCACCAAAACGGGCGCGCTGACGGTGAATACCGCCGCGCAGAACGCGATTGTGGTGGTGAACAACATCTCGATCGAGCGCCAGTCAAATACCATTACCGATGCGCTGCCTGGGGTCACCTTCAGCGTGAAAGCGCAAAGCACGGCAGACGAAACCCTTGAGGTTTCACGCGCAACGGATGCAAACCAGAAGGCGATCACGGACTGGGTCACAGCGTATAACTCGCTGCAGTCTACCATTAACAGCCTGACGAAGTATGTTCCGGTCGATGCAGGCTCTGGCAGCCAGTCTACCAGCAACGGCGCGTTGGTCGGTGATGCGAACGTGCGCGGGGTTCAGTCTCAGCTGCGCGGCCTGCTGACCGAAGTGCAGACCGGCTCAATTCAGATCATGGCCCAGTTGGGGATTACCCAGGACCCGGTGAAAGGCGCGGACGGTACCGTCGGTAACCTGAAAGTCGACACCGATAAGCTGAAAAAAGCGCTGACCGACAACCCGAACGCCGTACAGCAGTATTTTGTCGGTGACGGAAAGAAAACCGGTATGGCGACCCAGATGAACAACACGCTGACCACCATGCTCAGCACCAGTACCGGCAGCGCCGGGGTGATCCAGAACGCGAAAGACGGGATCAACAAAACGCTGAAAACGCTGGGCGAACGTTACGATGCCATGGATGCCCAAATTGAAGCCACCATGGCACGTTACAAAACCCAGTTCACCAGTCTGGACGTATTAGTCACCAAAATGACCAGTACAGCCAACTACCTGACCCAACAGTTCTCACAAAAGTAGTCGTAGCCTTCAGGAGTGGATATGTATAAGACCTCTGGTGTTCAATCCTATCAGCAGATAGGAGTCGAAAGCGCAGTCATGAATGCCAGTCCACACCAGCTGATTGTCATGTTGTTCGACGGGGCGCATAGCGCCCTTGTTCGCGCGCGTTTGTTCATGGAAGCCGGACAAATTCGCGAAAAAGGCGAAGCCTTATCCAAAGCCATCAACATCATCGACAACGGTTTAAAAGCAGGACTGAACATGGAGGTTGAGAGCGAGTTGTCCGGTAACCTTGCCTCCTTGTACGAATATATGGTTCGACGTTTGTTGCTGGCGAATGTCAGTAATGACGTAGACGCAATTGTTGAAGTCGAGGGTTTATTAAACAACATTGCGGATGCGTGGAAGCAAATCGGCCCCAATGCGTCCTCTATATCAGGATAATTTTTGATGAATAATCCCAGCGCAGCGCTTAGCCACTGGCAGGCGCTACATGCTCAGAGCATTGCTATGCTAAATCTCGCACATTCTGGTCAATGGGATGCGCTTATCGAGCAGGAAATGCATTACGTTCAACTGGTGGAAAAGATTTCGCAAACGCCCATCATGTCATGCCCTCCGGCTCAGGTTGAGCAAGCGCGTGCGCTGCTGGAAATGATCCTTGAAAATGAGAATGCGCTAAAGGCACTGTTGAAAGTCCGCATGGACGAACTGCGCAGTCTGATTGATCAAACCGGTAAACAGCAATCCATCACTTCTACCTATGGAAAGCTGTCAGGGAATATTCTTTATCCAGAAAGTTTTACCCGCGACACACAACTATGATTTCTTCATCCATACTCCAGAAGTCTGCCAACCGGCTTCTGGAGCAAGGATGATGAAAAACCCCACCCTGTTACAATGTTTTCACTGGTATTACCCTGCTGGCGGTGAATTGTGGCGAGAGGTCACGGCGTTAGCTCCCAATCTTAACGAAATCGGCATCAACATGATCTGGCTGCCACCCGCCTACAAAGGTGCGTCCGGCGGGTATTCTGTCGGCTATGACTCTTACGACCTGTTCGATCTCGGCGAGTTTGACCAGAAAGGCAGTATTGCCACGAAATACGGCGACAAAGCGCAGCTGCTGGAGGCCATTAACGCCCTCAAAAGCAACGACATTGCCGTGCTGCTGGACGTGGTGGTCAACCACAAAATGGGTGCCGATGAGAAAGAATCTGTCCGCGTTCAGCGTGTGAATGAACAGGACCGCACGCAAATCGATGACGAGGTCATCGAGTGTGAAGCCTGGACCCGCTATACCTTCCCTGCCCGCGCCGGGCAATATTCCCGGTTTATCTGGGACTACAAATGCTTCAGCGGCGTCGACCACATTGAAAACCCCGATGAAGACGGCATCTTTAAAATCGTCAACGACTACACCGGCGAAGGCTGGAACGATCAGGTTGATGATGAGATGGGTAACTTCGATTACCTGATGGGCGAAAATATCGACTTTCGCAATCACGCCGTGACCGAGGAGATCAAATACTGGGCCCGCTGGGTCATGGAACAGACGCGCTGCGACGGTTTTCGTCTGGACGCCGTTAAGCATATTCCCGCCTGGTTTTACAAAGAGTGGATTGAGCACGTCCAGGAAGTCGCCGACCAGCCGCTGTTTATCGTGGCGGAATACTGGTCCCACGAGGTGGATAAACTTCAGGCCTATATTGACCAGGTCGAAGGCAAAACCATGCTGTTTGATGCTCCCCTGCAGATGAAATTCCACGAGGCGTCACGTCAGGGTCGGGATTACGACATGAGCCAAATCTTCACCGGTACCCTGGTGGAAGCCGATCCATTTCATGCGGTGACCCTCGTCGCGAACCATGACACCCAGCCTTTACAGGCACTCGAAGCGCCGGTCGAAGCCTGGTTCAAGCCGCTGGCCTACGCGCTAATCCTGCTGCGGGAAAATGGCGTGCCGAGCGTCTTTTATCCGGATCTCTTCGGCGCCAGCTATGACGACACGGGAGGAGACGGTGAAACGTACCATATTGATATGCCGGTCATTGAGCAGCTTCACGAGCTGATCCTCGCGCGTCAGCGTTTTGCCCACGGCGTGCAGACGCTGTTTTTCGACCATCCTAACTGCATTGCCTTCAGCCGCAGCGGCACGGATGACGATCCCGGCTGCGTGGTGGTGATGTCAAACGGGGACGACGGTGAAAAAGTGATTTGTCTTGGGGAAAACTACGGCAACAAAACGTGGCGGGATTTTCTCGGCAATCGCGAAGAAACCATCACTACGGCGGCGGATGGCGAAGGCACTTTTACCTGCAAAGGCGGAAGCGTGAGCGTGTGGGTAATAGAGGATGCGCTTTAGAACAGGAAACGTGCGGCCTGATGCCCTCACCCCGTCCCTCTCCCACAGGGAGAGGGCGCAAACACCAAAAACGGCAACGAGGTTGCCGTTTTGCGTTTACCTTTAGGGCAGTTTACTCGCCAGCGGATTCTTGCTCAGGTAATCGGCACACTCAACCGTTGGACGATCGACCTTCTGCAGCTCCAGCCCGTCGTACTCAAGCGTCAAGCCATCGCGCTCCAGCGGATAGATATCGAGCTTACGCGTCACGTTGTAATAACTGTCTGAACGCAGCATGATTTTACCCGGCACGGCAATCACGCGCTGCCACTGACGGCAGTCCAGCGTATCGCCCTCCTCCGTCACCACCAGCGTGGCAATCGCATTCGGGCTGACCATGTTGCTCTGCGGCCCTTTCGACTGCCAGTATCCCGCCAGATGCGCCGGGACAGGATGCTTAATCACGTCGTTATAGTTATCGACCTGAACGCACCCGGTCAGTGCCAGCAGCGCGCCAGCAATTGCTATTTTTTTCATCATCTTTCCTGCATTCGAAGAAAAAAATATTGTGGCATTAAAGCGCTGCGGCTGCCAGCGAAGATCGACAGGTCTTAAACCTGCATTCCCATGACCTCTTGATAGGCCGACACCAGCTTGTTACGCACCTGGATCCCCATCTGCAGGGAAACCGAGGCTTTTTGCAAATCGGTCATCACATCATTCAGCGCCACGCCCGGCTCACCGAGGGTGAACTTTTCTGCCTGAGTGCGCGCTGCGGTCTGGGTATCACTGATACGGTCAAGAGCGGCATGCAGTTGCCCTGCGAAGCTGATGCTCGGCTGCTGATCTGCCACATTCTGATTACGGGCCGTCATCGCCGTTGCCTGCAACTGACTGATTACCCCTTCAATGCCCTGTATAGCCATGACTTTCCCCTGGATGGTTTTTTACGCGGTCAAGACTAACAGCTTGTCAATAAGATAATGGCGGTAAATAGCATGAAAAAACCAGGTTATTTGACCCATAGAAAATCACGAATCATCAAATAATGGCAGGGCCATCAATATGGAACTTTTGTCGTGTTTGCCGACCCGGGAGTCAGTTTTGTTTCTCTACACGAATAACGTAAACCACCAGGATTTAAGAGGTGCGCAATGAGTGCAACAGCATCGACAGCGCCGCAGAATAAATCACTCGAGTGGATGAACCGCCTTCGCGCGAATCCTAAAATCCCGTTGATCGTGGCAGGCGCTGCCGCAATTGCGATCCTTGTAGCGATGGTCCTGTGGGCGAAAAGCCCTGATTACCGGACACTCTACAGTAACCTTTCCGATCAGGATGGCGGCGCCATCGTCACCCAGCTTACCCAGATGAACATCCCTTATCGCTTTGCCGATAATGGCGGTGCGCTTGAGGTACCGGCAGATAAGGTGCACGAACTGCGTCTGCGTCTGGCTCAGCAGGGGCTGCCGAAGGGCGGTGCGGTTGGCTTTGAGCTGCTGGATCAGGAAAAATTCGGTATCAGCCAGTTCAGCGAGCAGGTGAACTACCAGCGTGCGCTGGAAGGTGAACTGGCCCGCACCATTGAAACATTAGGCCCGGTGAAGAGTGCCCGCGTGCACCTGGCGATGCCTAAACCTTCTTTATTTGTCCGTGAACAGAAATCACCTTCGGCTTCCGTTACCGTGAACCTCGAACCTGGCCGCGCGCTGGACGAAGGGCAAATCAGCGCGGTGACGCATCTCGTCTCCAGCGCCGTCGCCGGTCTGCCACCGGGTAACGTAACGCTGGTTGACCAGAGCGGTCACCTGCTGACGCAATCCAACACCGCCGGTCGCGATCTCAATGACGCGCAGCTGAAATATGCCGCCGATGTCGAAAGCCGTCTCCAGCGTCGTATTGAAGCGATCCTCGGCCCGGTTGTGGGTAACAGCAACGTGCACGCGCAGGTTACCGCGCAGATCGACTTCGCGAATAAAGAACAAACTGAAGAACAATACAGCCCGAACGGCGATGCGGCTCAGGCGGTAATGCGTTCACGCCAGATCAATTCGAACGAACAGGTCGGCGGTGCATACCCAGGCGGCGTGCCGGGTGCGTTGTCTAACCAGCCGGCCCCGGCTAACGCGGCGCCGATCTCTACGCCTCCGGCCAATCAGCAGAACGGTCAGCAAAATAATCAGCAGACCACCTCAACGGCCAGTAACGCCGGTCCGCGTACCAGCAGTCGTAACGAAACCACGAACTATGAAGTGGACCGGACGATTCGCCACACTAAACTGAACGTGGGCGATATTCAGCGTCTTTCCGTTGCGGTAGTGGTGAACTACAAAACGCTGGCGGATGGCAAACCGTTGCCGCTGACCGCCGAGCAGATGAAGCAGATTGAAAACCTGACCCGTGAAGCGATGGGTTACTCCGAGAAGCGCGGCGATACCCTCAACGTGGTGAACTCACCGTTCAACTCGGTTGAAGAGACCGGCGGTGAACTGCCGTTCTGGCAACAGCAGGCGTTTATCGACCAGCTGATGTCCGCAGGCCGCTGGCTGCTGGTGCTGATTGTCGCGTGGCTGCTGTGGCGTAAGGGCGTTCGTCCGCAGCTCCAGCGCCGCGCTGAAGCCGAAAAAGCGGCTCGCGAGCAGATGAATGCGCGTCAGGAAACCGAAGAAGCGGTTGAAGTGCGTCTCAGCAAAGATGAACAGATGCAGCAGCGTCGTGCTAACCAGCGCATGGGCGCTGAGGTCATGAGCCAGCGCATTCGCGAAATGTCAGATAACGATCCGCGCGTCGTGGCGCTGGTCATTCGCCAGTGGATGGGTAACGAACATGAGTAATACGCTTACGGGCACCGATAAAAGCGTCATCCTGCTGATGACCATTGGCGAAGATCGCGCGGCAGAGGTGTTTAAACACCTCTCCCAGCGAGAAGTGCAAATTCTCAGTGCGGCCATGGCCAACGTGCGTCAGATCTCCAACAAGCAGTTGACTGAAGTGCTGGCAGAGTTTGAACAGGAAGCCGAACAGTTTGCCGCGCTGAACATCAACGCCAACGACTACCTCCGTTCCGTGCTGGTCAAGGCGCTGGGCGAAGAGCGTGCCTCCAGCCTGCTGGAAGACATTCTGGAAACCCGCGATACCGCCAGCGGTATCGAAACGCTCAACTTTATGGAACCACAGAGTGCCGCCGACCTTATTCGCGACGAGCACCCGCAGATTATCGCCACCATCCTTGTCCACCTTAAACGTGGTCAGGCGGCCGATATTCTGGCGCTGTTCGAAGAGCGCCTGCGTCACGACGTGATGCTGCGTATCGCCACCTTCGGTGGCGTCCAGCCTGCCGCGCTGGCGGAGCTGACCGAGGTGCTGAACAACCTGCTCGACGGCCAGAACCTCAAGCGCAGCAAAATGGGCGGCGTGAGAACGGCGGCGGAAATCATCAACCTGATGAAAACGCAGCAGGAAGAGGCTGTCATTACGGCGGTTCGCGAATTCGACGGCGAGCTGGCCCAGAAAATCATCGACGAGATGTTCCTGTTCGAGAACCTCGTCGAAGTGGACGACCGCAGCATCCAGCGCCTGCTCCAGGAAGTGGATTCCGAGTCGCTGCTTATCGCCCTCAAAGGCGCCGAGCAGCCGCTGCGCGAGAAATTCCTGCGCAACATGTCTCAGCGTGCGGCCGATATCCTGCGCGACGATCTTGCCAACCGCGGCCCGGTTCGTCTGTCTCAGGTGGAAAACGAACAGAAAGCCATTCTGCTTATTGTTCGTCGTCTGGCGGAAACCGGCGAGATGGTGATTGGCAGCGGAGACGACACCTATGTCTAATGAGCTGCCGTGGAAGCGCTGGACGCCGGACGATCTGGCTCCTCCCCTCTCCGAGTTCACGCCAGCCGCGCTCCCGACAGAGGAGCTTGACCCGGACGTCGAGCAGCCCGAGCTGAGCGAAGAAGAGCAGCAAGCTCAAATGCTGGCTCAGCTGCAAATGCAGGCGCACGAGCAGGGCTACAATGCCGGTCTGAACGAAGGCCGGCAGAAAGGCCATGAGCTGGGGTATCAGGAAGGCCTGTCGAAAGGGTTAGAGCACGGTATCGATCAGGCGCGCCAGCAGCAGGCGCCGATCCATGCCCGCATGCAGCAGCTGGTCAGCGAGTTTCAGCACACGCTGGACGCGCTGGACAGCGTGATTGCCTCGCGACTGATGCAGATGGCGCTGGAAGCCGCGCGTCAGGTGATCGGCCAGACGCCCGTGGTGGATAACACGGCGCTTATCAAACAAATTCAGGGCCTGCTGCAGCAGGAGCCGCTGTTCAGCGGGAAGCCGCAGCTGCGCGTCCATCCGGACGATCTGCAGCGTGTGGAAGAGAGCCTGGGCGCGACGCTAAACCTGCACGGCTGGCGCCTGCGTGGTGACCCGTCGTTACATCACGGCGGCTGCAAAGTCTCTGCCGATGAAGGTGACCTGGATGCCAGCGTCGCCACCCGCTGGCAGGAACTGTGCCGCCTGGCGGCACCGGGAGTCGTCTGATGACTGCGCGCCTCACCCGCTGGCTCACCACGCTCGACAACTTTGAGACGAAGATGGCGCAACTGCCATCTGTTCGTCGTTATGGGCGACTGACGCGCGCCACCGGTCTGGTACTGGAGGCCACCGGCCTGCAGCTGCCGCTGGGCGCGACCTGCGTGATCGAGCGTCAGGACGGTCTGGAAACGCGTGAAGTGGAAAGCGAAGTAGTCGGGTTCAACGGCCAGCGCCTGTTCCTGATGCCGCTTGAAGAGGTGGAAGGCATTCTGCCCGGCGCGCGCGTGTATGCCAAAAACACGTCTGGCGACGGGCTGCAAAGCGGGAAGCAGCTGCCGCTTGGCCCTGCCCTGCTGGGCCGCGTGCTGGACGGCAGCGGGAAGCCGCTCGACGGACTGCCCTCCCCGGACACCACCGAAACCGGCGCGCTGATCACCCAACCGTTTAACCCCCTGCAGCGAACCCCTATCGAGCATGTGCTCGACACCGGCGTGCGCCCGATTAACGCCCTGCTGACCGTGGGACGCGGACAACGTATGGGCCTGTTCGCCGGGTCAGGCGTGGGTAAATCCGTCCTGCTCGGCATGATGGCGCGCTACACGCAGGCTGATGTGATCGTTGTAGGTCTGATTGGCGAACGTGGTCGTGAAGTAAAAGACTTTATTGAAAACATTCTGGGAGCGGAAGGCCGCGCCCGCTCGGTGGTCATCGCCGCGCCGGCGGACGTGTCGCCGCTGCTGCGTATGCAGGGTGCCGCGTATGCCACCCGTATTGCCGAAGATTTCCGCGACCGCGGCAAGCACGTGCTGCTGATCATGGATTCCCTGACCCGCTACGCGATGGCACAGCGTGAAATCGCGCTGGCCATCGGTGAGCCACCGGCGACCAAAGGCTATCCGCCTTCGGTCTTCGCCAAACTCCCTGCCCTCGTTGAGCGCGCGGGGAACGGCATCAGCGGCGGCGGTTCCATCACCGCGTTCTATACGGTACTGACCGAAGGCGATGACCAGCAGGACCCGATTGCCGACTCCGCGCGCGCGATCCTTGACGGCCATATTGTGCTGTCGCGTCGTCTCGCCGAAGCCGGACACTATCCGGCCATTGATATTGAAGCCTCTATCAGCCGCGCAATGACGGCGCTGATAACCGAGAAGCACTACGCCCGCGTGCGTAACTTTAAACAACTCCTCTCCAGCTTCCAGCGCAACCGCGATCTGGTCAGCGTGGGGGCGTATGCCAAAGGCAGCGACCCGATGCTCGACAAAGCGATTACCCTGTGGCCGCAGCTGGAGGCATTTTTGCAACAAGGCATTTTTGAACGCGCCGACTGGGAAGATTCAATTCAGGCACTGGAGCTGATTTTCCCGCAGGTGTAACACAGGTGGAGGGCGAAGGTCATGGCGCAAAACAGCGCGTTATCAACGCTGAAAGATCTGGCTGAAAAAGAAGTTGATGATGCCGCATTGCAGCTTGGCGCAATGCGACGCGGGTGCCAGCAGGCTGAAGAACAGTTGAAGATGTTGATCGACTATCAGCATGAATATCGCACCAACCTCAATACCGATATGACACAGGGCATTGGAAGCCAGCGCTGGATTAACTATCAGCAGTTTATCCAGACGCTGGAGAAGGCGATAGATCAGCATCGCCAGCAGCTTAACCAGTGGACCCAGAAAGTCGATACCGCGCTGAATTTCTGGCGTGAGAAGAAGCAGCGGCTGCAGGCCTGGCAGACTTTACAGGACCGACAGATCGCGGCAACTACCCTGGCGGAAAACCGTCTGGATCAGAAGAAAATGGATGAGTTTGCCCAGCGCGCATCAATGAGGAAACCGGAATGATCACACTGCAACAACTGCTGATGAGCGACAGCGACCTGTCAGGCGGCACGCAGACAGGGAAAGGCACCGACGGTGCACAGGACTTTCTCTCTCTGCTGGCGGGCGCCCTATCGGA